>CAZENI010000169.1:0-14675 GCA_964513055.1 uncultured Opitutus sp.
CCGCCGGCCATTGGTGCCGCCGGCTTTGCACCGCCACCCATGCCCCCCATTTTCATCATGTCGTCGTCCATCATGGGCATGCCCCCGCCGCCGGGCATCGCTGCGCCACCACCCATGGGCATCATTTTGTCCATCATACCCATCATCCGATCCATCATGCCCATCATGTTCATGGCACCGCCCGCGGGCGCCGCCGCGCCGCTCATTCCTGTCATGGGCGCAGCCGGTGCGGCGCCTCCACTCATGCCCGGCATGCTGCCACCCGAGTTCATTCTACCCATTCCCATAGACATCGGGGGAGCTGCGGGTGCAGCGCCGCCGGACATTCCCGCCATGCCGGCCCCAGTTGGAGCCGCGCCGTTCGCCAGCGAGGCTTCGAGTTGAGCGACTCTCGCCCGCAAGTGCGTTATCTGCTGCGCGAGCGCTGGGTCGCCCTTGGCCGCATCCGGCGTTGTCATGGCAGGCATTGTTCCTGCGGCCACATGAGCTGCATGGGTGGCGGGGTCGACGGGCGCAGCCTTGGTCGTCTTCGAAGTCTGCGCCTGCAAACTGGCGGCGCTGACGAATATGAAACTGCCTCCCGCCAAAACAGCGGCGAGGAACGAGCGGCGATATGGATATTTATAGGTGTTCATTGTCTTTTTAATATTGGCGATGCGTGTGCAGATGAAATGTGCTTACAACGAGTTAGTGTTGTTTGTTACTTCTTCATTTTGCCCTTTCCCATGTCTTTCATTTTGCCCATGTCCTTCATCGCACCGCTGCCCGGCGTGGTCGCGGAGCAAAACATGGCATCTTCACCGCACTTCGAGCAGACGTGCTTCACTTCGGCGTCCTTGCCCGTGCCTTTGCCAGTGGCGACAATCTCGACGGTGCCATCGCAGCCGTGACATTTCGTTTTTTCACCGACAGTCATCATTTTGACGTGCGCTTGGTCGGTCCCTACTTTCTGCACCATGACGTCCTTGCACTTGGTGCAGGTCATGGACATGGAGTCGCCGGGCTTCAGCGCCTCCGCCTGAGCCTGGGTCGTGATGTGCTGCATGTGCTGCATATCGGGCGCCGCCATCTGGTGTTCCGCTGCCCGGGCTGTGCCGGCCAGGCCCACCGCGAGCGCCAGCGCGATCGCGAGTCCTGAACCAAGGCTGATCTTGCTGAGGAGTTTCTGCTTCGTATTCATAATGTAGGTTTCACTTTCTGGGCTGAGTTTGTGATTGAAGAATGGATCAGTGGTGCGGCTGGCAGCCGGTCACGAGGAGCACGGCAGCAACGAGCGTTAGGCTCATCAGCACCGGCACGGTCTGTTTCGATTGGGTCGCTGCGAGGATCGCTCTGACGACGGTATTTTTGATATTCATAATGTAATTTCTTCTAGTTTCTGAGGTGGCATTGCTGCGAAAGTTGCGTGTGCATTTCAACGCAGTGCTTCGAACGTCGACGGGGCCGAGAATGCCTCAGCGCGTCGCGGAGCCGCTCGATGAACGGCTGACTTCACCGTGCCGGGCAATGGCACGGAAGCCGCAGGGTGGATCTGAAGCAGCGGTGAACGCGTTGGCTCACCCGTCGTTCGGATCAAACCGAGACGGGCGGCGCGTGACTACGGAACGCCGGGCCGAGGCACACCTCCGGCGTAAACACCCAAGGATGCGGTTTGGCTGGGCGCACTGAGTCGCATCTGGCAATGGCGACGACGTCAACGCGTGCCGCGCAAACGAGGGAAATGCTGAGCACCGGTTGTGAACCCGGTTTCAGGATGACCAAGGGCGTCATCGTCGTGCTCAACTGCTGAATGGTCGTCAGGCAACGACACTGTTCTTCGCCCCCGCCCTTGCCGCAGTGACCTTGCGGCGCTTCTCCATCGTCGTGATGGGAAACCGTGGCGTGCTGGTGTGCCTCGACGGCGTGCGTGTCCCCGGGCTCCGGCTCGGATTCGTCATGGGGGGCGTGAATAGAGCAGGCTTCTTCGTGACCCGAACAATTGCAGAAGCACGCTGCTCCCGAGACCGTGATCCCCACGAACCACAGCAAGGCGGACGTCACCGCGGAAATGCGGAGCAGGGCACTGACTTTCGGTTGCCGCCTAATATGCATCTTTGATTGTTAGCAATTTGACGCTCGGGCCTTTTGTTGAGCGCACCGGCCGCTGACGACACCCAGAGCAAAACGCCAAAGCGGCCTCCACCCCAAGGCTCCGGATTCTAAGTTCAGATCGATAATAGCTCGGGTGCGAGCACCCCATCTTACGCCGGTGAGCGGCCACTCGCTATGGAGTATTACCCGTATTGTGATGTCGCTGTGATTTGAGCTGCACGGATGCGGGTCGAAAGGGCGACTGAGTTAACCGACGACCAAATAGCGTCACGACGAGTCACTTCCTTTCCGCCATGGCTACGCTGCACGTCACGGCACCTTCGCCGCACTTGGTGCAGTTGTGCTGCATGGAGTCCTTGATCTTGCCCTTAATTACAGTGATCTCGCCTTTGCATTCACCACACGTGTGCTTGGAGCCGACGGTGAACCACTCCTCACTGCCTTTGCCCAGCGGCCCAACGTGTTTGGAATCTCGGATCAATACGGTTTTGCAGCTCTTGCATTGCATCGTGACCATATCGTCAGGACCGACTGCCTTGGCCTCAGCGAACGTTGTGATAGGCTTGGTTTGCATCCAGTATTGCGGGCCGGGGCCAGCATAGGAAAGTGAAGCGAACGCGCCGAGGACGCCGGTCAAGAACAGGAAGCGAACGGACTTGGATTTTGTTTTCATGACTTTTGTATTTAATTTGCCGGGAAATCTTCGGATTCACGTGTGACTCAAAACCCAGTCCGCAGTCCGAACACCAAGGGCGTGATTGAAATGTCTTCGCCATTGCGGCGCGCCCGATCGGCCGTCCTCCAGAGCACCCACCGCCACGTCACGCCGATTGCAGTGCGAGAATTGCCGACCGATGTCAAAGCGCCGGCGCAGGTCCAATTCGACGTCGTCGATCCCAATGGCGCCGCTCCACCGCTCGTCGCCTTGAAGGTGGCGTTGGGATCGACAGAGAGCGGTTCGGATCGAGGCATTGGATTCAGTTCGGAGTGGAGGGGGCACCCGGGCACTGAGTCCGTCGCTCGCTAGACCATGTCGTCCCAACACGGAACGGAGCTACACGCAGGGGTTCCTTACACTTCGCGGATAAACATCTTTGGCAGAGTATTGGCGATAAGGCCGTCGGGCGCCTGTCAGTTTTTCCAGCACAGCGCCCCGAATTCTAGTGTTTGTGCGCGGGCTCTGCCTTCTCTTCCGATTTCTTCGAAGGTCTTGCCCGCGTATTGGTGTCGGGCTTCGAGGAGTCGCGGCTGCGGAGTAGAATTCCCTTTTGTTCCGCGGTCAGCACGTTCGCGGCCTCCGAGACGGAGCGGATGAAGAGGATCCGCTGGTCGGCGCGTAGCTTTTCCACTTCGCGGACCTTGGCTTCGATTCCGGCGATGTCGGGCCGTTCACTGGCCGTGAGCTTCCAGAGGTGCTGCTCGGCCTCCTGAAGTTTTTTGTCCGCCGTCATCATTTCCATCGCGGAGCGCTCTTTGATTTCGTTAAGCGTTTTCGCCTGATCGGCGCGCGGCGTGAACGTCTGCGGGCGATCGAGGAAAAATCCCTTCGCTCCAATGTGCATCACCGCCGCCGGCCCGGATTCTTCCATTGCCGGCTGGGCCGGCGTCGTGGACCTCATGCCTTCGTGGCCCATCGAGGCGGGCATATCGCTTTTTTGCGCGGACGACATGTCACCGTGTCCCTTCATCGGAAAGTCGCCACTCTTCCCTTCGGACTTCCCGCCCTTGTCGCGACCATGGCCCGTGCCGCCTGAAGCGCCGTCCGCGGCGTGTTCGTGCCGGCCGGCTTCCGGATCATAGTTGCGAAAATAGGCGACGAGCAAGGCACCCGGAACCGCGAGCACCAGCAGCACGGCGAGGAACGATTTTAGGTTGAGCAAGGGTTGCATGACGGTCGGCGGTTAAAGGCTGAAACGTTCGAAGTGGATTCGGCGCGGCGGCACGCCCGCCTGCCGGAGCACGCGGATCGTCTGACTCATCGCCCCGGGCGGAGCGCAGAGATAATACGCCCGATCCGCGCCCAGCGGCACGCAAAGCTTCGCGACCGTTTCCGCATCGAGCCGGCCGCGCTCGCCACGCCATTCCGCGGAAGGCTTGCTCAAAATGTGCACCACTTTGAGCGAAGCGACGCCAGCGCGTTCCATCTCGGCGAGTTCGTCGCGGAATGTGATGTCCTGCTCTTTGGTGTTGCCGTAGAGCAGCGTCACGGTGCGCTTCGCCTGGGTGTCGCGTATGTGGCGCAGCATTGCCATGAGCGGCGTGATGCCGATACCGCCGGCAATAAAAACCAAGTCGCGCTGCTCCGGGTGCAGCGCATAGGAGAAGCGGCCGAACGGGCCGTAAACCAGCGCCGTGTCGCCGGGCTTCGTCGCGCCGATCGTCGCCGTGAAATCGCCCGACTCCTTGATCGTCGCGCGGAGCACGCCCATCTCAGTCGGGCTTGAGGAGATGGTCCAGTGATGTTCCTCCACCGGCAGGTGAACGGCCCGGCGGAAGGTGAGAAACTGAAACTGCCCGGGCAAAAAATCGAACCGCTGCACGCCGGCCGGCGCAGCGAGCGCGATCGTCCAGACGCGATCCGCCTCCTTGCGCACGTCTGTCACCGTATAAGGTTCACGCCGCAAGAGCACGGGCCGCACGAAGCGATGCCAGCCAAATGCTGCAGCGGCCGAAGCAAACAGCACCACCCACAACACGCGCATCGCCGGAAGCTGAAGATCGCCGCCCGTTTTCCAGCTATGGAGAAACGCCAGCGGCAAAAAGACCATGGCCACGATGTTGTGGATGAAGCGCCACGTTTCGTAATTCAGCCGGATGATGAGCCGGAAGCTCGCCAGCAACACGTGAAATAGAATCACGACCATCGCGATTCGACCCAGCCAGATGTGCCAGCTCACCTCCGGGCCTAAAACCAGCGAGCGCTTGCCGCCGCCGAGCACGAGCAAGAGCGGATGCGAGAGCACCAGCAGCGAGGCAACGATCGCCATCGTCTTGTGGAAACTGAAGAGGAGATTGAGCCCGAACGGACGCTCGATCCACTTGAGTCGCGCGGAGAGGACGAACTGCATCGCGAACATCGCGAAGCCGACCAGCGCGAAATTCTTGCCGGTCGTGTAAACAAAACTGTGGTCCGTCGCCGGGCGGACAAGCGCGACGATGATGAGCGGCGAAAGCACGATCAACGCATACGCCAGCATGCGCGCCAGCGCGCCCGATTGTCCGGTGGGTTCGTCCCTCGACATGAGACGTGGATTGCAGCGGTGCCGCGCTCCCGGGTCCCGATGACCCGGAAGAATGGCTCAGTGCTTGTGTCCGCAACCGTCCACCCCGAAGAGCGGCATGAAGAGCGCGAGCGTCAACACCGTCTGCCGCAACCATTGCGCCTGAGTCAGCACGAACATCGCGCGGATGATTTTGTTTTTCACTTTCATAGTCAGTCTCGTT
This sequence comes from uncultured Opitutus sp., assembly GCA_964513055.1. Taxonomy (GTDB): domain Bacteria; phylum Verrucomicrobiota; class Verrucomicrobiia; order Opitutales; family Opitutaceae; genus ER46. The sequence goes on from CAZENI010000169.1 coordinate 5,536, forward strand.
TTCACGAGTATCGGTTAGTAGCGGCCGGAAGGGAAAGCGGTGGCCGGCCTCACCGGATCTATGGGTTGAATGACCGGGCGACAGGCTACTTTTTCTCTGCGGCCACAGCGAAGAATCCGCACTCTTCGCCTTTTTCGTTCACGTATACGACTTCGGTGTGGGCGGGAGGATCATTTCGCTTCTCCTTCCTGACCACCTTGGTTGTCTTCTTGCATGACGGGCACGTGATGGTGGCGCCTTCTTTGCACAGCCCCATGGCGTGCGCGGCAGACTCGATGGGAATTTCCGAGACGGTTTTGCACTGGTTGCAGACGTAGGCGACCTTGTCGCCGGCCTTCAGTTGCTTGAACTGGGCTTCGCGGTTCTGGGTGGCCCAATATTGCGGGCCGGGTCCGGCATAGACAAATGAAGCGAGCACGCCGAGAGCGGCGGTCGCGAACACGAGACGGACTGTGTTGGATATTGTTTTCATGATTTTGCGGTCGTTTGTTTTAATTACAGGCTCGGGCGGTCCGCTGAACTGCGGCCACCACCGGGATTACGCCGGAAACTATCTCAATGGTGCGGCTTGCAGCCGGTGATTCCGATCAAGACGACGGCAACCACGAGGGTCACCACTGCGGGTTGCAACCATTTCGATTGAGAAAACGTGAGGACGAAGCTCGTGATTTTGTTTTTCGTTTTCATAGGATTCCGTGGTGCGGAGCTGTATTGGATTCGAGATGGATTCAGAACCAAGTCCGCAGCCCGAACACCACGGCCGTGGTTGAAATGTCGTCGCCGCCGCGCCGCGCCAGGTCAGCCGTCTTTCCCAGCACGCGGCGCCACGTCACGCCGACATAGGGTGAGAATCGCCTCCGGATGTCGTAGCGCAGCCGCACGCCGAATTCGACGTCGTTGAATCCGGCAGCGACATCGCGCTTGGTGTCGTCCTGGAACGCCGCGTTGAGATCGATGCGCGGCTGAATCACCCATCGCTGCGTGATCAATTGGTCGTAGGTCGCCGTGAAGCGCGTCGAGACCTTGCCCTTTTCGCTCACGAACAGCGCCGGCTCGATCTCGAACCAGTAGGGAGCGAGTCCTTCGATCCCGATGACGAAGTAGCCCGTGGTGCGCCGCGAGGGACCGCTGTAATGTCGGTCGATGCGCAGGCCCGTCTGGAAGTCCCAAAAGGGGCTGAACAGCCGGCTGTAGAGTCCCTGCAGTTCGATTTCACCGGGCTTGGCCCCCGTCGTCTCCTGTTCGCCATCTGCCTTCCACCAGAACCGCTGGTAGTCTCCGCCGATCCAGCCCTCCGTATCGAGCGCGAAGGCGTCGGGTGCCTCGCCGGTGCGGAACTCGGCGATTTGTGAAATTGCGAACGTGTTGATCGGTCGATCGTGCACCGCAGGCTCCCAGCCGGGCGGGAGCGGTTTGCCGAGGCCGTTGCCATGACCCGAGTGACCGGACTCGGCGGCGAGCGCGACGACCGACGAGCCCAACGCGAATGCGAACGCGAGGATAGTCTGAGTGAAACGATTCGTGTTCATGGTGGTTCTTTTTCAGGCGACGTTGAACACGCGGAACATTCCCGTTTCCATGTGATAGAAAAGATGGCAGTGGAATGCCCAGTCGCCGCGGGCGTCGGCCGTCACGAGCACCGATATTTTTTCCCCGGGCTTTACAATCACGGTATGCTTGAGCGGCAAAAGTCCGTCTGCGCCGTTTTCGAGTTCCATGAACATCCCGTGCAAGTGGAGCGGATGCTCCATCATGGTGTGATTGATAAAGGTGATTCGCACGCGTTCGCCGAAACGAAGCGAGATCGGTCCGGCTTCCGAAAATTTCTTGCCGTCGAAACCCCAAATGAACCGCTCCATGTTGCCCGTCACGTTCATGACGATTTCGCGATCGGGGGCCGGCATCGGCCGCGTGTCGAGCGCCACGAGATCCCGGTAAACCAACACGCGCCGGCCATCCTCGCCGAGCCCGGTGCCGGGCTCGTGCGCGCGGCTCATCGGCGACATCGCCATCATGCTATTACCCGGTCCGAATTCGTTCTTCATCGCGCCCATCCCGGCGGGGCTGCTGCTCATGCCCGCCATGCCCTCGTGACCGCTCGACGCGGCGGAAGTCGACGAAGCGGAAGCAGCGCTGGCCGATGGAGCGGCGCCGTGACCGGCGTGTCCTCCCGCAGTGGGAGCAGCGGGCGATGGTGGCGGCGCGGCATTCGAGCCGGGCGCACTGTGATTCATGCCGGGCATCGCCCCCGCCGTGGGAGCCGGTTTTGGGGAGCCCATCATCGCCGATTGATCAGCGGCGCTCATCCCGCCCATTTGCTTTCCACCCCTTTCCATTTTCCCCATCGCGGAGTCACCCATCGCCATGTCGCCCATGCCCATGTCGGCCATGGTGCGCAGCGGTCGCTTTCGCCTCTCGGGGATTGGCGGCATCATGCCTTCGCGCGGCGCAAGCGTGCCGAGCGCAAAACCGCTGCGGTCGGTCGTCTCGGCAAAGAGCGCGTATGCCCGGTCTTCCGTCGGCTCGACGATTACGTCATACGTTTCAGCCGCGCCTATTCGGAACTCCTCCACCTCGACCGGTTTCACATGCTGGCCATCGGCTTGAACCACGGTCATTTTCAATCCGGGAATCCGGACATCGAAATGCGTCGTCGCGGCGGCATTGATAAAGCGCAAACGCACGCGCTCGCCGGGCCGGAAGATTCCCGTCCAAGGCGTAGCGACCGGACGTCCATTAAGCAGGTATTTGAAATAAGTGGCCGTGAGATCCGCGATGTCACTCGGGTCCATCCGCATCTTGCCCCATTCCTTGCGCTCCGCCCACGTGCGCTGGAATCCTTTTGCCGAAACATCGTCGAAGAAGTCGCCGAGGGTGCGTTGCTGCAGGTTGCTGACGTTGCTCTGCTTTTTCAGCTTCGCGAGCAGCCGCATGGGATCGGAGAACGTCCAATCCGAGAGGATCACGACGTGATCGCTGGTGTAGGTGAACGGCTCGGATTTCGCGGGATCAACAATAAACGGGCCATAGAGTCCGAGCTGTTCCTGCGCGCCCGAGTGGCTGTGATACCAATACGTGCCGTATTGCTTGAGCGGAAACCGATAGACGAACGTCTCGCCCGGATCGATGCCCTTGAAGGTCACGCCTGGCACTCCATCCATCTCGAACGGGAGCAGGATGCCGTGCCAGTGAATTGAGGCGCGTTCTTTCAGTCGGTTTGTAACGCGCAGTTCGACATCCTGACCTTGCCTGAAGCGCAACAACGGGGCGGGTAACGAACCGTTGACGGTGACGGCTTGGCCGAGGCGATCGCCGATCCGGAAATCCATTTTGTCGATGGCGAGATCAACCGTAGATGCACCCACCGCAGCCGAACCAGAGGACGCAACGGGCATTGGTGCAGCGTGACCAGCATGCGGAGTCTGCGCATATGCCGGAGCAAGGCGGGAGAGCCCCGCATAGAGTCCGGCTGCCGCCGCGGCGCGCAAGAATTCGCGGCGGGACGCGGTCGAAACGTAAGCGCGGACGGGAGAAAATTGAGAGGAGGACATAAGATTTGGTGGCGAGTAGGTGGGCACCCGGGCACTGAGTCCGTCGCACGTTAGACCATATCGAGTTACACGGAACGCCCCCTCGCGCGGCGGTTCCTTACACTCGTTCAGAAGAAAATTCCGCGTGAAAGGCGGCAGCCATCAAATTAAGCCGGTATAACCGGTCTGTCCGGGGAGCCGCTGTCCCTCAATCCGATGTTCGCAGCGTTGCAATGGCCCTAAGCAGCATCTCCGTCACTTCGAAGGCGCTGCGCCTCGTCGTCTTCGTTTTTGATAAGTGCGTCCAGTGTAAGGCACCAGTAGCGCGGAACCGGTCGATCTTCCTACCTCCACCTTCCCTCCCATGAACCACAATATCGCCACCGAATTGTCCCCGAATGGACCACGACCCCGCCCACGCTCCTTCGCGTGATTATCTCACGCAGCTTTCCGACCACCTCGCGTCCGAAGGCGTATGCGTGCTACGGACTACAACGACGGGAGTTTTCCGGATGTCCATGACGGCCGTCCTAGCGTTCGCATGGCGCCCGACGAATTCCTAAGCGGTAACTGGAAAAGCTTGTCGTCAACAATCCCCCGCTACTCCTGAGCGGTCGCCGGCTACAGAACTCCACGGGTCCCGAAATTGAAGGTTTCTCCGCGACAGACGCGGCGCGAGCGAGCCGATTATCGCACAGCGACCAGTGCCGTCACGACCTTCGATGGCGTGCCTTCCTGTGTATAGCAGAGGAGAAACTGCGCGGGTGAAGCATCGTGCAGCAGCGTGATGCGCGGAAATCCGCTGGCTCGCGCCGTGGTCGTCGGTGCTAACAGCACCGGTGCCGAAAGCTCGCCGCCCGGTGACACCGCACGCAGGTAGATGCCGCCTTCCTTGGCGTTGCCGGAATTTTCCAGCCAAGTGACGAAAATCGTGCCATCGCGGAGAATCGCGTTGTCAACACGACCGAGGGGACGGCCGAGGTCCACTGGGAGAGCCGGGCCGAACCGCCTCGCATCGCGGTCAGCACGGGCAATGTAAACCCGTGGTTGATTGTTCGCCGCCGTGAACCACGCGGCGGCCACCCGTTCGCCGGAGCCGGCGAGCTGCGGGCCGTTCACGGGACAGCCTGCGATTTTCCAGCCATCGGCCTGGAGAGGCTGTGATGGCGCCCAGCGACCAGCTCGAAATCGAGCGATGCGCATATCGCGCACTTCGTCCTTCGTGCGTCCACGATAGGCGAGCAGCGCACCGCCGTCGGCGGTCGGCACGAACGACAGCTGACAGCAGTCGCACACGAATTCATCAACGAGCACGTCAGCGTCAGTTTCGCCGCCGAGCACGCGCGAGTAGAGCGCTTGATGGTTCTTTCCACCGCGTCGGGCTCGGCCATCGAGCCATGCAGCGAGCAAGCGCCCATCGGGCAGCGGTTGGAACGCGACGAACTCAACCGAGTCGCTCGCCCGCGTGAGTGGCTGCGGTGCGCTCCAAGTCGCCCCGCCATCCGTCGAAACGCTAAACTCGGCGTGATACCCGTCGCCGTGATGACCACCGCCACCGTGGTTGCCCACGAACCACGCCGCCGACAGCCGATCTTTTTGCACGGCGAGCACCGGAAAATCCGCCCAATTGACAAACCAGCCGGCACCCCGAGCAATAAGGCGCGGCTCACCCCAACGAGAACGCGCGGCATCAAAGCGCGCGCATTTGAGCGTGTGTTCACCGGTGCCGATCGGCTCCAGCCACGACAGCCAGTGTTCGCCCTCAGCCGAGCTTACGAGCGACGGTCCCATCGCGCCAGGTCCGCACGGTGAGGGGATCGACGCGACGTTCGCCACCACCGGACGCACCGGCCCCGCGGCGAAGGATTGTGCGGCGCTAACAACGAGCGCTGCAGCAAGCACGATTTGAATACAGTTATGGAACGGCATCCGAGTGGTGGTCACAGCAACAAGAAAAAATCCAGCCCCCCGAGCACGCCTGCCGGGAGGCTGGACCGCTAGTTACCAGCTAGCGCCAATGTCCGCACGAAACTCCTCAGTCTGTGCGGAAGTCATGGGACTACTTGATGCTGCCGCACGTCAGCATCTGTTTTCCGAAATAGGGGTTGTTGATTTTCTTGGAGGTCTGCACCCAGTCGCCTTCGCCGCCGTCCACCATCGGGCAATTGGCAACGAAGTAGCCTTCCTTGCCTTCGGCGTAATGAATCGCGCGTTTGCTGAGTGCCTTGAACGCCTCGCGCGCCGTCTTCAACGAATCAGCCGTCGCAATCTTTTTGACGTTCGCGGCGAATTTCCCCTGCCGTTCCTTCTGTTCGTCGGTCAGTGGCTCCTTCGGCGGAGTCTTCGATTCGGTGACGACCGCGGCGGCGGATTTCCTCACCGCAGCGAGGTCGTCGGCCGCCAGTGCGGCGCGGACGGCCTCATATTGCGCAAGGAACGCCTTCTGCTCGTCAGTGATCGGCGCGCTTTTGTCGTGGGCGTAAACAGCCGCTCCGAACAGGGAGCAACCGGCAAGGGCGAGGACAAGACGGATGGTTTTCATAGGAGTGAGACGTAGGTCGGGATTGAAAGAATTCAGGCAAAGGCGACTAGGTCAGTGCCGATGGCCGCTCGGGGGAGGATTCGAACCGCTGCTCGGCATGGACTGGCAGCCCGCCAGAAATGCGACGGCAAAGGCAAGACAGGCGAGTGTGAGGGTGCGGATGGTTTTCATATTTGGCAGGAACAAATTCAAGCACGGACGGCACGCACAAGGGAAAGCGTGCCGCAAACGGTGGCGTAGCGTTCTAATTCGCTCACGCGGGTGAAGCCGCAGGACTCGACAAGCACAGGCAGCCGTCCGCGCACGTTGTCCGACGTGGTCGCAAAGCCGTCGAGAAGCTGGACGCTCAAAAAGGCAGCGCGCATGATTGCGTTCGCCGGACGCCCCCAATCCGCGATGTGCAGCTCGCCCTGCGGGACCAGCACACGGTGAATCTCCCGCAGCGTGCGCTCCTTCGCTTCGCGATCCAGATGGTGAAAGAAGAGCGAGCTCACGACACGATCAAATGCGCCGTCTGCAAACGGCAAATCGGTCGCAAGCCCCCGAACAAAACTGATACTCGCACCTGATGCCGCAGCCTTGCGGCTCGCCAGCGACAGCACCTGTGGATCGGCATCGAGGCCGACGACGTCTGCGCGCGGCGTCGCTTCCTTGATCGCAACGGCGAGCGTCCCTGTGCCGCACCCGACATCGAGCACGCGATGCCCGTCGCGAATGCCGGCCTGAGCCAGCAATCGAGCCTTGATCGTGCGCTCGCGCGTGCTCCAGCGCACCACCGGATCCTAGAACCGCGTGAGCCTGCGGTAGGCCAGCGCGGGAATGAAGTCTAGGGAAACGGTCACGAATGTCCTTCAGTTTTTCTTCGGCAGATTCCGCGACGAGTTGTGCGTTTGGATGACCTTCCACTCGCCGCCAATCTTCTTGAGCACGCTAGTGGCGACGCCCCGCTTCTCGATCGCAGGGCGGTCTTCCTTGAAAACGATTCTATAGATGTAGGTCTCCGTCGCCAGCGCGAGCGGCGGTTCGAGTCGAACCTCGATCTTGTAATCGCGGAACGAGAACTCCTTGAATTCGCCCAGCTCGGGGCCGATGTGATGCGCGAGGTAGTCGGCAAACGTGCCCTCGACACCGCCGGACTCGAAAACCTGCGCGTCGGCGGTGAACAGCTTCGCGACCGGCGCGGCGTCGAGTTTTTCCAGCGCTGTCTTGTAGCCTTTGAGCACGGCTTTCACGGCCGCGACATCGCTGGATTCAGCCGCATGGGCGGTGGCGAACACGAGACTGATGCACGCGAATGCAACGCGGAGCCATTTGGAATGGGTTTTCATGGAAAATTTCAGGGAGGTATCGGAGCGTTGCTGCCAGGCGCCTGCACAACGCACGTCCTGCGCCGGCTCTTGGTTGCGATGCACTCGAGATGAACGCCGCTCCATAACGCAGAGCGACAGACATGGGCCGAGATGCTGAACTCTGCGAATCCACTCGCACGCATCACCGCGTCCAATTCCTCACGCGTCATCGTAAACCCGGGCAGACGCGCTTCTCGTTCGTGGAGCTTCCGCTGCATACTCTGAGGCAAGAGGGGATAGATCACCCTCTTGACCTTCCTGCGTCCGGCATTCAACAGCAGATTTCCCGATGTCTCAATCGTGTTAACATACAACCGGCCGCCCTCTTCGAGCCAGTGGTAGAACTTCCGACCGAGTTCGGCGGTTAGGCTCGCGCCATGTCCGAACACGCCAAGCGAGTAGATGAAGTCGAACATGCCGGAAGAAAACGAGTGCTCGCAGATATTGCGCTGAAGCAGGCGGATATTTTCCGCCGAGATCTCTTCGCTTTTCACCGGCGTCTCCGCCGCGCGGAGCATTTCGGCCGATATATCGACGCCGACGAGCAGCTCCACATTTCTGAGGCAGTGGAAATGGCGGCCGGTCCCGCAGCCCGCATCCAGCACATGAATCTTGCGCCCAAAGGATGATGAGATGCGGGCCAGATTGTCGCAAATTCTGCGATGATCGGCCGCGCCGATCGCGATCTCGTCATCACAGCGATATTCCCCCGCCGACTTCCGGCAGGAAGCTGCAGGCTGTTCCTCGTTGGTGCGGAAATCATCGACCATTGCGAAGAGTCATTTTGATACATGCGCGGGCAGCACGCATTGCGCCGGCCGCCCGCGGCGCGTTTCAGATTTTATTGGCGAGGCCGAAGGCCAACGCCGCGGTTCGGACGAGATGTGGGATGCAATTCATGGTGTCGGTGAAATCGGTAGCACGCTCACCGCGGCCACCGCGGTGAGCGTGTAAGGGGACGAACACTTCACTCAGTGGTCGTGGCCGGTCTTCTTCATGTTGTCCTTCGCGCCGTATTGCGCCGAGATCATGGTCAGCAACGAATCGACGGTCTTGAGCTGCTTTTCGGAGTCGGCCTGTTTGCCCTCGTCGGCGGCGTCGTGCAAGGCGTCGAGCGCCTTCGCGAGGTTTTTCACGGAGCCTTCGACCCGCTTCAGCTTGTCGGCCGCCAGATCCTTCGAGACGCCGGGCAGCGCGTTGGCCGCGGCAGTGAGCTTCTCGCAGGTTTCGTGCACGGCTTTGAGCTGTTTGCCTTTCACCTGCGCCGCGAGTTCGGCGTGCAACTTGTGAATCGTTTCGAGCGCAGCCGCGCTCGAGGTCGGCTTGGCCATTTCGGAGTGGCCGTGCTCGCCGTGTTCCTTCTTTTGCTCAGCAGCGCGAAGTGCAGGTTGGCTGACTAACAGAAACGCGCCGGCAAAGACTGCGGCCGCGCAGAGGAGCTTATGTCTGGTTTTCATTTTGATTTTGGTTGTGAGTTTCGGACGGGGAAAGTGTCTCGCGCAGGGCGAGCAAAAGGGATTCGTGGCTGAAGGGCTTGTGGAGAATTCGTGCCACACCGAGCCGCTCGGCTTCGGCCGATTCGGATATGGTGATGTTCTCCGCGAGCAGGATGGCCGGGCCGGTGAAGCCGCGCCCGCGCAACGACGCCAGCAATAGCAAACCCGGCGAGCCGATTGGGGCGCGGTCTGTGATGAGCACGTCGAAGTGCGTTCCGGTGTT
>CAZENI010000170.1:0-14532 GCA_964513055.1 uncultured Opitutus sp.
TCGCTCACCTCGAGAATCACCTTGAGCGCGGCCTCGCCGCAGGCCTCCACCACCGCCGCAATCTCGTCCTCCATCCGGCCGAACTCGCCCGCCAGAAACGCCCCGCGGTTGATCACCATGTCGATCTCGTCCGCGCCGTCGGCCACCGCCGCGCGCACCTCCGCCAGCCGCGTCTTCAGCGGCGCCTGCCCGCTCGGAAACGCCGTCGCGACCGACGCGATCCGCACCGCCGAATCGCTCCCCAGCGCCTTCCGCGCATGGCGCACCATCGACGGATAAACGCACACCGCCGCCACCTGCGGCACGCCGAGGTCCGCGTCGTGCGGCTGCAGCGCCTTCCGGCACAACGAGGCCACCTTGCCGGGCGTGTCCTTCCCCTCGAGCGTCGTGAGGTCGACCATCGAGACGGCTTTCCGCAGGCCCCAGACCTTCGACGCCTTCTTGATTGAGCGCGTGGTGTATTTGGCGACACGCTCCTCGATCCCGACGCAGTCGACGGTGCCGACTTCATCGAACAGCCGGCGAAACGCGGCCTGCGGAGACTTGGCGAACATGGCCGCGACTATCGCGCCGCCCGCAGTGAAAACAAACGAAAAGTCGGCACGCTGGTTCGCGCCAGTTCGCAGTTCGGTTCGTCGTCCCGCCACTCAGCGCCCGTTTTCACCCGCTCGTCCGCAACCCGCTCGCCCGCCACCGTGCGCCCTCCAAGGTGCCGGCCGATGAAAGCTCCCGTCCGCCCCTTCCTCCGCGCCGCCGCCCTCGGCCTCTGGCGCCACTGGCTCCGCCCGCTCGCGCTCCCCTTCCTCCTCGTCGCCGCCGCCAAGTCCGCCCTCGCCGACATCAACTACGTCCCCACCGGCTCGATGCTGCCGACGATTCTCCCGGGCGACGTCGTGTTCATCAACAAACTCGCCTACGACCTGCGCGTGCCGTTCACCTTCGCGCGCGTCGCACGCTGGTCCGAGCCGGCCCGCGGCGACATCGTCGTCTGCTTCTCGCCGGCCGACGGCACCCGGCTCGTCAAACGCGTCATCGGCCTGCCCGGCGACACGATCGAGATGCGCAACGAGATTCTCTACCTCAACCACGCGCGCGTCGACTACGCCGCCCTTCCCGCCGAAGCCGCCATCCTGCGCGACCTCACCGCGGACGACCGGGCCGGCGGCGTCTTCGCGCACGAAACCCTGCCGGACCGCGCCGCCCGCCGCGACCGCACGCATGCGGTGATGGCGCTGCCCCGCCGCGCGGCGGTGCGCAGTTTCGGGCCGCTCGTCGTGCCCGCCGGCAGCTACTTCATGCTCGGCGACAATCGTGACAACAGCCACGACTCGCGCTTCTACGGCTGCGTGCCGCGCCGCGAGATCATCGGCAAGGCGAAGGCCGTCGTCGTCTCCGCGGATCTCGATCGGTGGCTGCGTCCACGCTTCCAGCGGTTTTTCACGGCGTTGGAATAGAGTTTGGTGGTTTGCGGCCGCGCGCGCGTTTGCCTCGGCGCGCCGGTTGGCCATGGTCTCCGCCCGTGCCACGCCTGTTCGCCGCCTTCCTCGCCTCCGCCGTCGTTACCGTCGCGCTCGCCGCCGACCCGCGCTTCACCGGACCCACCGTCGCCGGCCGTCTCGCCTCGCCGCCCCAGCAGGAAACCAGCGGCCTCGCCGCCTCCACGCGCGACACGGGCGTGCTCTGGACGCACGATGACAGCGGCGGCGCGCCGGCCCTCTACGCCGTGCGCACTTCGGGCGAGGCCGTCGCCACATTACGGATTCAGGGGGCGAAGAACGAAGACTGGGAGGACCTCGCGTCGTATCGCCTCGACGGCAAAGGCTGGCTGCTGATCGGCGACACCGGGGACAACGACGCGAAACGCCCCACCGTGATGCTGCACGTCGTCGAGGAGCCCTCGCTCGCGGGTCTCAAGCCCGGCGCGGAGCTCAGCGCCCGGCCGGTCCGGACGATTCGCGTGCGCTACGAGGATGGTCCGCGCGACTGCGAGGGCGTCGCGGTCGATCCGGCGGCTCGCACGGTTTACCTGCTCACCAAGCGGGAGGACGTGCCCCGCCTGTATCGCGTCGATCTGGAGCCAAAGGATCCGAACGTGATCGCGGTCGCACGCCACGTCGGCCTCGTGCCGCACCTGCCGCCACCGACGTCGGCGCAGCAATCGATCAAGGGCTACCTGGGCAAGCGCCGCAATCAGGTCACCGCGCTGGATTTCGCACCTGACGGCTCCGGCGCCGTCGTGCTGACCTACGGCAGCGTGCTGTATTTTGCGCGCCGTCCGGGCGAGCCCTGGGCGGAGAGTCTCGCGCGCTCGCCGGTGCATCTACCCGAGTGTTTCCTGCTGCAGGTGGAGGCCGCCTGCTTTTCGACCGACGGCCGGCGCCTCTACGTCGCTGCCGAAAGCGATCCGCGGCTCGTGCGCTACGAGCGGAACTAGCCGCGGCTCCACCGCAAACTTGCGCGGACAACCGCGCATCGGTTGGCTCTCCGCGCGATGACCGACCCCGTCCCGCTCCCACCCCGGCCGCACGGCGAGGTCGTGATCCACGCGATCGCGACACCGGCAAGCCGCCGCCGGTGAAGCGCTGACGCGCCCGTCCGCCCCGCGTTTCCCCTCGTCTCGTTTCCCCCATGAAAACCATCCTGCTCCGCTTCCTGCCCCTGCTTGCCCTCTTCGCGTTCGCCGCGCACGCCGCCGACGACAAAGTGATCGCCGCCGTCCGCGCGGCAGACGACGAGCGGCTCGCCGCCACGGTCGCAGCCGACCGCGCCCGCCTCGAAGCCAGCTACTCCGACGCCCTGCACTACGCGCACTCGAATGGGAAGATCGACACCAAGGCCTCGCAGATCACGGGCGTGCTCAGCGGCGCCAGTCGCTACGAGCGTTTCGAGCACAAGGAGCGCACGTTCGTCTCCGCCGCGCCCGGCATCGTGCTGATGAAGGGCCGCGCGGTGGTGCACATGAGCAACCGGCAGACCGGCGCCAAGGCCGCGAACGACATCAACTATCTCGCGGTCTGGCGCGAAGAACAGGGCCGGTGGCGCTTCCTCGCGTGGCAGGCCGCACGGAACGCGGACGCACCGTCGGCGAAGAAATAGCGCCGCGACCCGCGGCCGCCTTCCTCACTCACGACGCGAGGCCCAGGATCTCCCGCACCGCCTCGCGATCGTATTCCTTGATCGCGTCGGGCAGCGCTTCCCACGGCACCAGGTGCGGGCTCGTCTTTCGCTCCAGGTCTTTCTTGCCGGGGGCGTGGGTCCAGCCCGACAGAAAACGATCTGCATTCCACCGCGCGTGCTCCATGCGCGCGAGGATTTCGATTTCCGCCGGCGTCACCACCGGCCCGCGCGCCCCGCCACGGCTCGCCGCCGGCGCCATGCCCAGCGCGCGGAGTTTCACCGGCAGATGATCGGCCTGCTGGCGGTTCGAATCCTTCAGGTCCTCGTCCAGCTCCTCCCAGCGCACCAGCGCCGGATTCGTCGCCACGGTCTCGCCGGCCGCCAGGCGCTTCGCGACATAGGCCTCGTGAATCGCCCGCGCCCGCGCATCGACGTCGCCGTCGAAGAACATGCCGTCATCCGACGACAGGCGCAGCAGCGAGAAGGGGTGGACCATCTCCGCGAGGCGGTTGTCGGCCGCCGCGCCGTCGAGCAGCGCCGTCAACCCGCCATCGGTCGTCATCCGGATCAGAATCGGCACGTCGAGGGGCTTGAGCAGCGGATGCAGGTTCAACGCGCACGAGAGTCCCCGCGCATCGTCGTCGAAGCACACGATGACGGTCGCCAGCGCGTCGGGCTCGCGGCACCACGCGGCGACGCGCGTGAACAGCTCGCGGTCGTCGTTGTGCAACGCGGTGAACTCGAGGTCCGCGACCTCGTGGAACTGCGGGTTGCGCAGATCGAAGCTGCGCCGCCGCTGAGCCGCCGCCTGATCGATCACCGAGACGCGCAGCCGGCGGCCGTTCGCAAAGTGCGCGATCCGCGCCGCCTGCAGCACCACGCTCTCTCCCATCTGCCCGAAGCCGACCACGATCAGGTGCACCCGGCGCGGATCGTCCGGCGCGAGGGGCGCGCGATCCAGGGCATGTTGCTGGAAGAGCAGCCGCGCGCTGGCGTCGTAGAGGTTGAAGAGCCGCACCTTGATCGCGTCGCCCGTGGTGGTGAACACCCGGTGCGTCTTGAACAGCGCGCGCAGATCGTCGTCGACGATGTGCACGTGGCACTGCAGCGGCGGCCCGGCGCGCCGGGGCCGGGCGTTCACCAACTCGCCCGCGCGGATCGCGACCTCGACGTTCGTGCCGTCGTCGCCGCAGGCGATGACGAGCGCGCGCGCGTGACGGAGCCGCGCCTCGTGGAGCTCCGATGCATCCGCGGCGCTGCCGATGAGCACGCGCACCCCGAGGTCGTCGCACGCGTGGAGGAAGTCGTTCTCCGCGTCCTGCTCGAGCACGACGACGGTCTGGCCGCGGTGGACGAAACCCTCGACGACCTTGAACCCGGTCCGCCCGAGTCCGCAGACCACGACGTGGCCACGGGTGAAACGCAGCTTCAACTGCGCGAGCTGCTCGTGAAAGAGCGCGAACAGCGCCTGCGCCGCGGTGTAGGCGGCGATCGCCGGCGCGAGGAAGCGCGCGATCTGCAGCGGCAGCGGCATGGCGCCGTGGGCGTTGCCGCCGAGCACGAAGAGCTGGAGCGTCAGGTAGAGATGGTCGAACCACGGCTGCCGCGCGGTCTGGGGCCAGCGCGCAAACCCGACGCAGCCGAGCACGACCGCCAGCACAACGAGCGACCACACCACCGGCCACTGCCAGAAACGCCAGTGCTGGCGGAGGGTGGGGGTGGTGGAGGAGGGCATGGCGGAAAGCCGGCGGGCAAAAGACAACGCGCCGTCAGCAAATGCCACCGTGACCCGCGAGCCGAGGACGAACTCACCGACCTTCCCGGGCACCCGGGCTGGGCGCCGTCCCGCCCCCTACCCCAGCCGCTCCCGAATCTCCTTATACCGCGTCCGCCCCACCGGCAGCCGCACGCCGTTCTTCAGTTCCACCTCGTAGTGGCTGCCCTCCGCCGCGTGCAGCGCCTTCACCGCGCTCATCCGCACCACGTAGCTCTTGTGCACGCGCTCGAACACCGGCGGCAGCAGCGCATGCAGCTTCTCCAGCGTCTTGTCGTGCAGCTCGCGCCGGCCGTCGTCGAGCACCAGCTCCGCATACGCGCCCGCGCCCTCGACGTAGAGCACGCGGTCGATCTCCACCAGCTCGACCCGGCCGTATTTCTTCACCGCGAGGAATTTCGCGGCGCCCGCCGCGCGGCCGTTGAGCTCGGTCACGCGCGCGAGGGCCGCCGCCAGCCGCTCCTGCGAAAACGGCTTCGGCACGAAATCGATCACGCCATACTCGAACGCCCGCAACGCCTGCTCCGTGTTGGCCGACACCACAATCGTGTGAAACGACCCCGCCACGCTCGCGCGCAACAACTCCATCCCGTCGCGCCCGTGCAGGTTCAGATCGAGCAGCAGCACGTCGATCGGCGACTCGTCCAGCCGCGCCGCCGCCTCGGAGAACAGCGCCGCCACACGGAGCGACTCGAGCTTTTCGCCCAGAATCACCCGGCAGAACCGCTCCAGCCGCTGCGCGATCAGCGGCTCGTCCTCGACGATCAGCACCCTCACGCGCGGCCTCCTTCCGCCCGATCGCGGATCGCGATCACCGTCTGCCAGCCGCCCGCGACCGCTTCGCCGCGGAGCGACCACCGCCCTGGAAAACTCTCCTCCAGCCGCGCCCGCACGTAGCGCAGGCCGGTGCCGCCCGCCGGACGGCTCGATTCCGTCTCCACCTCGCCCGGCGACCCAAACGTGAAGCGCGTCGCGCCCCCTCCGTCCGCCGCGCGCTCCATTCGCAACGTGAACGCCGCCGCGCCGGACGCCACCCGCTGGTGCGTAAACCCGTTTTCGATCAGCGTGAGAAACACCGCCGGCGGCACCGGCGCCGCCTCGTCGACGCCGGCCGCATCGAGGCTCCACCGCCGGCCCGTGCGCACGCTCATCACGCGCAGGTGCGCGCGGCACAGCTCGAGCTCCTGCCCGAGCGGAATCAGTTTCTCCGCCGACACGCGCGCCAACGATCGAAAGCCATCCGCCAGATCGTCGATCAGTTTCACGGCCGCCCGCGGGTCCTGTTCGACGATCTCGGTCAGCACCGCGAGCGTGTTGAGCAGGAAGTGCGGCTGGAGGTTCTTCTTGAGCAGCTCGGTTTCGAGCCGCGCCGCCGCGAGCTGCGCCGCGCGCGCCTGCCGCCGCTCGTCGTGCAATTGCAGCGCGAGCGACGCGATCAGCCCGACCAGCGCAGGCAGGAATTTCAGGAAGAAGCTGGCCCGGTAGTCCTCCGCCTCGATCGCCAGCAGCAGGCTGCTCGCCGCCACGCCGAGCACCACGGGCCACGCGCCGCGCCGCCGCCGCCAGGCCGCCCAGGCGGCGCACGCCAGCGAGACGCCGAGCGCGACCGCCAGGATGCGGACGCCCTCCAGGTTCATGCGCTCGGGACTCAGCCACGAGACGAGCGCGAGCAGCGGCACGAGCCCGCCGAGCAGCCACCGCCGGCGCGGCATTTCGAAGTGCACGATCACGAGCGCCACGGTCAGCACACCCTGCACGCCCACCAGCGTCGTCATCGCGGAGAGCACGGGATGGTGCCAGTCCGCCGGATACGCGAAGAACCAGCGCACCGCCTGCAGCGCCTGCATGATCGCGCCCGAGAGGCACACGCCGCCGAGCAGCAGCAGCGTCGCCCGCCGCGCCGCGAGCAGCCACATGATCAGGCTCGCCAGCCCCGTCATGCACAACGCCCCCGCCGCCAGCGTGGGCACGAACGCCTCGCGCAGCGCCAGCCCCTGCAGCACCGCCGGCGCATCGACGAGCAGCCGGAAGCCCGACGTCGCCGCCGGAAATCCGCAGCGGTGGCTCGACGTGCGCAATGCCACCACGTGCTCCCCCGGCCCGAGCAGGCCCGCGGGAATCGAGAACCAGCCGTCGACCCGGCCCGCGACCTCCGTTTCCGCCGAGTTACCGGGCACGCCGGAACGGCCCAGCTGCACGCCGTCCCAATAAACCTCATACGCCCGCACCGTCGAAATCATGATGCCGGCCGGCAGCGTGCCCTGCGCGTCCGCCCCCATCCGCACGCGCAGCCGCACCCAATCCACCCCGGCCCGGGCGGGCAGATCCCAGACGCCGCGCCGCTCCCACTCCCGATCGTCCCAGTCCGGGTGCGCCCAGCGGGCGTCGTCGCCGCGCTGGAAGCGCACGTCCGAGTATTGCAGCGGTGCCGGCAGGGACACAAACCAGCGCCGCACGGAGACCGGATACCATTCGGCCGGGTGCTTCCACGTCCGGGCGTCTCGTTGATCCGACCGGTCGCGCCCCTCCTCCGCCGCGGCGCCGGCCCATGCCTCGGCCGCCACGGCGAAAACCAGCGCGCAGATGGAAGCGATCCGAAGCACGCCGCCAAGGTTGCGTCCGCCGCCCGCCTGCGTCCACGCGTTTTCCGAGCCGTTCACTCGCCCGGCGAGCCGTTCACTCCCGCCGCATCCCCGTTCGCTCGCGGCGCGAGCCGTTGGCTGGGGTTTCTTCGCGCCGCGCCGCCGGCCCGCGCAGCTTGGCCCCCGTCCACCGCCGTTCCCTCCTTCGCCCGAACTCACCGCCCGAAAAACTCACCACCATGAAGAACCACCCTGCCGCCCTCCTGTTCCGCCCCGTCCTTCTCGCCGCCGCGCTGCTCCTCGCTCCCGCCGCCCTCCTGGCCGGCGATGCCCCGTCCGCCGACGACGCCCTCCAGCAGCTCGCCCGCAACGGCTCGGTGCCCGTGAAGCACGCCGGTCCCCACGTGCAGATCGGCACGTTCCAAATCCAGGTGTCCACGAAGCTCGGCGCCCCCAGCGTCCGCCTGCCCGACGGCACCTGGCTTTACGACCACCGCAGGATCGCGGGCAGCGGCGCCGCGGGCACGCTCGTGGTGCGCTTCACCGGCGGCCGCGTCAGCGCCCTGACGCTCGCCACGCCCGCCGCCGTCGCCGCGCTGCGCGCCGGCTCCCCCCAGCTTCTCGCGACGAAATAAACCGCGACGCGAAAAGGTAGCTTAGGTTCGAGGCGGGGCGCGTTGGAGCGCGCCCCGCCTCTGTCGCATCCCGGTCGCGGCCGGCGCCCCGTCACCGCTGTCGCCGCCGTCCTTGAAATCCTCCGACACGCGGCGGCTGGGGTATCTCTCCGCTTTACGCGCCGACGAAGGTCGCTACATTCCCGCGCGTCCATGGCTTCCCCCAGCCCAACCCGGTTTGTCGGCGTGCTGAGCGAGGAATTGCACGCCCTCGAGTCGGACGGGCTCATCCGCCACTATGACGCGGGCGCCGTGATTTTCTCGGCGGGCGACGCCGGTGACGGCTTCTACGTCGTGGAGTCGGGCGAGGTGCGCATCTCCGCCGCGGTCGGGCAGAACGAGCAGCGCACGCTCGCGATGATCGGGCCCGGCGACTTCTTCGGCGAGATGGCCGTGGTCGACGACGCGCCCCGCTCCGCCAACGCCATCGCGGAGACGCCCGTGCGGGCCTTCTTCCTCGGCCGCGACAAGCTCCTCCAGCTCCTCCAGCACCGCCCGCACCTCGCCCTGAACATCGTGCGCGAATTCAGCATCCGGATGCGCGCGCTGAACCAGAAATACCTCGACGAGATCATCCAGGCCGAGCGGCTCGCGGTCATCGGGCGCTTCGCGGGCACCATCGTGCACGATTTCAAGAACCCGCTCACGATCATCGGCCTCGCGGCGGAGCTGGCCTGCAGCGACGGCACCACGCCGCCGATGCGGCACAAGGCGCAGAACAAGATCGCGCGGCAGGTCGAGCGCATGACCAACATGCTGCAGGAGCTGATCGAGTTCACCCGCCCCTCGGGCCAGCGGCCCGCGCTCAAGGTCGTGGACTTCGCCCGCTACATGAATCCCCTCGCCGAGGAGATCCGCCAGGAGATCGGCGACCGCGGCGTGGCGCTCGTCCTCGAGCACGAGCCGCCCGCGCTGCCCGTGCGCATGGAGCCGCAGCGCCTCTCGCGCCTCTTCTACAACCTCCTCAACAACGCCGTCGACGAGATGTCCGACGGCGGCAAGATCTTCCTGCGCTTCCTGCCCGAGCCCGGCTTCCTGCGCATCGAGGTCGAGGATACGGGGCGCGGCATCGCGCCGGAGATCGCGCAGACGCTGTTCAAGCCCTTCGCCACGCACGGCAAGGCGCACGGCACCGGCCTCGGCCTCACCATCTGCAAGAAGATCGTCGAGGACCACGGCGGCCAGATCTGGGCCGCCGCGAGCAAGCCCGGCAAGGGCGCCACCTTCTCCTTCACGCTGCCCCTCGGGAAATAGCCGCAGCGCGGATAACGGAGAAACCACTGATGGATTTCAGCAATGGCTGAAATCTGTTCACCCCTCCGGCTAATCGCCTCCGGAATAGGAACGGGTCGGCAATGGCCGACGAAAGAGCCGGCCATTGGCCAGCCCACTCTTGCCGCGAGGGCGATTAGCCGGAGCTCTTCAACAAGTTTCAGCCATTGCTGAAACTCATCAGTGGTTTTCTCCGCTCACTTCGGCGCAGCCGGCGGCGGCGCCGAGAGTTTCCAATGTTCGTTGTCGAAGCGCGCCGTCTGGAACAACTCCGCCGCCCGCGCCACCAGCGCCGGGTTTTTCGCCGCCACATCCGTCTTCTCCGCGATGTCGTTCGCCACGTCGTAGAGTTGGATCGGCGCCGTCGCGGTCTTCAGCCGGATCGCCTTCCACCGGCCCTCCATCAGCACGGCCTGGCTCACGCCCTGCTCGTAGAACTCCCAGTAGAGAAACGCGTGCTTCGGCTGCGCGCCGCGGCCGAGCAGCGTCGGCACCAAACTGATACTGTCGATCTTTGCCGGCGGCTTGCCCCCGCCGAGCTCGCTCCAGGTCGCCATCAGGTCGCCGAAATAGGCGACGTGATCCGATACCGCGCCCGCCTTGATCTTCCCCGGCCAGCGCGCGAGGAAGGGCACGCGGATGCCGCCGTCGGTGAGGCTGCGCTTCAGGCCGGTGAGCGGCCCGCTCACGTTGAAGAACGCCGGATCGTAGTTCGGTCCGCCCTCCCGGTGCGGACCGTTGTCGCTCGAGAACATCACGAGCGTGCGCTCGTCGAGCTTCAGCGCCTTGAGCTGCGCCAGCAGCGCGCCGACGTCGCGATCGAGCCTCGTCACCATCGCGGCGTGGTTCCGCGCGGACTCGTGCCACGGCTTGTCCGCATAAATGCCCTGGTCCGGCACCTCGTTGCCTTCACCGAGGACCCGCGAGCGCTCGTTGTTGGCGTGCGGCGTCACGAGCGAGACGAAGAGGAAAAAGGGCTTGTGCTGGTGCCGCTGCACGAAGGCCCGTGACTCCTCCGCGCACAGGTCGTCGGCGTAGACGACGCGCTTCGTCGCGTAGCCCGCGCCGGGCGTTTCGCCGACGGCGGTGACTTCGTTCGGCAGCGGGACTTTCTCCCCGTCGCGCCAGAGGAAGGCCGGAAAGTGGTTGTGCGCGTGCGTCTGGTTGAGGAAGCCGAAGTAGGTGTCGAAGCCCTGCCGGCGCGGATCGCCCTCGCTGTCGACCTCGCCCAGGCCCCACTTGCCGACGAGCCCGGTGGCGTAGCCCGCCTGCTGCAGCACGCGCGCGACCGTCACGTCGCCGGTGCGCAGCGTCTGCGCGATCATGTTGCGGCCGCCCGCGTTGCCGCGCACGCGCGTATGGCCCAGGTGGAGACCCGTCATCAGCACGCTGCGCGACGGCGCGCACACCGTGCTGCCCGCGTAGAACTGCGTGAACCGCATCCCCTCGGCCGCCAGGCGGTCGAGGTGCGGCGTCTGGATCAGCTTCTGCCCGTAGCAGCCGAGTTCGCCGTAGCCCAAATCATCCGCGAGGATGAACACGATGTTGGGCCGGTCCGCCGGACTGGCGGGCTTCGGCGCCTGCGCCCAGGCGGACGCGGCGAGGAGACACAGGGCGAGCAGCGGGGTGAGGAAGACGCGCATGAACGGGAGCGAAACACCCCGGCCGCCGAGTTCAACGCTGCGCGCGTGAGAACCGTTGAACCGCGGCGGTCGGCGCGATCGGTGTCCGGCGGTGGCGCGCCGGCTCTGTAGCCCGGCGCGTGAGCGCCGGGACGCGCGAACGCACCCCCGCCCGCTCCCGCCGCTCCCGCGGCGGGCCACCTGCTCCGGATCGCGGTGCCTACCCGTTCAACGGCCAGCCCGCGCGATACTCGCGCTTCAGCAGCGCGTTCGCCTCCGGGCTGTTCGTCACGCGGCCGGCCTTGCCGTCGTAGTCGAGCTTCTTGCCCGCCCGATACGCCACGAGCCCGAGCGCCATCTGCTCCGTCATGAGCCCGTTGTAGTCGAAATTACAGGACGTCTTCAGGCTGCCCTTGCAGGCCTTGAACCACTCGTCCTGGAAATTCCCCATCGGCGGCGTCACCTGGTCCGGCGTGCGCCGGTTGTAATACGTGAGGTCCGAGGAGTCGGCGGCGGGAATCAGCATGCGCGTGTTGAAGTCCGCGACGAGGATGCCCTTCGCGCCCTTGAACATCACGCCGTGCCCGATCTTGTTGAGATCGATCCAGGGCTTCGGCGCCGTCGGCAGCGCGCCGCCCTGATACCAGCTCACGCGGATCGCCGGGCGCCAGTCGTTGGCCGGGTGGTTGAAATGCGCCGTCAGCTCGACCGGCGTCACGTCGGGATTGAACGCGTCGCCCTTCGCCTCGATCGACGTCGGCAGGCCGGCGTCGATCGCGTTCCACGCGAGGTCCATCGTGTGGTTGCCCATGTCGCCGACCTGGCCGGTGCCGAAGTCCCAATACATGTTCCACTGGAGGCAATTCGCGCCCGGCCCGCCGGTGAAATAGCCCGGGTTGTAGGGATGATACGGCGACGGCCCGATCCACTGGTCGTAATGGAAATTGGCCGGCGGCGTGCCCTCGGCCGGCAGGTAGCCCGGGCGCGGCAGCTTGCGGTTGCCCCAGACGAAGACGCCCTGCAGCTCGCCGACGGCGCCGTCCTTGATCAGCTCGCGCACGCGCGCGAAGTTCGGGTTGGCGTGCCGCTGCGTGCCGGCCTGCGTCGCGATCTTGTGCTTGTGCTTCAGATACGTCGCGCGCACCAGCCGGCACTCCTCCACGCTCATCGCGATCGGCTTCTCCATGTAGACGTGCAGCCCGCGGTTCATCGCCCACATCGCGATGTGCGCGTGGTTGTGGTCGGGGGTGCAGCACACGATCGCCTCAATGTCCTTTTGCTCGAGGCATTTTCTCCAGTCGGTGTAGGTCTTGGCGCCGGGAAACTTCTTCAGCGCCTCGGGAAAGCGCGCCTCGTTCACGTCGCAGAGCGCGACCACGTTTTCGTTGGCGAGCCCGTTGTAGTGCGCGAGCCCGCGGCCCCACACGCCGATCAGGGCGACGTTCAGCTTCTTGTTGGGGGTGTTCTGGCCGAAGAGCGAGCCGCTGGGCAGGATCAGGAGTCCGGCACCGGTTGCGGTCGCGGTTCTGAGGAACTGGCGACGATTCAGGGGGTTCATGCTGGCCGGGAGCGTGCGGCGCCGCGCAAGGCGGGTCAACCCAGCCCACCGGACGCCGGCGAGATAGTTACCCGCTTCCCGTTCGCATTAGCGCCACGCGCCAGCTCCGAGGTGGAGCGGCTTGACCTCAAGCCGCTGGTTCGAGAGGGCCCGGCATTCCTCGTAGCTCAAGATTCCGCAGCCGCTTGCGGTCAAGCCGCTCCACCCGCTCGAACGCACACCTCCGTCGCCGCCGTGCCCCCCGGCAGTTTCATGTTGGCTCGCCCGGCGCCGGACGACACGCTCCGCCCCGATGCTCCGCCCCCCGCGCATCCTCGCCGCCCTGCTGGCGTTCGCCTGGACCATTGCCGCCGCGCAGGAGGTGCAGCAGCACGGGCTCGTATTCGAGGAATGGGTGCGCACCACGTTCTTCGACGGCTACCGCCCGCCCAACTACACCCAGAAATGGGACATCCCCGCCGCCGTGAACACCCGCTTCGGCGGCGTGCCGGTGAATCCCAAGGCGATCAAATACGGCGCGCCCGTCGACCTCGGCGACGCGCTCCGCCAATACCGCATCGACGAGCCCTTCCTCCTCGTCGTCGGCTTCTGGCGGCAAGAGGGCGACGAGAAACGCTTCGTGAACATCATCTCTCCGCGCATCGACCCGGCGGCATGGCGCAAGCTCTGGGGCCCCGTGACCCTCGCCGATCTCCAGCGGCTCGACGCCGTCGTGAAGGACAAGACGCTCACGCCCGAGCAGGCCCGCGCCGCCGCCCTGAAGATCAAGAGCGCCCCGCCCTTCACGCAGTCGATCATCGTCGTGAATCCGAAGATCGACTCGAAGACCCAGCGCCGCCTCCAGTGCAGCCTGCGCTTCGACGACGTGTTCCGCCACCTCGTGCCCGGCGGCAACCCCGCGATGCAGGATCAGCCGGCGCTCTGGGGCGTGCCGTTTCCCACCGCCCTCACGTCGAAGCCGCGGGCCTTCACCCGGTGACCGCGCCCCCGCCGACTCCCGCCGCGCCGGCCCAGCCGGCGCTCGTCCGCGCGCTCGGCCGCTGGACCCTGACGGCGCTCGTCCTCAACTGCATCATCGCCAGCGGCATCTTCGGCCTGCCCGACGACATCGCGCGCTTCGTCGGCTCCGCGGCCCCGTGGGCCTACCTGCTGGGCGCGCTGGGCATCGCGACGATCATGGCGGTGTTCGCGGAACTTGCGTCGCAGTTCCGCGAGGCCGGCGGCCCGTATCTCTACGCGCGCGCGGCGTTCGGCCCGTGCGCCGCGCTCCAGACCGCGTGGTTCGCCTGGCTCACGCGCGTCACGGCGAGCGCCGCGATCGCCAACGTCTTCGTCTCCTACCTCGGCGAGTTCTCGCCCGCGATCACTGCGCCGCTGCCGCGTGCCGCGCTGCTACTCGCCGTGCTGGGCGGCCTCACCGTCGTCAACATCCGCGGCGTCCGCCAGGGCGGCGGGCTCAACAACGTGTTCACGATCGCGAAGCTCTTGCCGCTCGCGCTCTTCATCGTCGTTGGCCTCGCGCTCGCGCCCCGCCTCGCTCCGGTCGACCTTCCGGCGCCGCCCACGGCCGCCGCGTGGATCGACGCGCTCGTCGTGCTGCTCTTCGCCTACGGCGGTTTCGAGTCCGTCTTCATGGCGGCCGGCGAGGCGAACAACCCGCGGCGCGACGCGCCGTTCGCGCTCTTCGTCGGCCTCGCCGTCGTGGCCACGATCTACCTCTCCATTCACCTCGTGACGATGTGGTGCGTGCCCAACCTCGCCGGCAGCGAGCGGCCGCTGGCGGATGCCGCGCGCGTCTTCGCGGGGCCGGCCGGCGCGGGCCTGATCGCGCTGGGCGCCGCGATGTCGACCTTCGGCGCGCTGAGCGGCGGGATCGTCACCGCGCCGCGGCTGGTCTACGCGCTCGGGGCGCGCGGGGATTTTCCGCGGATCT
>CAZENI010000171.1:0-14525 GCA_964513055.1 uncultured Opitutus sp.
CTTCAAGGTTGACGATTTTACCGATGTGGCGGCAGCCCGGGCTAAGCTCCAGTCGCTGGACAACGAACTCGTGGGAGCGTCCAAGCCGTCGCCGACGGTTGATGCTAACCCAAGGAAATCGTCGAGTGCATTGGGCGAATCGGGCGAGACCGAGAAACCCGGAAAAACTCCCACTCATTCGGCCGGCCCCGGTCAATTCGAGATAGGCGATCGACTGGCTCGGGTTGGTGGGTTTATCGGCGCCGGCGGGCCTGGCGGCGATTTTGCCCGGCGCACGGCGGAGAATACCGCGAAAATGGTGCAATTGCTTTCCCAGCCCGTTCGGGGCCGCGCAACACCGGTGTGGCCGTAATCCCATGATCGACTTCGCCGAGCACCCCGTATCCAAGAGCGTCCGCACTGGCGGCGATGTCAATTTCGAGGTCACCCTCGGCGCTGGCACCCTCGGCGTCGTAAGTTATCAATGGTTCAAGGGCAGTCTGCCCGATGCCAGCGATGCAGAAGCTGTCGCCGGCGAGACCGCCGACGTGCTCGCGTTGACTGACGTGACACTGTCCGACGAGGGATATTATTTTTGTCGCGCTAGCGACGACGGTGGCCCCGAAGATTCCAGTGTCGCCCGACTCCTTCTGATTGGGGTGCTGCGCTGGCGGGGCTCAACTGAGATTCATGAGCAGCCCGGATCGCCCAAGACCAGCGCCGATTCCGGTGCGGAAAAGACGGTGCGCAGCTATCGTGGGCCCTACGCGGCGCTGAAAGATTTCAAGCCGGAGATCGGAGAGACGATGGAGGATCTCGAGGATGACGACCTGAAAGTAGTATCCTCGGAACTGGAGCCCGATGGCGCGGGCTTGGATGGGCCCGGCACCCTCGTGATCACGTTGAGCAAGGCGCTCGATGAAGTGATTGAGGAGATCGAGATTGGCGGGCTCGAAAAGCCGGTGGAGTCGCACCCGTTCTATGCGCTGATCGCAGATTCGATTTGGGCGCGCTACTATCGCTGGGATCAAGAGCCAAACCCCGTCCTGCGCGGTGACCTGAAATACACCTATACGGTCACCTATGACAGCTACGACGAGGAAACCGGACTGGCGAGCGGCGGCCGAGTGGACAAAGAATATCAGGGACAGCTCGTCGGATTGATTGCCGGATTGGCGTCGAAGAAGCTGCGCGGAACGACGCACTACATCGTCCCGGCCCCGATCCTGAGACGCTCGACCTACTCGAACACCAAACCCACGCTCGGTGGAATGGGTAAGAGGGTCGCAGAAGCGCCGTTCGAAAACGCGCCGGCCGGCTACCAGTGGCTCAAGACTGCGGATCGTCTCATCTATCGCAGCAATCTGAACCGTTGGGAGCGGACCGAGGAATGGACGGGCGCGGATCTCTGGGATCCCGATCTGTATCCGCTGTTGGCGTAGGAACGATCAAACCTCATGGCCAATCTTCCGAAAGAACCCCGGCGGGGGGATAAGATGGATGCGGAAATCATCGCGCAGATTGTCCGCTACCTCCGGGCCAACACGGTGCGGGCCGGGGCGGGAATCGTGCTGCAACAAGGAACCAACGGGGTGTTAGTCAGCGTCGCCGAGAGCCGCTCGAAATCGCCGAAGATCGAACTGCGCATCTCGCCTGAACACCCATTCCGCGTCACCGACGCCAGCTCCGAAGAGGATGGGCCGCAAGTCACAATTCGATTCGGCCAGGTCAACAGCATCACGCCGACGATTGATGACACGCCGCTCGATGAAATTCCCGCTCCCAAGCTCGCGGTGGTCAGTGGCGTGATTTATCTCAAGGTGACAACCGACGAAGAGGGTGCGGTTGAAGCGGTCGAGATTGAAAGCGACGAAACGCTGCCCGTCGCGAGCGAGACCGAGGGCTATCTCACTCTTGCGACCGTTACGGTTGCCGATGGTGCGGTGACGGCGATCAACCAGTCCGTGATGCACTCGTTGCAATGCCTGTTCTGCGGCGGAAAGCACATTTTTGGCGGTCTGTAGGATTGCAGGGATCGGTCATCCCCCCACCTTCGGCTGCACATTTACCCCCCACCCCCCACCTTCGGGGTTGGCGGGTCAAATGTGCAGGCGAAGGTGGAAAAAGGGCGCTTTTCACTCGTAGGAATGGGCCACGCCAAAAGGTGGGGGGGTAACATAGTGCCGTTGCGCGAGCCAAGAAACGCCCGCGCTGGTCACGCGGCCACCGCCAAAGTCCATTGCCGCCATTCTCACTGCTAAAACCGGCGTCGCGCGGTATCCGACCGGATCAAACCGACTCGCACCCGATAGCACATCTGGCCCGCCTGCAGACATTCCCGAGTGGGAATGCGCTTTGCGCCCAAAGAAATTCGCGCAGCACCGCCTTGGGCCCGCGCGTTTCCCTGGCCCGGCCTCACTCCGCTGGCGCCCACGCCGCCGGGTCAATCGCCTTCACCCACGCCTCGCGCTGGTGATCCTGAAAGCTCTCCAAGTGCTCGACGAGTTCCGTGCAGCACAGGCGGCTGGCGGCGCGGTGCACATCGGCGGGAACGTGGCGTGACAGATGGTCGAGCCAGCGGCGATACGCTGCACTCCCGCGTGCCGGCGAGAATTCGCGCGTGCCGCCGGGAAAGGTGAGGCGCACCGCGGTGCCGCCGCGACTGCGGCTCACGGCGCGATAGACTCCGCGGGCGCAGATTTCCTCCTGACCGTAGCGGATGGCCGGAAAGTCGGGCGGCAGGCTCGCCGCCAGCGCCGCCAGCAGCGCGCCGCGTTCCCAGCGATCTGCGCCCGTTTGCGCCGCGAGGGCCGACGGCCATGCCGGATCCTGGGCTTCAGCGTCGGAGCTTGCGCCCGGCGCTGGCGCTGGCGCCGTCGCTGCTCGCGCCGCGGTGGCGGGCTGCGGTTGCACGGACGGAAGCTCCGGCGCGCTCGCCGGTGCCGGAGTGTCCCCTGGCTCCTTTGGCGTGGCGGCCGGAGACGCGCTCGCGCCGTCCGCCACGTTGCCGGTGGGGCCGACGCCCATCGCCCCGCTCAAATCCGAATGCTCGGGCGTCGCGGGCTCCGCGGGCGGGGTGGGCGGGAGGTGCGCGCGGGCCTTTTTCAGCTCGGCGAGCAACGTGCGATTCCGGGTCGTCGGCTTCATTTGAGAATCTCGAGCGCCAGCTTCAGCACCTGCTCGCGATGATGGCCTGTGACCGCGGACATGCCTTCGGTCTGCACGTTTTCATAGGGTGCCGCCAGGGACAGGACGGTTTCCAGCACCGCAATCTCCGCGAGTTCGGGCAACTGCCGGACATCCTGCCGCCCGACTTTGGTGCTGGCCCGCACCTTGTTGAACAACAACAGCAGCTTTGCCCCGGGTTTCAGATGCGTGCGGGCGAACGCGATCGCCGGCTTGGTCGCGTGCAGGCTGAACGCGCTCTTCTCCGCCACGATGACCACGCGGTCGCTCGCCGCCACGATGGGCTGGAGGAACTCTTGGCTCGCCGCGCGGCTCAGATCGAGCCGGCCCGGGGTGTCGCAGATGATCACGTCGCACGCTCCATTGTCCCCCACCAGCGGCAAATGTCCCACTTCGCGCGCCCACCAGGTGAGCGAGCCCTGCTCGTCGCGGTCATCGAAGGCCACCGAGTATCCGGCGGTCGCGAGCGCCCCGCCGAGGAGGATGCTGGCGGTCGACTTGCCAACGCCGCCTTTCTGGTTGAGAAACGTGATGCGCATGGGGAAGACGGTCCGGGTGGGGACCGGCCGGAGAAGCGAGTGATTAAATTCTTCACTTATGTCCACGTAATGCACGATCTTAAAGTGATGCCCACGTCTGTCCCCCAGCGCAGCGAAGAGATCATCCGCAAGCACGTGCTGATGGCTGCCGGTGCGGGCCTGATCCCGGTGCCGCTGGCCGATCTCGCGGCGGTGACGGGCATCCAGCTGCAGATGCTGGCCGAGCTCTCGGAAAACTACGGGATTCCGTTTTCGCGGCATCGCACCAAGTCGATCATCTCGGCGCTGCTCGGCAGCCTGGCATCGCGCGAGATTGCGACGATGGGTTTCTCCGCCGCGCTCAAAGCCATTCCCGGCCTTGGCACCTTGCTCGGAGCGGCCTCCATGCCGCTGGCCTCCGCCGCGCTCACCTACGCGATCGGCGGCGTGTTTCGCGATCACTTCGCGGCCGGGGGCGATATCGACAACTTCCACCTCACGCCGGTGCGCGCCGCTTTCCAGCAGCGCTTCAGCCAGGCCCGGAAGGTGGTCGCCGGCTTGCTCGGGGGCGAAACCGCTCCGGCCGCCGACACCGTCACGATCGCCCCGGAGCCTGTCACCGCGCCCGCTGCGGCTGCCGGTTCGCCGAAGATCTACTGCATCCTCAAGCCCAACATCGGCAAATACGGGAAGGTCTACCTCAAGACCTACATCGACGGGCAACGCCCGGAGAAATATGTCGGCACCATCGACGAACTGAAGGTCCGCTACGCCGTGGAGAATCTGGAGACCGTGAAGGATCGCATCATCGAGGATCACCGGGAGATGTTCGTGCGCTACCTCGAGACGCGGGTGCGGGAGAGCGAAGTCTACGAGTCGGAGGCGGCGACGTCGTCGTGAGCGGTGGCGGCGCGCGTTTCGGGGCGCGCCGGGTGACATTTGGATGACACCTAGAGCGCCTTAAGTGTTTGGTGGTCCGGAAATTTG
The DNA here is from genome assembly GCA_964513055.1 of uncultured Opitutus sp. Lineage (GTDB taxonomy): Bacteria > Verrucomicrobiota > Verrucomicrobiia > Opitutales > Opitutaceae > ER46. Next base: position 4,671 of record CAZENI010000171.1, read on the forward strand.
TGGCGCTGCGAAGCCGCACGCACTTTAACGCCAACGCTTGTCGTTCCCACCCGCCGAAAACTTCGTTGAGCTGCTGCTTTCCCGTGCCCTGCGCCAGGGCGGGCAGCCTGCGGTTTCCTTTTTGCCTGACGGTGATGAGGAGGCGGAAACGCTGACCTACGCGGCGCTCGACGCTCGCGCGCGGGCCATCGCGGTGCACCTCCGGCGCGAGGCCGCGCCGGGCGATCGCGTGCTGCTCCTGCAGCCGCCGGGGCTGGCCTTCGTCGCCTCGTTCTTCGGCTGCCTCTACGCCGGCGTCGTCGCCATCGCGGCCTATCCGCCGCGCAATGCCCGTCATCTCCCGCGCATCGACGCCATCCTGGCCGACGCCCAGGTGCGGATGATCCTGACCACGAGCGAGGCCCGGGCCAAGATCGAGCCATGGCTCGGGGAGCGTGCCGGTGCCTACACGCTGCGCTGCTCGGACACGATGGACGCGAGCGCCGCCGAGGCCTGGACGCCGCCCGCCCTCACCGCCGACACAGTCGCGTTGCTGCAATACAGCTCGGGTTCGACCGGCCGTCCGCGTGGCGTGGTGATCACGCACGGCAACATCATGGCCAACGCCGCGATGATCCGTCACCGCTTCGGCTACCACGACCAGTCGACGTTCGTGAGCTGGCTGCCGATTTACCACGACATGGGCCTGATCGGGAACCTGCTGCAGCCGCTCTACCTCGGCACGAGCACGGTGCTCATGTCGCCGGTGAGCTTCCTGCAGCGGCCCGTGCGCTGGCTGGCGGCCATCTCGCGCACCCGCGCGCGCACCACGGGCGCGCCGAATTTCGCGTTCGACCTCTGCGCCCGCGTGGTCACCGCCGAGCAGAAGGCGACGCTCGACCTCAGCTGCCTCGAATTGATCTACAGCGGCTCCGAGCCGATCGATGCGCGCGCCCTCGATCGTTTCGCCGCGGCGTTCGCCGGCTGCGGTCTGCGCCGCGAGGCGCTCTACGCCTGCTACGGCATGGCGGAGTCGACGCTGCTCGCCACCGGCGGCACGGCGGGCGCCGGGCCGCGCATCGTGGAGTTCGACGCCGACTCGCTGGCCGCCCATCGGCCGGCGCCGGCGGGCGAGGGGGCGCGCGCGCGCGTGCGGCTCGTGAGCTGCGGCACCTCCGTCGCCGGGCAGGAGCTGCGTATCGTCGATCCGGTGACGCTGGCACCGCTGGCGGAGCCGGCCGTCGGGGAAATCTGGCTCCGGGGCGCGCACATCGCGCCGGCCTATTGGGGCAAGCCCGACGTCACGCAGGAAATCATGCGCGCGACGCTCGCGGACGGCACCGGCCCGTGGCTGCGCACCGGCGATCTGGGCTTCCTGCGCGAGGGCGAGCTCTACGTCACGGGGCGGATCAAGGACGTCATCATCATCCGCGGAAAAAACCACTACCCGCAGGACATCGAGCGCACCGTGGAGCTCAGTCATCCCGCGCTGCAGGCGGGCGCGTGTTCGGCGTTTGCGCTCACGGTCGACGGCACGGAGCGCCTCGGCCTGGCCGTCGAGGTGCAGCGCACCGCGCTGAAATCCCTGGCCGGCGACGAGGTCGTCGCCGCGATCCGCCGCGCGGTGATGGAGGAGCACGAACTCACGGTGCAGGCCATCGCGCTGCTGCGGCCGGTGACGCTGCCCAAGACCTCCAGCGGCAAGCTCCAGCGCTTCGCGGCGCGCGACGGCCTGCAGGCCGGCACGCTCGAGAGCGTTTTCCTCTGGCGCGAACCCGCCGTCGCGGAGCCCGCCCCCGATCCCATTATGTCCGTATCGGTTTCCTCCCCAGCCCCGGCCGCCCCCGCGGCGCGGCCGACCCCAGGCGCCGGCGACGCCGCCGCGAGCCGCATCCGTGCCGACGAGATCATCGCGTGGTTGCGCACCTACGCCGACACGCGGGTCAACTCCTTCCTCATGGACGAGCGGCGGAGCATCCCGCCCTACATCGTGCTCGATTTCGGCAACCAGGGCATCCTCGGACTCCAGGCCCCGCGGCCGATGGGCGGGGCGGGCCTCACCTACCGTGACACGCTGCGCGTGGCGGTGCAGATGGGCGCGATCGACATCAACCTCTCGTCGTTCATCGGCGTGCACAACGCCCTCGGGCTGCGTCCCATCATCCACTACGGCACCGCGGCGATGCACGCGCACGTGCTGCCGCGGCTCGCCTCCGGGCGGGAGCTGGTCGCCTTTGCGTTCACCGAACCGGGTGCGGGCTCGAATCCGCGCGCGATTCGGGCCACGGCCACGCCCGACGGCACGGGCGGCTGGCGGCTCCACGGCTCGAAGAAATGGATCGGCACGGGCGCGTGGGCCGGCTGGATCGTGGTGTCGGCGCACCTGCTCGACGACGCCGGCCACGACCGCGGCATCACTTCGTTTCTCCTCCAGCAGGGCGCGCCCGGCCTCCGGCAGGGGCTCGAGGAACTCACGATGGGCATGCGCGGCATGGTGCAGAACACCGTGCACCTGGAGGGCGTGCGCGTCGGCCCCGAGGACATCCTAGGCCAGCCGGGGCAGGGCATGTTCGTCGCGCAGGAGACGATGAAGTTCGGGCGGCTGTTCATTTCCACCGTCAGCCTCGGCACGCTCCAGCGCTGCGTGCAGCTCATGCTGCGCTACGCCGCGAACCGCCCGATGTCGACCGGCCGGCTGCTCGACAACGTCATCAGCCGCGAGCGCATCAGCGATCACATCATGCGCATCGCGGCGCTGCAGACCCTGATCCGGCAGTTCGGCGGCTGGTATGACGAGGGCCTGGACGTGCCGGAGGAGTTCTTCGCGCTCGTGAAGTTCGTGGGCCCCGAGTCGCTCGGCGTGGCCATCGACCATCTCCTCCAGATGTATGGCGGCCGCGGTTACATCGAGACCAACGGCGTGCCCCAGCTCTTCCGCGACGGGCGCCTGCTGCGCATCTTCGAGGGGCCGACGGAGACGATGCTGATGTTCCTCGGCTCGCGCATCGCGAGCCAGAGCCGGCCGCTCGACGAGTTTCTGCGCACGCGGCTCGGCGCGCCCGCCATCGCTGACCAGGTTTTCGCCGCGGCCGCGATCGCGAAGCAGCACCACCTCGCGCAGAGCGATCCCGCCGAGCAGGCGCTCGGCGTGCAGCGCGTGTCGAAGCTCCTCGGCGAGTTCGGCATCCACGCGCTCTGGCTCGCCGTCACCGAGGCGGATCCCGCAACCGACGACCCGGCGTTGGACCGCGCGCGCCGCTGGCTGCGGCACGAGCTGGCGCAGAGCCACGCGCGGCTCTCGCAGCCGATTGCCGCCCACGCGGCGCCCTTCAAGCCCGACGAGATCATGGCGTTCGCCGCCGGCTACCGCGCGAACATCGGCGATGTCGAACAGCAGTGCGCCGGCGAGGAGCATGCGCTCGACCCGATGTTGCGGCGTGCGCCGGCCGACGCGGCGGCGGCCGTCCCGACGGTGAACCCGAGCGCGCCCGCCGCCTCCGCACCTGCGCCCGCGCCGCTTCCGGCGGGGCCGGTCGCCCCCGGCGCCGCGGTCACCGCCGCCGCCGCGGCCGAAATCGAGACCTGGCTGCGGGAGTGGATCGGGCGTCGCCTGGTGCTGCCGGCGACCCAGATCGATCCGGTGAAGCCTTTCTCGGATTTCGGCATCGATTCGCTGACAGCGGTCGAGCTGTCCGTGGGGCTGGGCGAGTGGCTGAAGACGGAGCTGCCGACGACGCTGACGTGGGATTTTCCCAACATCCGCGCGCTCGCTGCGAATGTCGCCGCGCCCGTGCCCGTGCCCGCACCGGCGCCGTCGGCCGCGCCCGCAGCGGCCGCGTTCCCGAAGGCGCGCACCGACGCCCCGCCGAAACTCGACGACCTCTCGCAGGCCGAACTGGCGCAACTGCTCGCCGCCGAGCTGGAATCCCTCCGGCCCGGGCCCGCCTCCCGCCGGTGAGTTCCGTCCCCGACATCGCCTCCCTCCTGCGCGAAGCCTACGGTCAAATCCGTGCGCTGCGCGGCCAGCTCGCCGAGCGCTCCGCGCCGATCGCGATCGTGGGGGCCGCCTGTCGTTTTCCCGCCGCGGCGAACGATCTCGAGTCATTCGCGCGGGTGTTGCGCGCCGGCACCGACGCCGTGGCCCGCGTGCCCGCGGATCGCTGGGATGCCGACGCGTTCTACGATGCCGATCCAGATGCGCCGGGAAAGATGCACTGCCGCGAGGCCGCCTGCATCGAGCACATCGACTGCTTCGATGCGGAGTTCTTCGGCATCAGTCCGCGCGAGGCGGAGCACCTCGATCCGCAGCAGCGGCTGCTCCTCGAGGTGGCGTGGCAGGCGCTGGAGGATGCGGCGCTCGCGCCCGATCGGCTGCGCGGCAGCCGCACCGGCGTGTTCACCGGGCTGATGTATGGCGACTATGTCGTGCGCGCGCTGCGCGAGAACGGCATCGAAGGCATCGGCGCGTATCTCGGCACCGGCGGCACCTTCAGCGCCACGGCGGGCCGCCTCGCCTACGTGCTCGGCCTGCAGGGGCCCACGCTGGCGGTCGACACCGCGTGCTCGTCCTCGCTGGTGTCGGTGCACCTCGCCTGCCAGGCGCTGCGCAACGGTGAGTGCGATCTCGCCCTCGCGGGCGGCGTCAACGCCCTGCTCACGCCCGAGCCGAGCATCAATCTCACGAAGGCGCGCATGATCTCGCCGCACGGGCGCTGCCGGACCTTCGACGCGGCGGCGGATGGCTACGTGCGCGGCGAGGGCTGCGGCCTGGTCGTATTGAAACCGCTGGCACGCGCGCAGGCCGACGGCGACCGCGTGCTCGGCATCATCCGCGGTTCGGCCGTGAACCAGGACGGACGCAGCAGCGGCCTCACCGCACCGAACCGCCTCGCCCAGCAGACCCTGCTCCAGGCCGCACTCGACGCCGCCGGGGTCAACGCGGCCGACATCAGCTATGTCGAGTGCCACGGCACCGCCACGCCCCTCGGCGATCCGATCGAGATCCATGCGCTGCGCGAGGTGCTCGGCCGGCACCGTCCACCGGATCGGCCCCTCGCGCTCGGCTCGGTGAAGACGAATGTAGGCCATCTTGAGGGCGCGGCGGGCATCTGCGGCCTGCTGAAGGCGCTGCTGGTCGTGCGCGGCGCGGAGGTGTTTCCGCACCTGCATCTCCAGACGCTCAACCCGCGGATCCAGTTCGACGGAACGCCGCTGACGATTCCCACGCGCGCCACGCCGTGGTTCGCCGGCGGGGCGCCGCGGCTCGCGGGGGTGAGTTCGTTCGGCTTCGTCGGCACCAACGCCCACGTCATCCTCGAGGCGCCGGCCCCGGCGCCGGTGGTGCAATCGGCGCGCGTCCCGCGCGTCATCGTCCTCTCGGGGAAAACGGAAACCGCCGCGACCGAGCTGGCCGCGCGCCACGCCGCGTGGCTCGAGGCGCATCCCGCCGCGGATCTGGCGGCCGTGGCCTCCACCCTCAACGCCGGCCGCTCCCATCACGAGCACCGTATCGCCATCGTGGCGACGGAGGCGGCGGAGGCGGCGCAGGCCCTGCGCGCGCCGTCCCGGCAGACATGGCGCGGCCGCGCTGCGCTCAACCAGCCGCCGCGCCTCGCGTTCCTGTTCACCGGCCAGGGCGCCCAGCATCTCGGCATGGGCCGCGCGCTGGCGGAGACGGAGCCGGTGTTCCGGGCGGCGCTGCTGCGTTGCGAGGAAATCCTCCGGCCCGCGCTGCCGCGCCCGTTGACGGAGCTGATGTGGGGGACGGAGGCGGCGGCGCTCGACGCCACGGCGGCGGCGCAGCCCGCGCTGTTCGCGTTGGAGTATGCGCTCACGGAACTGTGGGCGTCGTGGGGCGTGCGGCCGGATTTTCTGCTGGGCCACAGCATCGGTGAATACGCCGCGGCGTGCGCCGCCGGGATCTTCAGCGTCGAGGACGCGCTGCGGCTCGTCGCTGCGCGCGGCCGCCTGATGCAGGCGCTGCCGTCCGCCGGCACGATGGCCGCGGTCTTCGCGAGCGCGGAGGTCGTGCGCGGCGCGATCGCGGGACGAGAGGACTGCCTCGCGCTCGCCGGCCTGAACGCGCCGGAGGAGACGGTGCTCTCCGGGGAGCGCGCCGCCGTGCAGGCCGTGCTGCGGGACCTGGCGGCGCGCGGCGCGCGTGCCCAGGAGCTGACGGTGTCGCACGCGTTCCATTCGCCGCTCATGCAACCGATGCTCGCCGCCTTCGCGCGCGAGCTCGCCACGGTGACGTTCCGCGCGCCTGCGCGCCCCATCGCGGCCAATGTCACCGGCGCCCTCGACGCCGCGCACGCGATGGCGCGGCCCGAATACTGGCTGCAGCAGATCGTGTCGCCGGTGCGCTTCGCCGAGTCGATCGCTGCGCTCGGCGCGGCCGGCGCGACGCTGTTCATCGAGGTCGGGCCGCGGCCGATCCTGTGCGGGCTCGGGGCGAAGGTGCTTGCTGATCCGGCGTGCGCCTGGCGGCCGAGTCTCACCGGCGCGCGCGACGACGGCACGGCGCTGGCGAGCGCGGCGGCGGCCGTCTACACCGCGGGCGGCGAGCTCGACTGGGTGGCGTATCACCGGCCGGGCGGCCGGGCGCCGCTCGCGCTGCCGACGTATCCGTTTCAGCGCCGCCGCTACTGGCTGCCGGCTCCGCCGCGTCCCGCGGTGGCGGCGTCGCTCGCCGAAACCGGCGCTGCGATCGTCCCGGCGGCACCGGGCGCGGTGGCGTTCTCGGTGATGTTCTTCGCCGCGACGCAGAACCCGCTCGACGGCGACAAATACAAGCTCGTGCTGGACGCGGCGCGGTTCGCGGATCGCCACGGCTTCGAGGCGGTGTGGGTCCCCGAGCGGCATTTCACCCCGATGGGCGGCCTCTATCCGAATGCCGCGGTGCTGCACGCGGCGCTCGCCCGCGAAACGCGGCGCGTGCGCCTGATGGCCGGCAGCGTGGTCGCGGCGCTGCACCATCCGATCCGCATCGCGGAGGAGTGGTCGATGGTCGACAACCTCTCGGGCGGCCGGGTCGGCATCTCGTTCGCGTCCGGCTGGAATCCCGACGACTTCGCGTTCTTCCCGGAGCGCTACCCGGAGCGGTATGCGCGATTACTGGATACGGTGGCGACGGTCCGCCGGCTGTGGCGCGGCGAGGAGCTGGAGGTCATCAACGGCGCCGGCCGGCCCGCGCGCGTGCGCGTGCTGCCCACGCCGCTGCAGAAGGAACTTCCCGTGTGGATCACGGCGGCGGGCAATCCGCGCACCTTCGAGCAGGCCGGCGAACTCGGCGCCAACGTCCTCACCCATCTCCTCGACCAGGACCTCGAGGACCTCGCGCAAAAGATCGCGCGCTACCGCGCCGCCCGCGCAGCGCACGGCCATGATCCGGCGACGGGCCGGGTGACGGTGATGGTGCACACGTTTCTCGGGACCGATCTGGCGGCGACGCGCGAGCGCGTGCGCGGCCCCTTCTGCGCCTACCTGAAGGCGAGCCGCGGCCTGCTTGCCGGCCTCGCGCACAGTCGCGGGCGCAACGTCGACGTCGGCGCGCTCTCCGAGCGCGACCTCGACGACCTGGTGAATTTCCTTTTCGAACGGTTTTACGGCACGCGCGCGCTGATCGGCACGCCCGAGAGCTGCGCGCCGCTCGTGGGCCGGCTTCACGCCGCCGGGGTGAACGAAGTCGCGTGTCTCCTCGATTTTGGCCAGGCCGTGGACGATGTGCTCGGCGGCCTGCCGGCGCTGGCCGCCCTGCGGGAACGCTGCGCGCGCGAAATGCCGGCGACGGCCGCGCCGGTCGCCGAGGTCTCCCGCGCCGTCGCCGTCCAAGTTCCCACCGACGCCCTCTACGAAATCGCCTGGCGGGCATTGCCGCCTCCGACGCCGGCCGCGCCCGCGGGGCGCTGGCTCATCCTTGCGGACGAGCGTGGCGTGGGCGACGCGTTGGCGGGCGCGCTCGGCGCGGAGCGGTGCCGGTGCGTGCGGCGCGGCGGCGGCGGGCGCAACGGCGCGCATCTCCGCATTGATGATACGCGCGATCAAGCGTGGACCGAATTTTTTCAGACACGGGCCGCGGAGTTCGACGATCTGACCGGCATCGTTTGCCTGTGGCCGCTCGACGCCGATCTCGCGGCGGCCGAAGAAGTCGAACGCGCGCGCCGCCTCGTGCAGGCGGTCGTGCAGCGCGGGGGCAGCACGCGGCTCTGGTGGGTCACACCGGGGGCGGTGGCGCTGCCCGGGGAAACGCCGTCGCTCGCGTCGGCGCCGCTGTGGGGTTTCGCCCGCGTGCTGGGACTCGAGCAGGCAGCGCACTGGGGCGGCTTGATCGATGTCGATGGCGCGGTGCCCGCGACGGCGCTGGCGGCACAGCTCCTCGACGCGGGTGCCGAGGACAAGGTGGCGTTGCGGGGTGGGGCGCGCTGGGGCGAACGCCTCGCGCGGTTTGCACCGCCCACGACGACCTCCGCGGCGGCGTGGCAGGTGTCCGCTCGTCATGGCTATCTGATCACGGGCGGGCTCGGTGGCGTCGGCCTCGAGATCGCCGGCTGGCTGATCGCGCGTGGCGCGCGGCATCTCCTTCTGCTCGGCCGCTCCGCGCCCGGCGCGGCGGCCCGCGAGGCGATCGCGGCGTGGCGCGCGCAGGGGGCGGACGTGCAGACGGCTGCGGTGGACGTCGCCGACGAAGCGGCGCTCGCGCACGCGCTCGCCGACTGGCGCGCCGCCGGGCGTCCCGCGATGCGCGGCGTGGTGCATGCCGCCGGCTCGTGGCACGATGTGCCGCTGGCCCAGCTCGACGCCGCGGCCCTCGCGAGCGTGCTCGCGCCCAAGGTCGCGGGCACGTGGGCCCTCGAACGGCTGCTGGGGGCGGACCTCGATTTCTTCCTCTCGTGCTCGAGCCTGTCGTCGGTCCTCCCGGCGCACGGCCAGGCGAACTACGCGGCGGCCAACGCCTATCTCGACGCGCACGCGCACTGGCGCCGTGCGCAGGGGCGGCCTGCGCTCAGCGTGAACTGGGGCCCGTGGTCGGGCGTCGGGTTCGGCGCGAGCGAGCGCGGGCGCAAGGCGCACGAGCGGCTCGAGTCCTTCGGCCTGCGCCGCATCACGCCGCCGGCCGCGCTGGCGGCGCTCGGGGCGCTGCTCGACCGCGGCACGACGCAGGCCGCGGTCGTCGCCGTGGACTGGACGCTGCTCGCGCGCGTGGATGCGCCGCTGGCGCGCACGCCGTTCCTGGCCGAGGTGGCCGGGCATCTGGTGGCGGAGGCGGCGGCCACGCCGGCGGACGGCGAGTGGCGGCGGCGGCTCGCGGCGGTGCCGGCCGAGGCGCGCGGCACGCTGGTGAGCGAGGCCGTCGCGGAGATCGTCGCGCGGGTGTTTCGCACGCCCGTCGCCGAGCTGCGCCGGGCTGAGCCGCTCCCGAACCTCGGGCTCGACTCGCTCATGGCGGTGGAAATCAAGAACCGCATCCGCGCCGATCTCGGCGTCGATGTGCCGCTGGCGCGTTTCCTCGAGGGCGCCAGCACCGACGCGCTGGTGGCTTCCGTGCAGGCGGAGGTGGCCGTGGACCGCCCGAGCCCGGCGGCCCCGGCGGTGGAGGAGTTCGTCGTATGACGCTCGACGATCTGCTGCACGCGTGTGCCCGGCTCGGCGTGAGCCTCGTGGTGGAGAGCGGCAATCTCCGCGTGCGCGCGCCGGCGGGCGCCCTGACGCCGGAGCTGCGCGCCGCCCTGACCGCGCACAAGGCCGACCTTCTCGCCCACTGCGGCGGCCCCCACGACAAGATCGCGCCGCTGTCCCTCGCGCAACGGAGTCTGTGGCTGCTGCACCAGGGCGACCCCGCGAGCCTGCCCGCCTACAACATCCGGGCGGCGCGCCGGT
>CAZENI010000172.1:0-14451 GCA_964513055.1 uncultured Opitutus sp.
AGCACCGTCACGCCCACGCTGTCGATCTTCGCGATCGGCGACTTCACCAGCGCGAGCACGATGCCGATGTCATGGATCATCAGGTCGAGCACCACGCCGACCTCCGTGCCGCGGGGCTGGTAGGGCGCGAGGCGCTCGGCCGTGATGTAGCGCGGCTCGTCGATTTCCTTTTCGAGGAAACTCATCACCGGGTTGAAATGCTCGATGTGCCCGACCTGCACGATCCGGTTCGAGGCGCGCGCCGCCGCCAGCACGCGCTCGGCTTCCTCCAGCGTCGCGCACAGCGGCTTCTCGATCAACAGGTGCGCGCCCGCCGCCAGCAACGGCAGCGCGACGTCCGCGTGCAGATCGGTCGGCACGACGACCGAGACCGCGTCGCACGCCGCCCCGAGCTCGGCCAGCGTGGCGAAGCGCCGGCAGTTGAACTTCGCGCTGATTTCCGCCGCACGCGCGTCGCTCGTCTCGTAGATGCCCGCCAGCTCCGCGCCCGGCAGCGCCGCGTAGATGCGCGCGTGATGCTGGCCGAGCGAACCAACCCCGGCGACGCCACAACGGATTTTAGGAGGACGGGAGAACATGCGCGCGGTTTGGGTTTAGACAGGATCGACAGGAATGCAGAGACAGGATGAACAGGAACCAATCCGTTCTGTAAACCCTTCCGAGAGACGCCACGTGTCCCCGCCGTCCCAAGCCTGTCCTGTCCACTCCTGTTCCGCCCTCCTGTAAATCCTGTCCAAAACAAAAAACGGCCTGGCTCAGCGCAGCACCCCGTCGTGGAGGAACAGGCTCCGGTTGGTCTTCTGCGCGTGCGCGACGTTGTGCGTCACCAGCACGAGCGCCGTGCCGGTCTCGCGGCAGAGGGTGAGCAGCAGTTCGATCACGGCGTCGCCCGTGTGCTCGTCGAGGTTGCCCGTCGGCTCGTCGGCGAGCAGGAGCTGCGGCGAGTTGATCAACGCCCGCGCCACCGCGACGCGCTGGCGCTCGCCGCCGGAGAGCTGCGCCGGCAGGTGGCGAGCGCGCTCGGCAAGGCCGACCCGCGCCAGCAATTCCTTCGCGCGCGCCCGCTCCGCCGCGCCGGGCGCCCGCAGGATGCGCGCGGCCATCAGCACGTTCTGCTCGGCGTTCAGCTCCGGGATCAGGTAGAAAGACTGGAACACCATCCCGAGATACTTGGCGCGCCGGTCCGCCGCGGGCGCGGCGCCGGCCCAGTGGATGACGCCGGAGTCCGGCGCATCGAGGCCCGAGAGGAGATTCAGCAGCGTCGACTTGCCCGAGCCGGATTCGCCGCGGATCGACACGCTCTCGCCCGCCGCGACGTCCAGCGTCACGTCGCGCAGCACTTGCAGCCGCTGCGTGCCGCTGAGGTAGGTCTTGCCCAGGGATTGGGCGCTGAGGACGGCGTTACTCACTGCGGAGCGCCTCCACGGGTTTGAGTTTCGCCGCGCGCCACGCCGGGATCAGCCCCGCCAGCGTCGAGATCGCGATCGAGGCCACGACTGTCATCACCAGATCGCTGGTGAGCGTGTGCGAGGGCAGGTCCGTGAACTGGTAGAACTGCTTCAGCGTGTCCATGCGGTTGAGCAGCTTCGCGATGCCGTGCACGATGTCGTTGCGGATCGCCAGCGTGCCGGCCGCCAGGCCCAAGCCCACGACCGTGCCGGTCACGCCGATGATGAAGGCCTGCACGCAGAAACACAGCGCCACGTCGCGCGCACTCGCGCCCAGCGCGCCGAGCAAGCCGATCTCGCGCGTCTTCCGCACCACGGAAATCAGGAGCGAACTCATCACGGAGAACGCCGCGATGATCACGATGAAGAGCAGGAGGAAGAAGTTGATCGTCTTCTCCAGGTTCAGCACCCAGAGGAAGCTCTCCCAGCTCCGCGTCCAGGGCATCGCCTCGATGCCGCGCGGCAGCACGCCATTCAATCGCGCCGCGACCGCGTTCTCGTGCTGGCCTTCGCGGATGCGGACGTTGATGCCGTGCACGCTCCGGCCGAGGCCGTAGAGTTCCTGCGCGGCGCGCATCGTCCCGTAAATCGTGCTGCTATCGAGGTGCTGGTGGCCGATCTCGAAGAAGCCGACGACGCGGAACTGCCGCGGCAGGAAAATCTCGTCGCTCTTGAGCTTCTCGATCAGCAGCGGCGAGTAGATCTCAATCTGGTCCCCGAGCCGCGCGCCGAGCTGGCTCGCCACCTCGGAACTGAGGATCACCGAGTCGTCGTCGAGATCATCGAGCCGGCCCACGCGCACGAAGCGCTGGAGGTTCGCCACCTGCTCGACCGTCGTGAGTTCGATCCCGCGGAAAAACGGAAACGCCGGCCGCCCCCGGCCCAGCACCATCACCGGCCCCGCGACATACGGCGTCGCCGCGGCCACGCCCGGGACGGCGCGCACCAGCGCGAGCACGGCGGGCACGTCCTCGATCAACCCGGGGGCGTGCGGCGACTTCACCTGCACCTCGCCCTCGGTCTGCACGATCATCCGGCGAAGCTCGTAACCGAAGCCGCCCATCACGCTCGTCACCACGACGAGCACCCACACGCCCAGCGCCACGCCGGTGATCGAGATCGCCGTGAAAAACGGAAACCGCCCCGTCGGGAAAAGCTGCTTCAGGGCGAGGTAGAAATACCAGGGCATGGACCGATTGCCGATTTACGATGGGCGATTGCCGATTTGGTTCCCGACTGCCTTGCCGTAAATCGGCAATTGGCAATCGCCAATCGGCAATCCGCTCACGCCCCCGGCCGCAGTTGCGGAAACAGAATGACGTCGCGGATGCTCTCCGCGCCCGTCAGCAGGATGCACAGCCGGTCGATGCCGACGCCCATCCCGCCCGCGGGCGGCATGCCGTGCTCGAGCGCGAGCAGGAAGTCGTGGTCGATGTTCTGTTTCTCCTCGCCCGCCTGCGCCTCGAACATCGCGCGCTGCACGTCCGGGTCGTTCTGCTCCGAATACGCCGGCGCCACCTCCATGCCGCCGATCGTCAGCTCAAACACGTCGATCGTCGTCGGATCGTCGGGCGTGATCTTCGCCAGCGGACACAGTTCCTTCGGCAGGTGCGTGACGAACGTCGGCTGGATCAGCGTCGGCTCGATCTTCTTCGAGAAAATCTCGTTCGTGATCTCGAACTCCTCCCACGCCGGATTCACGCTCAGCCCGAGTTTTTCCGCGCCGGCGATCTTCTCCGCCTTGCTCCGGCTGAACCAGTCCGCGTCACCGGTGGCTTCGCGGATCAGGTCCTTGTATTTCACCTCGCGCCACGTGCCGCCGAAGTCGATCTCCTGCCCGCTCGCCGCGTGCTTGATCTTCAGCGAACCATCCGCCGGCTTCACCACGTCGCGGATGAGCGAGGTCAGCAGTTCCTGGATGAGTTTCATCATCCCGCGGTAGTCGCTGTAAGCCTCATACACCTCGAGCATCGTGAACTCGGGATTGTGCCGGCGCGACACGCCTTCGTTGCGGAAGATGCGGCCGATCTCGAACACGCGATCGAAGCCGCCCACGAGCATCCGCTTCAGCCGCAGCTCCGTCGCGATGCGCAGGAAGAAGTCCACGTTGAGCGCGTTGTGGTGCGTCACGAACGGCCGCGCCGCCGCGCCGCCCGCGGTCGACTCAAGCACCGGCGTCTCCACCTCGAGGAACTGCTGCGCCTCGAGAAAACGCCGGATGTGCGACACGATGCGCGAACGCAGCATCAGCCGCGCGCGCGATTCCGCGTTCATGATCAAGTCGAGGTAGCGCTGGCGGTAGATGATCTCCGGATCCGCGAGACCGTGAAACTTCTCCGGCAGCGGCCGCAGCGCCTTGCTCACGAGCGTGAACGCGTCGACCCGCACCGTGATCTCGCCCGTCTTGGTTTTGAACAACGCGCCCGTCACGCCGATGATGTCGCCGAGATCGAGCGACTTCTTGAACACCCCGTAGCGCTCCTCGCCCAGCACGTCGCGCCGGAAGTAGAGCTGAATCGGCCCCTGCTGATCCTGGATCTTCACGAACGAGCTGCCGCCCTGCACCCGGAAGGTCACGAGCCGCCCGGCCACCGTGACGTTCACCGCGTAATCCTGCCCGTCGACGTAGAGCGCTTTCGCGTCCGCCGAGAAATGCGTGGTCGCGACGTTGGCGCGGAACGGGTCGAAGCCCGCGGCGCGCAGCTCGGCGAGCTTCTGGCGCCGCACCGCGTGCTGATCGTGGGAGATGTCGGGAGGGAGGTCGCTCATGGAACGGAACCGGGCACCGTGGGGCGCCGCCCGGCGCGGGGCAAACGGAAACTTGGGCGCCGCCCGCGGGGCGCACCCGCGCAAGATGGCCCCCGCGCCGGCGCCGGTCTGACGGTCCGTCGCGCGACGAGGGTGCATCGCGCGCGCGGTGCGGCATGGTCCGCGCATGCCCCGTTTCCCCACCCGTGCTCTCCTGGTCGCCCTGCTCGTCGCCGCCGGCGCGGGCGCCGCGGAACCGACCCGACCGCTGCGCTTCGTCTTCGGTCCCGCCGCCGTCACCGGCGGCGCCGTGAAAGTCGACCCTGAAAGCCTGTTCACGCGTGAGCGCGGCTACGGCTTCGAGCCGGGCGCGAGCGCGGCCTCCGCCCATTTCACCGCCCGCGTCCCGCGCGAGGGCAACTACCGCGTCACCGTCACGGTCGCTCCCGCCACACCGCCCGCCCCCCTCACGATCAAGGCCGAGCTGCGCCGGCTCATGGTCGAGTCGTTCGTGCCCCTTGGCAACGCGCCGGAGTCCGTCAGCTTCATCGTCAACACCCGCACGCCGCGCATCGCCGCCACCGGTGACATCAAGGCCGGCGAGGTCCGCCTGAAGGCCCCGCGCGAAACCGTGCAGGAAGCCTGGGCCTGGGACGACGCCCTCACGCTCGAGTTCCTCGGCGCCACCGCCAGCGTCCGCGCGATCACCCTCGAGCCCGTCGACGTGCCCACGATTTTCCTCCTCGGCGACTCCACCGTCTGCGACCAATCGAAGGAGCCCTACAACTCCTGGGGCCAGATGTTCACGCGTTTCTTCAAACCCGAGGTCGCCATCGCCAACCACGGCGAATCCGGCGAGACCTACCGCGACTCCCTCGGCCGCCGCCGCCTCGACAAGATCGCCAGCCTGATGCGGCCCGGAGACTGGCTGATCATGCAGTTTGGCCACAACGATCAGAAACAGATCGCCGCGAAGAGCGGCGGCCCGTTCACGACTTACCAGGACGAGATCCGCAAACACGTGGCGGCCGTCCGCGCCCGCGGCGGCGTGCCGATCCTCGTCTCGCCGATGGAGCGCCGCGGCTTCGACGACGCCGGCCAGGTGCGCCCCTCCCTGCGCGACTACGCCGACGCCACCCGCCAGGCCGCCGCGGAACTCAAGGTCGCCTTCATCGATCTCAATGCATTCAGCAAGACGCTCTACGCCGCGCTCGGCGTGGAGCGATCCGCCCGCGCCTTTGCCAACCCGGGCGGCCGCGTCGACAACACGCACCACAACAATTTCGGCAGCTACCAGCTCGCCCAGTGTCTCGTGCAGGCCATCCGCGACCAGCAGCTCCCGCTCGCGCCGTTCATCCGCGCCGACTTCCGGGGCTTCGATCCCGCGCGACCCGACGATCCGGATACGTTTGCCGTCCCCGCCAGCGCCGAGTTCACCAACCAGCGGCCGCTCGGTGACGAGGCAAGCAAGTGAACCGGCCGCCGCCGCACTCTCGCGGCCACAAGGCGGGTTGAACTTATCCGCGCCATCCGCGTAATCCGCGGTCAAACCTCCCCGATGCGCCTCACCTCCGTCTTCCTGTTGCTGTCCTGCCTCGCGTCCGCCCGCGCCGACTACCTCTTCACCTATTTCACCAAGAACGGCGAGGACGGCCTCCATCTCGCCGCCAGCGCCGACGGCTACAAGTGGGAGCGGCTCAACGACGGCCGGAGCTACCTCGCCCCCAAGGTGGGCAAATCCAAACTCATGCGCGACCCGTGCGTCGTGCGCGGACCCGACGGCACCTACCACATGGTTTGGACCTCGGGCTGGAACGAGAACAACATCGGCTACGCCTCCTCGAGGGATTTCACCACCTGGTCGGAGCAGAAGGAAATCCCCGTGATGGCGCACGAACCCACCGTGCGGAACTGCTGGGCGCCCGAGGTCGCCTACGATGCGAAGCGCGGCGAGTTCATCATTTTCTGGGCGTCCACCATCCCCGGGCGCTTCCCCGAAACCGCCGGCGCCTCCGAGGAGGCCTACAACCACCGGATGTATTTCACCACGACGAAGGACTTCGCGACCTTCGCCCCGACGCAGCTCTTCTACGATCCCGGCTTCAGCGTGATCGACGCGACCCTGCTCCAGGCCAACGGACTTCACTACCTCATCATCAAGGACGAGACGCGCAACCCGCCGAAGAAATACCTGCAGATCGCCGAGAGCGAGGACATGCGCGGCCCGTTCCAGAACCTCTCCGCGCCGTTCACCCCCGGCGGCCTCTGGGTCGAGGGGCCGACCGTCGCGAAGATCGGCCGCGACTACGTGCTCTATTTCGACGCCTACACCACCAAGCACTACGGGGCGATGCGCTCGCGCGACCTGCGGATCTGGGAGGACGTCACCGCCCAGCTTGTGCTGCCCGACGAGGGCTCGCCCGTGCGCATGCGCCACGGCACCGTGATCGAGGTGCCCGCGGCGCTCGTCGCGACGTTGCGCGGCAAAAAGTAACTCTCCCGCTCGGCGCACGTCCTGCACGCCGCGTGCCCCTTCGCCCCGGAAACCCGCCTCGGTCCGTCGTCCCGCCTTCGCGCGGAATCCTAACGTCCCGCCGCCGGAAGGCGACAACCCGCCCGACGCCGCAAGGCCGCGCATGACCGCCGCCACCCCGCGCTTTCTGCCGGTCCTGTTGCTGCTTTTCCTCGGCAGCGGCTGCGCCGCGCTCATCTACGAGATCGTCTGGTTCCAGATGCTGCAGCTCGTGATCGGCTCGTCGGCGATCTCGCTGGCCGTGCTGCTCGGCACCTTCATGGGCGGCATGTGCCTCGGCAGCCTCGCGCTGCCGCGCCTGGTGTCCGCGACGCGGCATCCGCTCCGCGTCTATGCCTGGCTCGAAGTCGGCATCGCCGCGGCGGCGCTGCTCGTGCTCTTCGCCATGCCGGCGGTGGGCCGCCTCTACACGTCGCTCGTCGGCCACGGCCTGCCCGGCATCCTCCTGCGCGCCGCGGTGGGCGTCCTGTGTCTCCTGCCGCCGACCGTGATGATGGGCGCGACGCTCCCCGCCGTCGCCCGCTGGGTCGAGACCACGCCGCGTGGCGTGGCCTGGCTCGGCTTCTTCTACGGCGGCAACACCATCGGCGCGGTCGCCGGCTGCCTGATCGCCGGCTTCTATCTGCTGCGCGTGCACGACTCGGCGTTTGCGACGTATTGCGCCGTGGGACTCAACCTCGCGGTCGCGACCATCGCCTTCGCACTCAGTCACTCCGAGGTCGTTCGCTTCGCGGTCGTTCCCACCGAGGTGGAGCGCGCTGTCCCCAACGCGCTTCAGGATGCGCCCACGCTGCCAACCAGCGCCTTGGGGACAAGTCGCTCCACTTCGGACAAATTCATCCTCCTCGCGATCGCCCTCTCGGGTTTCTGCGCGCTCGCGGGCGAGGTGGTGTGGACGCGCATCCTCTCGCTGCTGCTCGGCGCGACCGTCTACACGTTCTCCATCATCCTCGCCGTTTTCCTGGTCGGTCTCGCGCTCGGCAGCAGCGCCGGGGCGGCGATCGCGCGCGGCACGCCGCGGCCCCGGCTCGCGCTGGCGCTGTGCCAGTTGCTGCAGGTCGGCGCGATCGCCTGGGCTGGATACACGATGGCCAGCTCACTGCCCTACTGGCCGGTCGCAGCCACCCTGCACGCCGCCACCGGCGCGAAGTTCCAGTTCGACATCGTGCGCTGCGCGTGGGCGATCCTGCCGTCGGCCATCCTCTGGGGCGCGAGCTTCCCGCTCGCCCTCGCGTGCCTCGCCGCGCCCGGCCAGGATGCGGCCCGCCTCATCGGCCGCGCCTATGCCGCCAACACCTTCGGCGCGATCGGCGGCGCGGTGCTGGGCGGCATGGCGCTGATTCCCCTCCTCGGCACGCAGCGCACGCAGGGCGCGCTGATCGTGCTTTCGTTCGTGAGCGCCCTGGTCGCACTCCGGCCGCGCCGCCCGGCCGACCTCGCGCTCGCCGGCGCAGGCGCCCTCGCCGCGCTGGTCGCCGCGTTCACCCTGCCGCGCATCCCGTGGCAGCTCGTCGCTTACGGCCGCCAGATCGCCACCACCGACTACGGCGCCCGGGTGCTCTACTTCGGCGAAGGCATGAACTCCTCCGTCGCCGTCTCCGAGACCGAGGGCGGCGCGCGTTTCTTCCACGTCAGCGGCAAGACCGAGGCCTCGAGCCTCGTGAAGGACATGCGCCTCCAACGCATGCTCGGCCACATCCCCGCGCTCCTGCACCCCAACCCGCGCTCCGTGCTGATCGTCGGCTGCGGCGCGGGTGTCACCTCGGGCGCGTTCGTCCTCCACCCCTCGATCGAGCGCATCGTGATCTGCGACATCGAGCGGCTGATCCCGAAGGTCGTCGCCACGCATTTCCGCGCGGAGAACCACAACGTGATCCACGACCCGCGCGTCGAGATCGTCTACGACGACGCGCGGCACTACATCGCCACCACCCGCGAGAAATTCGATCTCATCACCTCCGACCCGATTCACCCGTGGGTGAAGGGTTCCGCCGTGCTGTATTCGCAGGAGTATTTCGAGCTCTGCAAACGCCGGCTCAATCCCGGCGGCCTGCTCACGCAGTGGGTGCCGCTCTACGAGGCCAACCGCGCCGTCGTGCAGAGCGAGATCGCCACGTTCTTCACGGTGTTTCCCCACGGCACGATCTGGGCGAACGACGACGATGGCTTCGGCTACGACACCGTGATGCTCGGCCAGGCGGAGCCGTTGCAGGTCGACATCGACGCACTCCAGCGCCGGTTCGATCGCGCCGACCACGCGCCGGTGCGCGACGCGCTCGGTGCGCTCGATCTCGGCTCGGCGGTCGACCTGCTCTCCACCTACGCCGGCCGGCAGTCGGACCTGACAACCTGGCTCGCCGCCGCCGAGATCAACCGCGACCGCAATCTCCGGCTCCAATACCTCGCCGGCCTGCAGCTAGAATCCAACAAGGGCACCGATGCCTACGCCGAGATCCTCAGCCGCCGGCGCTTTCCCGACGACCTCTTCACCGGCTCGCGGGCGCGGGTCGAAGCACTGCAACGTGCGATGGGTGTTAATCGGCTGACGCCATAGCGACCGTTGGCGCAAGCCGCCGGCGCCCAGGAGATCGCGGCGTCACACCAACGGCTGAGGTGTTTTTGACTTTGGCGCAGCAGCGCCGGTAGGGCCTGACCTCCGGGCGGGCCCTACCCTCGGAGAAGTCCAAATCTCATGTGACGTCGGTATCACACCGCCGTCACGCGGGCACTCGAATCACCGATGCGCTCAAGCCGATCCACGCCCATGCGGTCGGTCATGCTGAGGAAGAGATTGCTCATCGGCTGGCCGCCGAGCTGCGTGTAGCGCCCCGGGGTCAGCGTGCCGCCACCGCCGCCGGCGAGCACGATCGGGAGATTGTCGTGCGTGTGCCGGTTGCCGTCGGAATTGCCGCAGCCGTAGACGATCATCGAATTGTGCAGGATCGAGCGGCCGTCGGCATCCTTCTTCTCGTCGAGCCGCTTCAGGAATTTCGCGAAGCGCTCCATGTAGTAGAGATCGATCTGGCCGATCTTCTCCATCAGGTCCTCGTTGTTCCGGTGGTGCGAGCAGTAGTGGTGGCCCTCCGGGATCCCGATTTGTGGATACGCCCGGTTGCTGCCGTCGCCCGCCAGCAGCAGTGTCGAGATGCGCGTCGAATCCGTCTCGAACGCCATCGCGAGCAAATCATACATCAGATCCATGTGGTCCCCGTAGACCGGCGGGATGCCCGCAGGCGTGTCCGCCTTCGGGTCCGGCAGGGCGCCGAAGCCCTCGGCGCGCTGGATGCGCTGCTCGATCTCGCGGACGCCGGTCAGATACTCGTCGAGCTTCTGCTGGTCGTTGCGGCCGAGCTGGCGCTGCAGCGAGCGAGCATCGTCGAGCACGAAGTCGAGCAGCGATTTTTGCGTCGCCTGGCGGAGCTGGAAATTCTTCTGCCGCTCGCCCGGCGCCCCGGCGCCGAAGAGCCGCTCGAACACCAGGCGCGGATTCGACTCCGGCGCCATCGGCGTCGTCGGCGAGGCCCACGAGAGATTGTATTGATACGCGCAGGAGTAGCCCGAATCGCAGCGGCCGGACTTGCGGATCGCATCGCAGGAGAGCTCGAGCGACGGAAAACGCGTGAGGTGCCCGACGCGCTGAGCCGCAATCTGGTCCACGGAGATGCCGACGCGGATGTCGGCGCTGTCGGTCTTGCGCGCCCGCGCGCCGGTGAGGAAGGTCGCGTTGGCCCGTGCGTGATCGCCCGCGCCGTCGTTGCCAGCCGACGCGTTCTTGTGATCGAGCCCGCCGAGCACCTGGATGGAGCTCTTCAGCGGAGCGAGCGGCTGCATCGTCTTCGCAAGGGTGAAGTCCGCGCCCGCGCCCTCGGGCCACCAGTATTTCTGGTGGGCGCCGTTCGGAAAATAGACGAACGCCATGCGCAGCGGCGCGCCGGTCGCGGTCACACCGAGACCCGTGCCCGTCGCGGCGGTGGCCGCGCTGGCCACGGGACGCAGGGCCGACTCGAACACGGGGAGCGCCACGCACGCGCCCAGTCCGCGCAGGAACTGCCGGCGGCTCAGACTGAGGAAACGTTGCTCGGCGTCGGAGGAAGTGGGGGCGGGCGTTTTCATGGTGCGAAGGCGGGGAGCAGTGGCGGAAAATTATTCGGTCGGGCGCGTCGGTTTGCCCGGCGCATCGGCCGAGGTCCGCATCTTCTGGAAGGCCGGTGACTCGATCACGCCGAGCAGGAGCGCGGACATGCGGCCGTCCTGCTGCGCGAGCTGGCCGACGATCTCGTCGATCGTGTGGGCGTCGTAGTAGTCGAGCCCGCGGCCGAGGGCGTAGGTCATGAGCTTTTCCGTCAGGCAGCGGTAGACGTCGAGTTTTCGCTCCTGAGCGATGACGCGCTTCAGCGCCCGCACGTCGGCGAATTTCTCGCCCGTGATCAACTCGCCGGCCGGCTCGATCGGCAGGCCGGCCTCCTTGTCGCGCCAGTAGCCGAGGGCGTTGAAGTTCTCCATCGCCAGTCCGAGCGGATCCATGCGCGAGTGGCAGGAATTGCAGAGCTTGTTCGCGCGGTGCACAGCGAGCATCTCGCTCAACTTCGGCTCCCGGTCGCCGAACTCCTTCTTCGCCTCCTCGAGATCCGGCACATCGGGCGGGGCGGGCGGCGGCGGCGTGCCGAGGATGTTCTCGAGAATGAACAGGCCGCGCTTCACCGGCGAGGTGCGCGTGGGATTCGAGGTCACCGCGAGCACCGTGCCCTGCGTGAGAATGCCGCCGCGCGGGCTGTCCGCGGGGAGCTTCACGAGCCGCATCTGATCGCCCGTGACATCCGGGACGCCGTAGTGCGCCGCGAGACGCTCGTTGAGAAACGTGTAGTCGCTGTCGACCAGCTCGAGCACGCTGCGATCCTCGCGGACGACGTGGTCGAAATACATCTCGGTCTCGGTGCGCATCATCCGGCGGAAGGCCCCGTCGAATTCGATCCGGCCGTCGCGGTTGCGCTGGGCGTTCGGCCCCATCACGACGCGCGCGTTGATCGGCACGCTCTCGACGTCGCGCGCCTGCAGCCACTGGCCGGTGAAGTTGCGCACGAACGCCTGCGCCTTCGTGTCCTTCAGCATCCGGGCCACCTGCGCGCGCAGGTCGCGGCGCAGTTCACCGCGCTCCGCGAGCCGGAACAGCTCGTCGTCGGGCATCGTGGACCAGAGGAAATACGAGAGTCGCGACGCGAGCGCGTATTCGTCGATCGGCGCGAAACGCACGCCCGCCGCCGCCGGCTCGGGCTGCTCGACGCGAAAGAGAAACCGCGGCGAACCCAGCACCGCCATCATCGCCCGCGCGACGCCTTCCTCGAAGGTCCGGCCCGGCTGCGTGTAAACGCCCCGCGCCAGCGCCGCCATCTGCTTCACCTGCGCCGCATCGACCGGGCGGCGAAACGCGCGCAACGCAAACTTCCCCAGCAGCTCCGCCGCGTAGGCGTCGCGCGCCGCCGCCTCTTGCGGCGCAGGACCGGCCGGGAAAAACCGATCGTAGTTCTCCGGCGCGACCCAGAACTCGGGCTTCAGCGGGCCCCGCACCGCCACCGAGGCGATGCGCACGTTCACGCTCGTCGCCGCCGGCCGGAACTGGCGCTCGCGCACCGGAGTCGCCGGCCGGGCCGTCGCGTCCGCGGCCGGAGCCGAGCCCGCCACCGTCGCCGGCGCCGTCGCCGCGGCCGGGCGTTCGCCCGGAATCGTCACGGTTTGCCCTGCCGCCGCAGGCGCCGGAGCGGCGCCATCGGTCGCAACGGCCACCGTTCCCGCTGGCTCGATCGGCACGATCTCAAAGGAAACCACGTGACTGCCCGCCGCCCAGTCGACCTCGAAGTCATGCTTGAGCGTCTTGCGCTCGGACCACGCCACGTCTTCGACGAAGCGCTCCTGGTCGTCGATCCGGCAGATCACCTTGCACTGGCCCGGGTCGAAATCGAACGAGCCGCGGACCTCGAGTTCGATGCTCACCCGATATTTCTCCGCGCGATCGACCGAGAAGCCGCGCGCGACCTTGGTGGCGCGCTTCACATTGAGCTGTTCGCCGTTGCCGCCGCCGCCCGACTCGGGCCGGAAATCGCGGCCGGAGAAAGTCTTCTCGCGCATGATGCGGGCGACCTTGGGCACGGCCTTGTCGACGATGAACTCCGCGGCCGAGAGATACTTTTCCAGCAGCAGCGGCGAGACGGTCAGGACATCGCCATTGTTGTCGAAGCCGTTGCCGCTGTCATCGGGCGGAAACTCCGCCTCGCTGTTGAAATCGAAGCCGCCCATCAGGTCGCGGATCGTGTTGCGATACTCGATCCGGTTCAGCCGCCGCGCCGTCACGCGGCCGGGGTCCGGGTTCTTCGGATCGGTGCCAAATGCCTCATAGACGATCCAATGCGAGAGCGTGTCGATCTCCGCGGTGGTGGGGCGCTCGAGCCCCTCCTCGCGCGGCGGCATCAGGCCGGCCCGCACGTTCTTCAGCGCGGCCAGCCACAGGTCGCGTTTCGCCAGCATCTCCGCGTCCGACGCAAACTCGTCGAGCGTCACGCGCCCCTTGCCGATTCCGCCACCGTGGCAGTCGTAGCAATACTTCGAAAGCAGCGGCGCGACCTTCTGGTGGTAACTGGCGGCCGCCGCATTGTCCGCCGCCGCAAGCCCGCCGGCCGCGAGTCCAAAGGCGAGCAACGGGAGGACGCGCCCAACGCGGGCAAGGCGGCGCGAAGGACGGGGGAAAATGGCGTGGGCGCGGGGCACGGGCGGAAGACGAACGAGCGGGGCGGAAGTGACGCTGTCCCGTCCGATGGGAAAATCAACCCGCACCTTCTCGAAAGGTCCGACCCGCGCCGCGCCAATCCGGCCGTCCGAGTCCCATCAACTGAGGTCGCGGATGCTGCCAAACTGCGGGTCGAACAGCCGCTGATACGTGCGCACAATCATCCCGTCGGTGAGGCCGGCGAGCCAGTCGCAGATCTGGCGCGCCTTCCCGGCCGCCGTCTCCTCGGCGTCGATGAGCCGGCCGACGCGAGGCGGCAGGATGTTGATGACACGCGGTCCCTTCTCGACGTAGTTGCGCCAGCACGAATCCCACAACTCGAACAACACCCGCCGCGCCTTATGCTCCATCTGCTGGAGTTGCGGGCTTTCGAAGATGATGTCGTTGGCCATCTTCTTGTAGAAGGCCGCCTCCCGCTCCGCCGCCGGGGCCACCACCAGCTCGAAGCGGTAGCGGTTGGTCTGCGCCGACATGAAGTTGCTCCGCTCCCGCAGCCGGCAGGCCGTGATGAAGGCGCCCACCCGCTGCGCGAACGCGTTTTCCAGCCGATCGCCCCGGATCGCGGTGAAGAGCTGGTCGAGCCAGCGCTGCTGCTCGCCGTCGATCGCCACGCCCGCCGCCCAATGCTCGATCCGCTCGATCGTGAGGAAGCCGGCCTTCACGCCATCGACGATGTCGTTGAGCGAGTAGGCCGCGTCATCAGCCCAGTCCATGATCTGGCACTCGACGCTCTTGAGCGCGTTCAGCTTCTCGCCGGCGTGGAGCTCCGGCGGGATGACGGCCGCGCCGAACACAAACGCCCGGTGCCGCTCCTGCGGGTCGTAGAGGAAGTGGTTGGTCGGCGGGGCGGCAAACTCGCGGAAGAGCTTCTTGTATTTGAGCACGCCATCGAGCAGCGCCCGCGTCGGCGCCATGCCGCGCACGCCGGACTCGTTCTGGTAAAT
>CAZENI010000173.1:0-5715 GCA_964513055.1 uncultured Opitutus sp.
GGAGCGCGATTCTCCGCGTGGCTGCCATTTTCGCCGTGTAGTTCAAAGTGAACCGTCCGCCTTATAAGCGGAATCGCGCTAGATGAGCGCCCGGACCGGGAGCATTACCCGGCGCGGCGACCAACGCCCGTCAGACGTAGCGAGCGACGTGCCGGTTTTGTAAACTGGACGAGGCCGGTGCAAATCCGGCGACGGGCTCCATTTTTTCTCCCTGTAGTGAAAGAGCGATCACGCGACTTTGCGAAGGTCGAGTTCCAGGTGCAATTCCTGGCAGGGGGACCACCTTTTCCTCGCGTGGTGAAATTACAATCATGCGGCGCTTCGAACGCCGTGTTGTGGGTGGGAGTCCCGCCGCGAGGTCCATGGTTTTCTCCGCGTGGCCGAGAAGCTCAGGCCTCCGCCTTCTAAGCGGATCGACGCAGGTGCAAATCCTGCCGCGGGGACTTTCGGAGGCGAAACCGGCCGAGGCGCCGGCACCCGTTTGAAGCGGATTGGGCGGCTGCCGCCGCTGGGGAGCATCACCTCTCGCCTCCGCCATTTTTTTCGGAGAGCAAAACCGCGAAGCGCTGTGATCGGTTGGAAGCCGTTTCGAGCCGCAAGGCTTGTGGGGCAGGACCACTGCTCTCCGCCACTTTGGAGAGTGAACCCGCCGAGGCGCGGGCGCTGTTTCGAAAGCAGATGGATCGGCTCTGCCGGTTGGGGCGCAAGTCCCCCGCTCTCCGCCGCTATTGGCTCGTAGCTCAAAAGCAGAGCGCTCGCTTGATAAGCGAGTGACGACGGAGCGTTACCGTCCGGGCCAACCAATTTTTATGGAGGGTTAATTCCGAGAGTCGGGAGCCGCGGTGCTAACGCGTGCGGCGATACTGTCGCTGAGGGGCAGGACCTCAACCCTCCGCCATTTCACTCTCTGCAAGCATAGGCAGCGATGCAGCGGTTTCGTAAACCGCAGAGGCCGGCGCAAGCCCGGCGCGGAGATCCATTTCTTTTCGCAAAGAAGAACACACACCGACGTTGGCGGAGCTGTGCGCAGCGTGAGTTGTTTTCATTTTTCAAACTCACTCTCCCCATGAACACCGACGTTCTCGACAAGCCCATCGTCCTCTCGCTCAACCGCGCGTGGCAGGTCATCGGCCATCGCACCGTCAAGCAGGCGCTCATCGCGCTCAATGGCGGGGCGGCTGGCCTGCCGCCGGCGCTCGGCGTGGACATCGCCTACCCGAAGCTCGAGGACGGCTCCTGGAACTTCGACCGACCGCTCTACTTGAACCCACTCGCGTGGGACGAGTGGGTGAAGCTGCCGGTGCGCGATTTCGATTTCTCGATCTCGACGCCGAAGCTCCACCTCCGCGTGCCGACGGTCATCGTCTCGACGCAGTTCGACCGCATGCCGCTGCGCATCCCGCGCGTCACGCGGGCGGCGATCTTCGAGCGCGACCGGGGCGTCTGCCAATACACCGGTGAACACGTCGGCAAAAGTGGCGGCAACCTGGACCATGTCGTCCCGCGCGATCGCGGCGGCCGTGATTCGTTTGAGAACCTCGTTTGGTCGAAGAAGGAAATCAATTCCCTCAAGGCCAACCGCCTCCCGCACGAGGCCGGCCTGCGCCTGATGCGTAAGCCGACCGCGCCGAAACCGCTCCCGGTCGCCGCGACCGTGCGCGAGGCGCGTCACCCG
Source organism: uncultured Opitutus sp. (assembly GCA_964513055.1). Classification (GTDB taxonomy): domain Bacteria; phylum Verrucomicrobiota; class Verrucomicrobiia; order Opitutales; family Opitutaceae; genus ER46. The sequence goes on from CAZENI010000173.1 coordinate 1,676, forward strand.
GACTGGCGGCACTTCCTGCATCTCTGATTCCAGCAGCGCGGCGTTCAATCGCCGCGTTGCTCACCGGCGCCGCCACCTCTTCCTCTCTCTCCATGCCATTCCAACCGGGCACTCCCGCCCACCATGACTCTCTCCCTCCAACACACACCTTCGGCCTCGCTCGCCGACACGCTCAGTGTCGTCGACGCGGTGCTCGGCGCGCTCGACCGCCGGCTGCCGGCCCACGTCTCGCGCGATGACCTCGCGAGCGCGGGCAAGCTCGCGCTGATTGAAGCGCTGCTGCGCTTCGACGGTCCGGCGGACCAGGCACGTGCGTATTGCTACGTGCGCGTCCGCGGCGCCGTCCTCGACGAGCTTCGCCGACTCGACCCGCTTTCGCGCCACACTCGCACGCAGGTCACGCTGATCCGTCGCGCGACCGAGGCGCTTGAGCGTGAACTCGGGCGCGCACCGACCACCAGCGAGATCGGCGCTGTCACGGGGCTCTCATCCGATGCAATCGCCCAACTCGACCGTCTCGCGACGGCGGCACAGGCCTGCTCCGCGGACGAGACCAACAGTGACGGCGAGCAACTCCACGCCCTTATCGACAACGAAGCGGCGTGCCCGGCGCGCTCCGCCGAGACCGTAGACACCTATGCTTCGCTGCACGTCGCGCTCAATCAGCTCCTGCCGAATCACGCGCGCGTGCTGCGGCGTTACTACCTCGAAGAGGCCACGCTCGACGACATCTCCGGCGAGTTGGGCGTCTCCAAAGAGCGCGTGCGTCAGATCCGCGAGGCCGCCGAGAAGAAGCTCCGCGACGAGTTCGTCGTCCTCGCTCTCTCGCAGAGCGTCCTCTCCACCCGTTGAACCCATCTCCCGATTTTAACCCCCACTCATCCACTCATCATGCCAGTGAAAACTCCGCTCTTCGGCCGCATTCGTCGGCCGCTCCGCCTCACGTCTGTTTTCATTCACTCCCATGAACTCTTCCGTTATCACTTCCCATCTCCACACGTCCTTCCGCAAGATCGGCGCGTTCGTTCAGGCGTTGCCGGTTCCCACCGGCAGCCGACGCGCGCCCGGCGAGGTCCGGCGGCGCATCACGGTTCGTGATCGCACCTTCGAACTTACGCTGTCGCCGAACACGCTAGCGGTCGTGTCCGATTGTCGGCCCGACGAACGCCATCTCGTTCTCAGCCTGCAGAACTCAGGCGCCAAGCCGGAGCGTTTTCTCTGCGGGTTCGACGAACGCCATTGGTTCGTCGCGGCCGTAACGGGCACCACCGTGCCTGCCGCGAAGGACAGCCTGATGCCTCGCGCCGTCCGCGAAGTCGCGGAGCGCGCCGGCCTGCGCCACGCCGATTTCCACCGCCGACACACGACCGCCTTCATCCGCCAGGGTGAGTGGTTCTTCGTGCCGGCCGGTATCGACGTTGATCCGCTGCGCATCCACCGGCGTGAGCCGCTGGTTCGTCCCGGTGGCGGCAAACCACACATGGTCGACGAGTTCGTCCGCGGCACGGGCGAGATGGTCTGGCACCACGCTCGTCACGCTCCGAACGGTTTCACCGACGCGCAGCGCGCGGCTTTGCCCGCGGGGAGCCGTCGTGAATCCGGCTGGAGCCGTCGCATGCGCGTGCTGCGCGAAGGCAGCGCGCTCGCACGTGGCGCGGTTCGCCATCCCGATCACGCGACAATCTACCTCGCGGGCTGGCACCGCGTTTTCATCAACAGCGAGGTGCGTCCCGCTTCGCTTGGCTTCCTCGACTGATTCCCGCCGTCGGACCGCTCGCGACTTCACTTCGCTCAAACCTGATGATTCAGTCAGATATCCCGCAGCATCCTCTCTACACCGAGTGATCCGGACCTGCTACGATGGCTCCGTCATCACGTTATCCCCCATGAACCCGCACGAAATTCGCCAGCACCTGTTCGCTTCGCTGAGCCAGCGCCTCCGCCCGGAGGACGTGGCCGAGAGCGTGCGCTCGCTGCTCAACGAGCGACTCGATGAGAGTGAGCGCAAGTTGCTCGCGAAGGCTGCGCGCGGTTCGCTGGTTCGCGGCCTGTTCGGGTATTCGTCGATGTCGACGAGCTTTCGACCGGTGGTCGGATTCGACCGCCAGTTCACCAAGGCGCGGGAACTCTTCTCTTCTACTGGCCCAGCCGTAGGGGAGGAAGCCCGCGTGCAGCTCTCTCGCATGCCGGAATTCGTTCCAGCCGTGGCCCGCGAGATCGGTGCAACGGCCGGCCGGTTCGATTTTCGCGGTGATCGCTTGAATCGCGAAGCGCGTGAACAGCGTGGTCTCGACCTCTCGCGTCGTCGCTACAACAAGCTCTTTCGTTTCATCTCGCGCCTCGAGGAGAAGCGGGCGCGCGTCGAGCGCGAGTTGCAGATCCGTCAGCTCACCATGATCGGCAAGTCGCGTCTCGCGACGCAGATCACGTGGGAGGATTTCAACGGCGATGACAACACCGCCGCTTTTGTCGCCTACCTTACGGCACGCGCCAACCTGCGGAGTGAGTTCACGATCGCCGGCCAGCAACGCGCTTACGACGAGATCGCCGACATGCTGTTCGAACGCTGCGCCGCGACGAGCACTACCCGCTGGTGGGTAGTCGCGCAGGTGTATTGTCCTCCGCATGTCGTCGCACGGCTTTCCGATGAAGAGAAGGGCCGGCTGCTCTCGCGCTGGTTCTCCGTGCTCGATCAGACGGCTGCGTTGCTACGCGACACGTGGCGGAGCAACACGTTCAACCGCGACACGATGATTGTCGCGCGCGGCAATGACTCCTCGACGTGGAACAACGTGGCGGGCGCCTGGAACAAGGGACGCGATGCGTGGTTCGCGCTTCTCGAGGCACTCGGCTGCGACGACGGCCTCGCACGCTTCTGTCCGGGTAAGGTCATGCGCCTGATGGCCGCCGACGTTGCCGCGTGGCATCGCATTTCCGGCGGCAAGCTCGATCCCCAGACCGCTGTGTGGCGGGATATCCCGCTTCCGTGGGACGTGCTAGCCGGCAGCGTCGAATGCCCTTTGGCCTTGGTCGAAGCGACGTGCCGTAAGCACGACGTCAATCCCGTCGAGGCAGGCTGGACCCACGCGCGGTCCGGCACCGCCGTCGCACCGTTTCGAGCGACACCCGAGTTGGTCCACGGAGTGACGGTCGGCCATCCCGGCCTCGCGCTTCTGTTTCGTCGCTGGGGCGTATTCTCCGGCAAATCCCTTTCTTCACCTTTCACCGAATAATTTATCTCCGGGGTAGCTCAGTGGTAGAGCGGTCGGCTCGCTAACCGACTGGACGCAGGTTCGAGCCCTGCTCCCGGAGACTCTTTCAAAAACATGAACATGGAAATCAAAGCCCGCGATCTCATCGCTGCCGGTTGGCACGAAGGCCGCCGCCTTGGCCCGGCCCTGCGCCGCGCTCGCGACCTGGAGTCGACGGGGCTCGCGCGTGCCGACGTATTGACCGCGCTCGAAGCCGAATTCCCGAAGCAGCTCGCCGTGATTCTGCCGCGTTACGCGCCGGCTCCGCTCGCCGAAGCCATCGAGGCCGAAACGCCCGAGGAAGCGACGAACGTGGCGGCTGCGCGCCAGCGCATGACCGAGCTGCTGCACGTTCCCGTTGTGAAGCGCGGCGTGATCATGCCGGACGCCTGCCCGTCGGGCGGCGGCCGCGCCACGATCCCGGTCGGCGGCGGTATTGAAGTCGAGAACGCCATCATCCCCGGCGCGCACTCGGCCGATATCTGCTGCTCGATGTTCGCCACCTTCTTTCCCGCCAACCATCCGGTCGGCGAAATGATGGATCATCTCCAGAAGACGACGCACTTCGGCGCCGGCGGCCGCCCCCGCGGTTATCAGATGACCTCGGCCGTGCTCGAAGAGCCGGTGTGGGATAACCCGTTCCTCTCCGGTCTCCGCAGCCGCGCCCAGGATTTCCTTGGCACGCAGGGCGACGGCAATCACTTCGCCTACATCGGACGCATTCAGTTCACCGAGGCGCAGCGCGCTGCCATCGAAGCAGCCGGCTACACTGAGCTGTCCGAGTGGATC
>CAZENI010000173.1:5725-14412 GCA_964513055.1 uncultured Opitutus sp.
CGGTGCCTTTAACGTCCTCGTGACTCACCACGGCTCACGCGGCCTCGGCGCAGACCTCTACAAGCGCGGCCAGAAGGCAGCGCGCCTGTGGTGCGACGAGAACGCCAAGGACATTCCGGACGCAGCTGCGTGGCTCCCGGGCGACTCGCCCGAGGGTCGCGATTACTGGAACGCACTCCAATACATCAGCCGCTGGACGCGGCAAAATCACTCTTTGTTGCACGACGCGCTGCTGCGCCGTCTCGGCCAGCGCGCGCTCGTGCAGATCGGCAACGAGCATAACTTCGTCTGGAAGCGCGGTGACTCGTTCTACCACGGCAAAGGCGCCACGCCTGCATGGCAGGATGCCAGCGGTCGTCCGCTGCTCGGCCTGATCCCGCTGAACATGGCGCGCGAAATCCTGCTCGTGCTCGGCGCGAACAACAACGACTACCTGTCGTTTTGTCCGCACGGCGCCGGCCGCAACCTGTCTCGCACCGCCATGCTCGCGCCTTACAAGGACGCCGACGGCGAGATCGATCCTGCGCGTGTGCAGGAAACGCTCGCCGCGTGCACGGCCGGTCTCGACATCCGCTGGTTCGGCGGTGCGCCCGACTTGTCGGAGTCGCCGCTCGGTTACAAGGACGCGACCAAGGTGAAGGCGCAGATCGACCGCTTCGGCTTGGCCAACGTTGTTGGCGAGATTCAGCCGCAAGGCTGCATCATGGCCGGCGAAGCGCCGGAGCCGCCCCGGATGCGCGCCCGCCGCGAGAAGCGGGCGCACCACAAGTCCCTCCGCCGCGAAGACGCGGCAGAGGTTGGGGAGTCTTCGTGAAGATTCTCCACGTCGCCGACCTTCACTTCCGGCAGCCTTGGTTCGAGTGGGTTGCGGCCCAAGCGAGCGACTTTGATGCCATCTGTATTGCGGGTGATCTGCTCAACATGTGGATCACCCGCGACGTTTCGTTGCGTGCCCAGACGAAGTGGATTCGGGACTCGGCGCGCTATCGGTTCAAAGGACGCCTTTTCGTTTGCTCGGGAAATCACGACTGGTGGACCAATGATGAAATCACGGACACCGGTGCGAACGGCGGATGGTTAAGGAAGCTGAGACGAGACGACGTGACCTACGATAACCACGGCGCGGTGGTGGGCGGGGTGTTCATCTACTGCCACTCCTACGCGGCGCGTGTTCCGTTTCCTGTTTCGGAGAGCAATCAGTCGATTCTCTTGCACCCTGAACCTCCGTCCGGATGCGAGCCCGCCATCGGCGACTCCGGATCCGATCTCGGCAGGACCTACCTGCGCGAACAACTCAGCGAGGCATCCCATCCTCCTTTGCTCGTCCTCTCGGGACACATGCACCGGCCAAAATCGTGGCGGGCGCAATCCGGACGCACTTGGGTTCTCAATCCAGGTTACGGCAGGGAGGCCATAGTTCCGAACCATCTTAAAACAGACCTGAGCTGCGGGTTGGTTACGTGGGTTTCCGAGCGAGAAGGTGAGTGGCCGCTGCAGCTCGCGCATCGCCGTAATCCACCTTGACGGTCTGGGACATCGTGGTGAAACTTCATAGGGCCGAGCCAAGTGCAAGCCGGAGGCGCTTTCACCATCATCCATCAATTCCGACCGGGGCAATTTCTATTATCAAAGCGGGGAGATAACCAATGATCGTGACCAGAGAAACGCTTATCGATGCCGTCAAGAACGCCCAGCGCAGAGTTCGCGTGTTGGGGGCTGTGGCTTTCGATCTGCCCTACGAACAGTTTAGGGAGGACTGGTTTTTGCGCATCAATAGCGGCGTTCTTCAGGTGGAAATTATTTGCGAGTCGGAGCCATCGCTCAGCTATTCTGCACTAATTTCCGCAAACAAAAAGGTCAGCGGAGAGGCACGAAGCTACGATATTGGAACGTTCCTTAACATGCAAAAGGAACCCTTAAAAAAAATAAGGGAATTTCTAAGCAAAAATAAGTGTAAGCATATAGAACCTGAACGGGACGCATTCGAGAAGGAATTTAAGGGCAAGACATCGACCGAGCAAGACGAACTGCGTAGAAGACTAGCATCAGGAGATTTCAAACAGCTGTTTTCCCTTAGAATCTGTTACCTCCAGATTCCAGTCCCGGTGCTCAACATTGACGACGACTATTTCGTTGCCGCCGCGCTAACGCGCTTTTGCTCCCACGAGAAGTTCGAGAAACTTACCGACGCCAATGTTTGGCGAGATGAATACGAGAGATATTTCCACGCATACTTCGACGATCCTCTCGGGGCTGCGAAGTATTCAACCGAGTTCACATCCAAAGATGATAAAACAGAAGTCATCTTGATGTATAACGATCAAAGGCACGTGATGGGCCAACTTCCTCGTGATTCATTCTTAGGCACCACCAAAGTGAAGGTTGTTGTGTGGGGCATGATTTTCGCGCGCGACGGAAGAATCTTGATCCACAAGAGGGGTGAGAACGCCAAAGATAATCGTGGCATGTGGGACAAGTCGGTTGGTGGCCACGTCGATATGAAAAAGGACGTAGTGGATACAGTTAGGGCGGCAGCGCGAGAAATGCTAGAGGAGCTATATAAGGTCGAACAAGCAGGCCAAGGCGGCCATAGCAAGAGCGAGAACCTAATCGTCAATGAGGATAAGCCTATCTTTCTTGGCGAGTGGCGCCCAGATACTCGCTACACGATGCCGTTTTCGGAAATCCAGGGAGAAAAAGAAGAGACATTTTTCTTTCGAGTGAGTTACGATTTTAGTAAGATTGTGATCGATTCGCCACGTATCCTGCCGGATGGCAGCGAGAGTCCGGTGAAAGTATTCGCCGATTTTTATATCTTTGTAATGCCATCAAGTTTTAACACCATCGATCTTAAGAACTCCAAGTATTTACTCCTGAAGACGCACGAGCTTAATGATGCCTACCTCAGTGGTGAGATAGCCATAGATGGAAACGCCGAACCGTTTAAGGCGACCCCGGATTTGAAGAAGATCCTCACAGGGAGCTTGTGGGCAGAAATCAACTCTTTTTCTGATTATTTAACTGGCGCTTAGATTGTCGGCCTGTCGTGCACGGCCATGAATAAAAGCGCGTTCATCATTGCACTCACCGGCCCCTCTGCCTGCGGTAAGACATATGTGACCGACAGGATAGTTGCATTAGGGGAATCACTTCGGAATGAGGGAATACCATTTTATCCCGTCCGTTTTTTTAAATACGTCACCCGTCCATACAGAACGAGCGAGTTAATTGACCTCAAAAAGGGAAAATCGATCGACGTTGAATCTGTGCGGGCCATTCCGGCTGGCAAGGATGGATGCGATCTCGTCTATCGCACCTATGGGGAAGAATACGGATTGCGTCGTTCGGATCTCCAGCGCCTCCTCGACGGTAACGCTTCGCCAATAGTAGTTATTAATGACGTCAGAGTGGTCGAAGAGCTTAAGCGGGAGTTCAAGGATCGAGTTCTCTCAGTTTTTATATTCAGGGAGCTTGTCGCAGGTCTAGAAACACATAAAAGCTCAGCCGCGGCGCGCGGTAGCCAATCGCAGACCGACGCAATAAAGAGATTCGAGAAAGCGGTGGCTCTCTATCGTGTTTACATAGAAAATATTTTTCTATTCGACAGGGTTATTCTAAACGTCGGAGATGCAGCCCGGCGAAAGAATCCGAGTGGAAAGAGCTTAGTAGAAATTCAGACCGAAAACCTGATCCGGGGTGTTATTTCCGGCAAGATTCAATTGGCAGCCAGGAAGCCAAAGGGTCCAAAATTGTTTATCGTTTCAGGGAATGCAGCGTCCGGGAAAGACGAGCTTGTAAAGGCTGTTCATCGGATGGGCCGCCTGCAAACGGATGTGCTCGTAAAGCACACGACACGATTACGTGAGGTCAGCGATGAGAATGAGATTGTCTGCAAATTCGCCCCGCAATCTAAGATTCTAGCTGCGTGCGAGGCGCAATACGCAGACGAGATGCGGCAGCTTGAGAGCAAGCTGACATTCGAATTGTTTTATGCTGAATGCCAAACGGAACTTGAACGAGCCTTTGTGGAAAAGGGCGTCGCTGGTTCGGATGTGAGCTTCGAAGACTTCTGCGGTGCGAGATACGCTCTGCGTAAGCAAGAATTGATGCGCAAGCTGAAGACTGGAGTGGAACGTTTTTGGGATCTGGTTCGAGGCGAACAAGATCGTCTTTCGGTGGCATCTCCTGACGGTGAAGGAGTAGAAGTTACCGAAGAAGACTATTATCGGTTACGGGAGGCCTTTTTTGAAGAGGACCCCCGCTGTCTGAACCTCGAAGCGTTGAAGTTGCTCCCGCGAGAAGAGGGGGCAAACGCTTGCAGGAGCAGCCAATCGGAGAACCCTAGTTTTTTAGTGAGGGAGGGCGAGAGACAATATGTTATCTACGAAAATAACTTTCTGTATGGCCGTGCGATTGATTATGGATTCGAAATCGGGGATGTTAAGAAAGGATGGAGTGGCAGAGATAAGCATTTGGTGTTAACGGCAAGTCTGCCTAATATATTCTCAATATGCAGGTCTTTGCTTGGCCCAGATAAAGTAATTACGGCGTTCACTTACTCCCAGATTAGCAGGGACGAGCATTTGATGCATTCCGATCGCATAATGGGGCGGGCCAAAATTCGCGAGTATGAGGACATCCTCAGATACGCCGAAAACATAACGGAGTTTGACTACGCTCTGATCTATGCAGAAACTAGTCTAACAACCGAGGCGGGTAATCAAAAGAGTGAGCTGGTGGATCAGCTGTTTCGCCTTTTCCGGGCGTATAACGCTTAGTTAACTCCTCCTAGCTTGCCGGACGCGACATTGCCATGTGCCTTTCAACTTTTGCAGGTGCTGCGGCTACCGGGGAAACGGCGAGCGAGCGCAGCAGGCTGTCAGCGAAATTCTTTTCTGGTGAGTGCCCTAAATGGAGGGAGATGTAATCGAGGACGTCCCGCCAAAGACTGTTCGAATCGCTGATCGCAGACTGCCAAGCCATCGATTCCGTAGAGCGTTTGGAGAACAGGGGCGTAAGATGGAAGTGGGTATCGTCTATCTGCACGTAGCTCGAGAGAGCGGTGGGAACCGGAATAAAAAAGATCCGCGATGAGATGGTAGTATCGGCCAGTAGGCTGGTTTTAAAATCGAACACCTTCTGAAGTTTAGAAGTAAGACGTTCATTCGGCCTATTTGCCGTAACGGGCAATTTACTCGGATCGAGACTCGTTGCTCGAGTTTTCAATGCTTCGTCTGTCTCGAAGCAAATATACAACGCAGCTTTCGGATTTGAATGCAACCAGTGCCTAAACGTCTCTTGGCTGGCTTGAGTGCATAGGGTGGAAGCGATTCCACCAAAAATTATCAATCGTTGTGTGTTTAGCGGAGCTTCACGAATTGCTTGCAGCGCTCGTTCCAGAGCGAACCCACGCTGCCCGACCGAAAGAAGCATATCATGCGCCTTCAGTCTCTCGGATGCAAGAAGGTCACTATGTTCGCTTTCCAATTCCGATAGTTGCTGCCGAAACGGCAGACCGAGCTCAAGGGCAAGGGCCCCAGCAGTCTTCTTCCAATCGCAGATATTCGCTAGCTGCTCGCGAAGCTTTTGTGCGTCACTATGTGCGCCAGCAGTTCTCGCCGACAAGCGATGAAGTGTGTCTGCCACTAGAGTGACGTCCGCATCGTTAAAGGGCTCAGCCAGGGAGGGGCCTTTTATATCGACCGCTTCCAAACAGCCGCGCCCCGGCCCCCCCAACTGCTTGTCGATCGTTTCGTAAAGCCCTGTATTTTTGGAAACTATCAATGGAACTTCCGCGGCAATAGCCTCGAGCCCGGTCAGTCCGAAACCCTCATGGACTGAAAGCATCATGCTCACATCGCTATCCACAAGCATAGCGTGAAGCTGCTCTGGATTGTCTATGAATGGAGAAGCGCTGATAGGGATTCTTCGGCCTGCGTATTTGGAGGCAATCGAATGTAACGCTTTAAGTTCTTTATCTATATCGGCTTGGTTCGATGAAAGTCCAACGACGGTTAACTTCAGATCCAGCCGACGTTCCGATGTGCTTATCGTCCGAACGAATTGTGCATATGCGGCGATTGCCAGCGACGCCTGCTTAACATAGTCATCCCTTCCGCCAAGGCGCCCGAAACAAATCGCGGCAAATCTGTCGGTCGTAGGCTCCCTCCGCATGGAAAATTCAGGAAATCCGGGGTAAAGAGTTACTACGTGCGTTTTTGTGCCTCGAACAAGGTTTCTTGCGGACCTTGCCAACGTCGGCCCGACAGCAAACACGAGATCGGCAGTTCGAAGGACTTCGCGCTGCATCTCATGCTGATGGATGGTCCTCTCTGCATTCTCAGGCGCCTTTAGGTCCTGATAGGCTTCGTAATTCATGTGGTGAACTACGGCCACCCTGCCATTTTTAGCGCGATTTCTGCAGTTAATCGCAACAAACCCCGTGATTACATCATGACCAAGCCAGTGCGACACCCGGCTGATTCTAGCGTTGGTAAGGGAGTCGCCAATTAACGTCGCGATCTTATCTGCATGCAGCCTTAGATCTGGAGGTAAATTTAAGGCGATAAGGGTGAGATTGTAGTTCTTTTTAGCGACGTCCACGGCGTCGTCTGAGATAGCTTCCAAGCAAACGCAAACGACCTCAAGATCTGAGGACGCGCCGGATGCAACGGCCAAAGCTAAATGATAGTTGAATTGATTAATCCCACCATATTTAGGGCCCCACGCCGTTGCGATGAAGACCATCGCGGTTCTATTGGCGCCAGCTGGCGATGCCTCATGGACGGCCTCCATACCGCCCACCCATGGCGCAAACCGGTAATGATTGCAATCCCGTATCAATGTCGGACTTAATCATTTCCGCCGTCAAGAATTGCCAGTCGCTGGCAGACATTCTGCCGCGCCTGTCGAAAGCGCCCGATCCGGCACCGTGGGGCGCGCTCTCTATTCACCTGTTCATGTCCGCCCTGCGTTTTCGCAGCGATGCATTTGGATGCTGCTTTGCTTACGAATTGTTGAGGCTTATTTCGCCGTCGTGAGAGCCGAATAACGTCGTGCCGATCGGTAACGTCACCTCAATCCGTTTCTCTTTTCCACGTAATGCGAGGAAGTCGTTCGGATGTCCCGATGGCGTTTTCGACCAGATTATTGTCGAGGTGGCTTTCGCCATGTTGCAGGTGTGCGACCAGTGGCTCCCACTGGCCCAACAAGTAGTCGCACGCTTTGCCCAGCGCGGACTTCGGCAGCACGCGGTGGCGTGCCCACAGCGCCAGGCGCCGCAGTGCTTCCATCGTGCGCGCCAGCCCCTGCGGCTTCTGGCGCTCCCGAGCGCGTTCGGTGGCGCTGAGCTTGCACTCGTCCCATTCGCGTTCGCGTTGATACATCCGCCCGATCAAACGCAACGCCGCTCGAGCGATCCGCGAACGCTCGTCCTGCGCCTCAAAAAAGTAGCGCCGCGCATGCGCCCAGCACCCGAGCCACGCCACGGCGGGATGCGATCGCGCGTAGGCCGCATACGCCTCATACCCGTCGGACTGCAACAGCCCGACATAGTCGTCGGTCAAGAGCGTCGTCAGTTCGCCATGCCGACGCGACAGCCGCCAATCGAACACCACATCGCCACCCGGTCGGCTCACCACCCAAAGGTAGCCCTAGATCGCGCCGCGGCCTTTTTCATCCGGATCGAGGAACTTCACCGGCGTCTCGTCGCGTTGCACGTAGCGGCCGGCGAGCAACTCCGCGAGCATCAGCTTGTAGATCGGTTCGGCCCACTCGGCGGCGATCCGCACCCAGTCGACCATGCTTTTGCGACTGAGGACCGCGCCCCACTGCGCCGACATCGCTTCCTGCCGATAGAGCGGCAGATGATGCTGGTATTTGGAGATGACGACATAGGCGAGAAGCCCCGCGGACGCGTAGCCCCCGGCCACCGGCCGCGACGGCGCCGGCGCGATGAGCGGTGCCTTATCGCGCTGCGCCTTGCGGCGGAACTTCGGCCGCACGATCTCGCGCTTGAAGAGCCTCGGCGGCACCACCTCCACCTCGAACGTGCGCTCCTCGCTGATCTTATCAAAGGCCGCCGGCTCGGCCTGCACTTCCTCCGGCACGATTTCCACGGTCTCCTGCACCGGCAGCTTGGCAAACACCTCTGCCGGCATCGGCCGTTTCTCCGCCGCCGGCGCTCGCCGCTCGTAAGTGATCACCTGCGTGGCCCGCTCGCTCGGCGGGGTTTCCGGCAGTCCGAGCTTCGTCTGCCGGGGGATTTCCACCGGGAGCTTCTCGCTGCGACTGCCGGCGAACATCTGCCGCTGGAACCAGGCCACCTGTGCGCGCAGTTCGGTCAGTTCCGCCTTCAAGGCGAGGTTTTCCGCGAAGAGCTTCTCGGCGGGCGGCATGCGTGTAACCAACACATGAATACACGGCGTGCCATTTGTCGAGCTTCAATCACCGCTCATACCAGGCTTTTTGACAGCCGTCTTTCAGGTCGATGCCCGCCAGCAGCATCGTCAACGCCTCCGGCGCCAGTGCCAGCTTCGTGCGATCGCTTCCCGTCGGCCAGGTGAAGCGTCCGCGCTCGAGCCGCTTGGCGAAAACCCAGGGACCAGTCCCGTCCCAATACAGCATCTTCAAGCGGTCGCGGTCCTTGTTGATAAACCCGAACACCGCGCCCTCGCGCGGGTTCTCTC
>CAZENI010000174.1:0-11874 GCA_964513055.1 uncultured Opitutus sp.
GTGATGAACGAGGGCGTGATGTCGACCCGCCTCGGCCTCCGCGGCTGGCCCAACGCCGCCGAGGATCTGATCGTCGCGCGCAACGTCATCCTCTCCGAATACACCGGCGCCCACATCCACCTGCAGCACATCTCGTCGAAGTTCTCCGTCGACGTCATCCGCCGCGCCAAACAGCGCGGCGCGCGCATCTCGGCGGAGGCGACCCCACATCACATCGCGCTCACCGACGAATCGCTCGCGACCTACGACACGAATTTCAAGATGAACCCGCCGCTGCGCACCGAGGAGGACCGGCGCGCGCTGATCGCCGGCCTGCGCGACGGCACCCTCGACATCATCGCGACCGACCACGCGCCCCACACCGACTACGAGAAGGACAAGGAGTTCGACTACGCGCCCAACGGTATCCTCGGCCTGGAGACCGCGCTCGCCGTCACCCTCGAGGTCCTGGTGCGGCAGAACAAGTTCAAGCTGCCCTTCGTCGTCGACCTCATGACCCGCCGCCCGGCCCGGCTCATGAACCTGCCGGGCGGCACGCTCGCCCCGGGCGCCGACGCCGATCTCTGTCTCTTCGATCCCGACGAGGCCTGGCGCTACGACGCCAAGGCCGGCTTCAGCAAGTCGAGCAACTCGCCGTGGTCAGGCCGCATGCTGACGGGTCGCGTGAAGACCACCGTCGTCGGTGGCCGCGTGGTTTTCGATCAGGGGAAAATCACCGCACGTTAGGCCGCGGCTGCGGTCATCCCGCCGCGCCGCCGGACCGCCGGGTCGCGCCGCCGGACCGCTGGTCGCTTGCGGCCCGCCTGATTTCCCTTCGACTCCCCTGCGATGCGCACCGCCCTCGCCGATCTCGTCCGTGGCCTCGAACTCGCGTTCGCCCTGGCCGGCGCCATCCTCCTCTGGCGGCTGGTCCTGAGTCCGTCCGCGCGCGCGGCCCGGGTCCCGGCCCGCTTGAAACCGTGGGTCGCGCCCGCGCCCGACTTCGCCATCTTCCTCCTCTTCGTTCTCGCCGGCTTCTTCATCGGCCCCACCGTCGGCAGCCTGATCGCCCGCGCGCTCGAATTGCGCGGCGACACCCTGAGCGCCTTCCTCGGCGCCGGCGCGCAGTTCGGCATGCTGGCCGGCGCGGCGCTCTACTGGACGCGCCCGGAACACGCCGCCTCCGCGCCCGCGCTGTTCCATCGCGACGACCTCGCGGCCGGTGCGGCCACCTTCCTGATCGCCATGCCGGTGTTGATCGCCGTGCAGAACTCCTGCGAGGCGCTCTTGAAACTGCTCGGTCTGCCGACCGAGAAGCAGGAACTGATCGGCATGTTTGCCAACGCCGATTCCGCTTGGCTCCTCGCAAGCATGCTCTCGCTCGCGATCGTCATCGCCCCGCTCGCGGAGGAACTCGTTTTCCGCGCCGGCTTCTTCCGCTACTTTCACGCCCGCCTGCCGCGCTGGGCCGCCCTGCTCATCCCCGCGGTGATCTTCGGCGTGCCGCACGTCAACTGGCAGACCTTGCAGGGCCTGTCCGCGTTCGTGCCCCTCATCGTCCTCGCCGTCATCTTCTCGCTCGCCTACGAACGCACCGGCCGGCTCGGCACCTCCATCGTCGCGCACGCGCTCTTCAACCTGAACACCGTCATCCTGATCTTCTCCGGCGCAGCGAAGTAAGCCCGCCGGGCCCATGCATCCTTTCACCGACCAGTCCCGCGAATCCGTCTCCGCCCTCGGCGAGGAGCGGTTGATTGCCGCGATCCGCCGCTGGCTCGGCCCGGCGTCACCCCGGGCACCCTTCGGGATCGGTGACGACTGCGCCGTGCTCCGTGCCTCCCGCGGACGCCAGCTCATCACCGTCGATCCCGTGATCTACGGCCGTCACTTCGATGACACGGTCCCGCCCCGCGCGGTCGGCGCGAAGCTGTTGAAGCGAAACCTGAGCGACCTCGCCGCGATGGGTGGACGGCCCGTGGCCGCCGTGCTCGCCCTCACGCTCGACGCCCGCGTCGACCGACGCTGGCTCGAGGGCTTCTATCGCGGGCTCGCCGCCTGCGCGCGCCGCCATGCCGTCGCTATCGTCGGCGGCGACGTAGCCCAGGCCGACGGCGTCCTCGCGGCCAGCCTCACGCTGCTCGGCGAGGCGGCCGCGCCACGCGTCCTCACGCGCACGGGCGCCCGCCCCGGCGATGCGATCTACGTCACGGGCCGGCTCGGCGGAAGCCTCGCGACGGGCCATCATTTCCGCTTCACGCCGCGTCTCGCCGAGGGCGCCTGGCTGGCCGCGCGCCCGGAGGTGCGCGCCATGATGGATGTCAGCGACGGGCTCGCGAAGGATCTGCACGCCCTCACTCCGGCCGGCGCCGTCCCCGCGCTCTCCGCCGCGGCCCTGCCACGCCGCCGCGGCGCCGACGTGCGGGCCGCGCTCACGGATGGCGAGGACTACGAGTTGGCCTTCGCCCTAGCCGGCCGGGCCGACGCCGCCGGCTTCGCGCGTGCCTGGTCGCGGGCGTTTCCCCGCACGCCGCTGACGCGCGTCGGCGTGTTCGTGCGCCGCGGCGCACTCCCGGCCACGGCCCTCAACCTTACCGACTACCATGGCTACGAACATCTGCGCTAGGCTGCGCGCCGGCGTCGTGACCGGCTCGGCGGAAGAGACGCGCGCGCTCGCCGCGGACCTCGCGGCGGAGTTGCCGCCGGACACGACCCTCGCGCTCCACGGCGACCTCGGCGTTGGCAAGACGACCTTCGTGCAGGGCCTCGCCCGCGGCCTCGGTATCAAGGAACCGGTGACGAGCCCGACCTTCAACATCTTCACGCTGCACCGCGGCCCCACCCACCTCGTGCACCTCGACGCCTACCGCCTCGAGAACGGCCGGCAGGTGGACGATCTCCTCCTCGGCGATTTTCTCGTCTCCCCGTGGTGCCTGGCCGTCGAGTGGCCGGATCGGATCGCCGCCTGGCTGCCCCCGGGAACCCTGCACCTCGAGCTCGGCATCGCGCCCGACGAACGCCACACGCTGCGGCTGCGCTGACCGCCTCCGCCCGGCGCTACGCGACCGGCAACGCGACGAACTCGCCGGCGAGCGTCGCGACCCTGGCGCCGGCGCACGTCAGCGTCACCTCGAGTTCGATCCGCGACTTGCCCCGGCGCCGCCAGGTGCGGAGAAATCCCTCCACCGCCGCCGGAGCCGGCGCGACGCACCTCGCCTCGAAGTCACCCATGACCGGCGCGAGGTATTCGACGCGGTTGCGTTGAATCACCAGCCGCGCCGGCGCTCCCGCGGCCTGCAACGTCGCATGCAGCCAGGTCCATGCCGCCAGGATCGCGACCGCGGAGATGCTGCCGCCAAACGCCGTGGCGCGGTGATTGACGTTCGGCGACAACGGCGCCGCCAGCGTGACGCCAGCGGCATCGCAGACGAGGACGCGCACGCCCATGTGCGCCGAGAGCGGTATCTGCGCATGCAGATACGCCTCGATCGCACCGGGAGTCATGCGCGCCCCAAGCCCGCGCCGTGCTCAGGCACTCGGCGCAGCGGCCGGCGGCTCGGTCTTGGCTTCCGGCGCCGGAGCGGGAGCAGGTTCGGACGCTGGAGCGGGTTCCGACGGAGCCGGGGACCCGCTCGCCGCGACCTCGGCTCCCGCCTGCGGGGCCGGAGTGGGAGCGGGAGCGGCTTCGGCGGCGGCCGGCGCTTCGTCGGCTGCAGCCGCCGGTGCCGGGGCGCTGGCCTCGGTGGACGGCGGCGCCTCCGGGAAGTTCTCCGGGTCGTGCTCCTCGTTTTCAATTTCCTTCTTCCGGGCCTCCACCATCGGCGGCGGCGCGAACAGCCGGCCGTCGATGAACTCGGTGACGTAGCCCTCGCGGACCAGCCACATCAGATCGCCCTGCAGGCGCGACAGCCGGGCGCGCTCGTCGATGGTCAGGCTCGGTTCGGCCTTCGGGGCCTCGGCCGCCGGAGCCGCTGCCGCCGCCGGATCGCCCGGTGCCGCCTCGGTTCCCGCCGGCGCCTCGGCCGGCTTGGCCGGCGGCACCATCGAGATGCCGAGGAACTTCGGCGCGAGCTCGCTCGCCCGCACCATGGGATTGCTCTCGATGAACGAAATCAGCGCGCCGATGCTGTCCGCAAACGTCTGGCCGGGGACGCGGAATTTCCGCTTCACCGCACACACGTAGGAGACGCCCTTCGAGCCCTTCTTGAAGATCGTGAAGTGCTCGCGCCGCAGGCGGCCGCGGAGCGCGTTTGCCGTATCCAGCGGGAAACGACGCTGGCGTTCCAGCGCCCCTTCCACCGCGCGACGGATCTCGCCCGGGGGCATCGTCTCCGCGATCTTCCCGTGGAACCGGGCCGTCTCGGAGGTGCGCACCACCTTGTCGCGCGCTTCCGTCAGCAGGAAGACGCGCGCGTCCTCGAGCGAGTCGAAGGTCGGCGTGGTCGACGGGGCGGGCGCCGCGGCGGCGACCGCCTCGGCCGGCACCGCGGGCGCGGCTTCCGCAGGCACCGCGTCCGTCACCGGCGAAGGCGCCGCCGCCTCGGTCACGGCCGGTGCGGGCACCGCCTTGGCTGCGGCCACGGCCGGCTTCCACGTGTAGCGCGTGGTCTTCTTCATCTTCGCCAGCCACTGGTTCACGACCTCGGGGTCGCGCACCGTCTCAATCCGGCTGCGAAACGCCTCCAGCGACATGCGCGAGGCGATCTTGGCCGCGTGATGCTGCTGCACAATCTGGTTGTAGCGATGGTAGTTCGGCGGCCCGAGCAGTTCGCCCGTCAGGCTGCACTTGTTGATCACCTGGTAGTTTCCCTTCGGCGGGTCGACCTCGACTTCGGCCGTGTCGAAGAACTTGTCGAGGTGCTTGCTCAGCACGTGCGCCACCGCGGCGTCATCGCTCTCGAACGGAATTCCGTCCGGAATCGAGATGTGAAACACCGGGCGCGCCGGCTTGGGCGCGGGTGCCGCGGCCGCCGCGGGAGCGTCTGCCTCGCCCGCCGGACGCGGTGCGCCTTCGGCGTGGCCCTGCGGCTTGTGCGCGACGACGACCACGAAGCGGTCGGTCTTCGCGACCACCGTGCGCGCGATCTCGAACAACTCGACCGTGCGGCACGATTTCCGGATCGTCTGCACCAGCGTGTTGAAACTGGTGTCCTCGGGGTAGAACGTGGCGCTGTAGTAAGGACTATCATACGGGCCGCGGTCCTGCGGCGCGCCGCGGCCGTAGCCGCCCGCTCCGCCCTGGCCACCCTGCCCGTAACGCGGACCGCCGCCGTAACCACCTTCACGGCGCGGGCCGCCGTAGTTGCCGCCGCCGGCACCGCCGCCACCACCGCCGCGAAAGTCGCCGCCCGCCGGACGGGGCCGCCGATCGCCAGTGAATTCCCGCCGCTCCGGCCCACCCGGACCCGCGCCAGCCGGGGCTCCCGGCGCGCCGCCTTCTCCGCCCGGTCCGGCCGGACGCCGAAACGTCCGCCGATCGCGACGGTCCGGCATTCCGCCGCCATCACGCCGCGGCCGCTCCCCGTCGTTCCGATCGGGCGCGGAGGGTTTCTCCTGCGTCCACTGGGTGCCGAAGCTGAAGCCCTGCAGTTGGCTCAGATCGAGTTTGTTGAAATCCGCAGGCGGATTTTCTTTGGGAGCGTTGTCGTCCATGTAGTCCGGGAAAGCGGGCTGTTTACCCGCGAGGTTGGCTGAGTGTCTATTACGCGGTCGTAAGCGCTCGGGAGTCTCCGCGCCCGGGTGGCAGTGGCAAGCAGTTTCCCGGCGACGCGAGGCTCTTTCGCGTCGGAGGCGTGCTGGGAGAATTCCCTATGCGCCGACGGGAATCGATTCGCGTTACGGCAAAACGTAGATCTCGACCAGGGCCTGGCCGGTCGTCCCACCCACGCCGGAGATCTCCACCGTGTAGTTGCCGGGCTCCACCGTGAGCAACATGGCGGCGTCCAGACTGCCGTTCCCCAGCGGAAATGCCGCCACGGAAGCCGCGGCCAGCTCGAAATCGTGGCGCAACCCGTCTTTCAGCCAGCCCGTGTTCGAGCCCAGCAACCGCCCCTGACTCGCCGCGTCCACCGCGTAAAATGACATCGAAGGCTGCGCGAGGAAATCGGTGACTCCGAATTGCGCGAGTCCCGGGCCGACTCCCCGCACCAGCAGCCGGCTGCGGTTGGTGCCGCCGACCGAAACTCCGGCCACCAGGTAGTTTTCGCGCGCGGCGCCTACCGGTCCGAGCGTGGACACGTTGACCAGCCGCGCCGACTCGTCGCCGCCGATCGCATCGTAAGCCTCCACCAGCGCCACTCCCGCCTGGAGATCCACGTTGCTGACCCGGGCCGTGTAGAGCCCAGGAGGCAGCGCCGCCACCACCGACGCATCCTTGCTCCCCACCGGCAGGGGAAACGCCCCGACCCGCGCCGTCGTGTCGGTGACGGACAGGCCCGGCGGACCCTCGCCCCAATTGTCGTTGCTCGTCAGGATCTGCTGGCCGGAAAAAAGATCGAGCCGCGGATCCGTCATCGCATCGCCAATCCCGAACTGGGAGAGCGCCGGGCCGATGCCGCGCATCAAGTATGCCTTCGCGCTCGAACCCAGGACAAAGAAACCCACGACCACGGTCCCGCCCGCACCCACCCGCGCGCGCGTCGAGAGATTGAGCACCTGCCCCCGCGTGGTGGAGAGCGCGCGGCCGGTGTGACTCGCGTCCCGCCGAAACGCCGGCCAGCTCGAGAGCACCGACAGGGGCGAGCCGTTGCCGTGAAGCCGGTAGAGCATGCCGTCGAATGATCCCACGTAAATCGATCCATCCGGCGCAATCAGCGGCGAAGACTCGATGAAATCACCCTGACCCTGCGTTCCCGCGAACGACCAGAGCAGGCGTCCGTCGCTGGGATGAAGGGCGCGCACCCGGTTGTCGTCCGCGCCGAAGATGATCGCGCCATCCCCGCGCACCGCCGCCGTCGAGGCGCCCGTCACGCGGATGTCGGCCTTCCACTTCAACCGCTCATCGTCGCGCCCCTCCGGGTTCAGCGCGTAAAAAAACGTGTCGGTCGACGCGAAGTAGATCGTGCCGTCCGCCGCCAGCACCGGCGAGGCCTGGATGTCGCCATTCGTGAAATAGCTCCATTTCAGGGTGCCGTCGGGGGAAATCGCATACAGCCGCTGATCGCCCGACCCGATGTAGAGGGTCCCGTTGGCGCCGATGGCGGGCGACGCAAAGATCCGACCACCGGTCGGGAAGCGCCACTTCTCGACCCCGGCCGGCGTCACCGCGTAGACATTCCGGTCGTCGCACCCGAAATAAATCGTGCCATCCGGCGCAATCGCCGGCGACGAGTCGACGACATCGCCGGTGGCAAACGACCAGCGCTCGGAACCGTCCGCCGTGTTGATCGCGTGCAGCTTCGAGGCCGAGGATCCCACATAAAGCACGGAGCCGTCCGCGCTGATGGCCGGCGAACTCGTCACAAACCCGCGCGCGTTGAACCGCCACTTGGTCGTCCCATTGTCCTTGTTGAGTGCATACACGAAGCCGTCCACGCAGCCGATGTAAACGGTGCCGTCGGGTCCGACCGCCGGCGACGAGTCCACCGGCTCCGCCAGACCGATGTCCCATTTGCGCGCGCCCTCCGTGGTGAGCGCGACCACGCGGCCGCTCCCGCTCCGCTCCACCCCGACGTAGATCGTGTTTCCGTCCAGACTCAGCGCAGGCGACGACAGCGTGATGAAACCCTGCACGCTGGCCGCCCAGCGCCGCGTGCCTTCCTGTTGGGCCGAGAGCGCGCTCGCGACGACCACCCACAGCATGAACGCCGCCGGCCAGCGGCATGGGGCTCCGATTCTAAAACGCATCCCTCGTGCGACAGCCCGGCAGGTAATTGAGCCCAATTTTTGCAGGCTGCGCTCGAATCACGCCTCGGGCGCCAACACAAGTCGGAAGCAGGTGCCGCGCTCGTCGCTGCGCACCAGCTCCAGCCGGCCTCCCGCCTGCTGCGCCAGTTGGTGGCTGAGCGCGAGTCCGAGCCCGCTGCCACCGATCTTCGTGCTCGTGCAAGGTTGGAACAGGCGCTCGCGCACGCTGGCGGGCAGGCCGGTCCCCGTGTCCTCGACCACGAACTCCATCCCTCCCGAGGGGCTCCGCGCGCCGCTCAGTCGCACTTCACCGCCCGCCGGCACGGCCTCGAGCGCGTTCTGCAACAGGTTTCGCAAGACGAGCGTAGCGAGGTTGGCGCGCCGGCTGGTGAGCACGACTTCCGCCGCACCGGCCGCCTGGATTCGCACCCCGCGCTGTGCGGCCTCGGCGCTGACCTTGCCGGCGGCGATCTCCACGATCTCCGCGCAGCTCAACTCGAAGACGGCGCCCGACTGTTCGTCACGCAGGACTCCCACCACATCGTTGACCATGGTGCGCAGCCGGCGCGTGAGGGCGGACGCCGCCGCCAGTTCCCCGCCGGCGCCAGAGTCGACCCGCGCGCCTTCGCCCTGCCCCGCCATGAACATCTCGAGCCCGGCGATCGGGTTTTTCAGTTCATGCATCAGGTGGGCGGTGACCGCGCCGAGCGCCGAGGTCTTGGCCGCGAGCACCAGCTCGCGATTGGCGCGCTGCAGATCTTCGCCGCGCGCGCGCAACGCGCGATTCGCGATCTCCAGACGCTGCAGGGCCCACCGGAACGCGAGCCCGATCACGATCGATCCCACGAGCCAGGCGATCCCCGCCTGCGTCCAGAGGCGGACGTCATGCTCCGCGATTTCCCGCGTGGCGGACTGATCTTCCAACCAGAACTGCGCCGCGCCCAGAAAGGAGTCCGAACCGGTTCGTCGCAGCGGAACCCACGCCTCCAGCAGCCCGCGCGACGCCGACCCCAAGGATCCGAGAAAATCCTCCGATGCCAGATCGGGATGCGAACGCGCGAGCGCGCGGCCCGCGGTGACTTCCTTCCACTCGACGTCGCCCGGCGGCGACTGCGTCCATCGCACCGGCCACGCATCGCTGGAGCGCCGCTGCGCGTCGAAAACCCGCACCGCCGCGACGCCGGGCAGCTTGGAGATCTTCAGGACCGCGATGAACACGCTCATCTCATCCCCGCCGTCCTCCAGCAACATCGAGGTCACCGCCGCCAGCGCATCCGCCTCCCGCCGCAGAATCTGGCCGCGGAGTCCTTCGCGCAACTGCAGGGTCACCACGGCCACCACCATCCCGAACACCAGCAACGTCAGCGCGAGCGCGCCGACCTGCGTCAGGCGGCCGGGCGGCGTCGGGTCGGGAGAGGCAGGCATTTGCGGGAAAGCGGTCTCATTTTTCCCAGCTCCATCGTGCCCCAAGCAAGCCTTCGTTCAGCGAATACGATGCGATCGGGTCGTTCGAGCGGCTGCGTTCCCAGGTGTAGTCCAGCCACAGCGTCCAGCGCTCGGAGAGCTTCCGCTCCACGCGCAACCCGGCCGCATACTCGTCCTTGATCCGCGGAGACGGATCGACCCCGATGCCCACCGTCTGCACGCGAAACTCCATGCGCTCGGCGCTGGCGTCGAGCCGGACCAGCCAGTCCTCCCCCGTCCACGACACCTCCTGTCCCACCCGCGCCACATCATAGTCGAAATAACCGGATCCGTTGTCCCGCCGCTCCGAGCGCCCGACGCGTGTCTTGCTCCGCCAGCTCCGGCTGGCGCCCCAGTCCACATCCAGCCGCGCCTCCCCTTCCCGCTCGGCGAGCTTCAACTTCGTGTCCGCCAGGGCCCGCCCCGCCGCACTGTATTGCACCCGGTCGTCGAAAGTTCGCCCGCGCCGGCCTCCGCTCGCGCGCAACTCCACCCGATCGCCCAGCCGCCAACCCAGGCGCAGGTGCCCCTCGCCGATGCGACTGTCGTTCGCGCCGTCATCGTAGCGCTTGCGCTCGCCCGCCACCTGCGCCTCGAGCCAGCCGGACCGGTGAAACGCCCACCGCAGGTTTGGCCCGAGCATGAGCCCGGCCACCTTCAACTCCGCGACCACCCGCTCCGCCTCCGTGTCCGACACATCGAACACCTGATCGTAGTAATAGCCGGTCACCGGCAGGCTCGCCTTCAGCGTATCTGAAAAACGGACACCCACTTCCCCCTGCATCCAGGCCTCGGCTTCGTGATCCACGAGCTGGCCGGAGAAAAACCGGGTGCGCTCCGCCTGCGCAAACAGCGTGTAGTCCATCCTCCCCGCCGGCATCCGCAGCAGCATGACCTCGACTCCCGCCCGAACCAGCGCACTGCGCTCCTCCGCGCTCGAGCTCAGCAGGAGGTTGTCCTTGTAGCCGAACGCCGTTTCGAGTTCGGCGGAGACGCTCCAGCGAGACTGCGCCGCCAGCAGGCTCGCGACCTCGGGGGAAACCGCCGTCTCCGGCGCTTCCGGACCCGGCGCCGCGGCCCTCGCGACGGAACACGCGATTCCCAGCACGCAAATGAGGCAGGCACTGATGGTGGGGCGGAGCATTACACTCGAACGAAGAAAGATGACAAACGTGAGTCCTCAATCCTCCACACTCAAGCCATGTTCGCCTCGGGAATTCTCCCCGACGCGGATTCCGGTGTTTTGAGGTGTCATCTTTGAAACGAAAAGGGCGGCCGCTTGAAGCGACCGCCCTTTTGGACTGACATTACGCCTAATATTACGCCTAAAAATTTATCGCTTGGGCGCGGCATTCTGCCGCTGCCGCCGCTGGTCTTCGCGCATCTGCTTGTGCAACGCGCGCTGCGCTTCCTCGAATTCCTTTTTCCGCTCCTGCATCTTGGCCTCGATGGCCTTCTTCTGCTCGGCGGTCGCATTCTTCAGCTCGCGCGCCAGCGCTTCATATTCCGCAATCAGGCTGTCCCGCTGCGCCACCGCCTGCTCCTTAGCCTTCGCCGACTCCGCCTTCGCCCGCTCACTCGCGGTCGCCTCCCGGGCCGGCGCCGCCTTCTCCGTCTTCGTATTCGTCTGAGCCCCACACGTCATCGCGCCGAGCGCAAACAGCGCGAAGGCGAGATAGGGACGGGGTGAGGACGCGGGCTTCATGCTCGGAATGTCCGCGCCCTTCTGCACCCTCCGTGCCAACCCCGCGATTCGGCTGTTGAACGTTGCGCTCCAGTGCTTAACGCAATCCACCGTCCAAGCCGCGCGGCCGGGCAACGTGGGGAACGCAGCCCATCCGCCAACCATTCGCGTGGATTATTCCCCAATTTTCTCCGGCTCGCGCCCCTTCAGCCGGTAGCGCACGACGTCGCGCGAGACACCAAGCAGGCGCGCCGCGGCCGAGACGTTTCCCTCCGCCTGCTTCATCGCGCGTGCCACCAGTTCGTCGATCGCCGACTCCATGGAGAAACCCGTTTCCGGAAAAACGAAATCCGGCCGCATCCAACCGGACTCGGCTCCCACCGCCCCGCTCCCCATTCCCGCGCCAAGCTGCGCGAACGCCAGGCCGCGTTCCCCGCCGAATACGACCGCGCGCTCAATCTCGCGCACGTTGCCCGGCCAGCGGTGCGCCCGGAGGCGCGCCTTTCCCTCTGCCGGGATCGCACCCGGCTTCTGCCCGTAGCGCCGGCTGACCCGCGCCAGCAGCTCCTCCGCGAGGATGACGATGTCGTTGCCCCGCTCCCGCAGCGGCGGCAGGCGCACGCGGAACAGATCGAGCCGGTGCAACAGGTCCTCGCGGAACTTTCCCGCGGCCACGAGCGCCGGCAGATCGAGATTCGTCGCAGCGATGATGCGGGCATCCACGGCGATCGGTCGCGACGCCCCGACCCGCCGCAGCATGTGATCCTCCAGCGCCGTCAGGAGCTTGGCCTGCAAACCGAGCGCCAGGCTCGGCAGCTCATCCAGGAACAGCGTGCCGCCATCCGCCGCCTCCATGAGGCCGATCCGCGCCGCCTTCGCATCCGTGAAGGCTCCGCGTTCGTGGC
>CAZENI010000174.1:11884-14409 GCA_964513055.1 uncultured Opitutus sp.
AAACAACTCCGCCTCCGCCAGGGCGTCCGGCAGCGCCGAGCAATTCAGTTCGACCAGCGGCTCGTCGGCGCGCGGCCCGTTGCGATGAATCCACCGGGCGATGGCCGTCTTGCCCGTGCCCGTCTCGCCTTCAATCAGCACCGGCGGCAGGTGCCCGCTCAAGCGGCGGTCGGCCGCGGTGATCTTCGCCAGTTGCTCACGCACCCCGGCCAGGCTCTCGCCAAACACCAGCTCCGTCTCCTGCCCGCGACGAAACTCATCCGCGCGCTTCGCCTGCCGGTTGCGCCGCGCCTGGGCCAGCCGCACCGGCAGTTCGTCGGGGTCGAACGGCTTGACGAGATAGTCCGCCGCCCCGGCCCGCAGCGCATCCACCGCGCCGGCCACGCCACCCTCGGCCGTCATCACGATTACGTTCGTCGTCGGGGGAAACGCCTTGTCGCGCAGGAGATCGGTTCCGCGACCGTCCGGCAGATTCACGTCGATCACCGCCGCCTCGAACGACATGCCCTCGAGCGCCTGCCGCGCGGCGGCGACGGAACCCACGGCCGTGACCTCGGCGCCCTCCTTCTCCAAAAACGCCGCGAGCCGCTTGCGCAGCAGCACTTCATCCTCGAGCAACAATACGCTGACGCCGGCGAGCGGGGATTTTGCCATGCCGGGACTTTGCCGCTCCGTGGACCATGCTCCACTCAATTTCGTCGTTCGGCATCCGTCCCGCGTCCCCGGTCATTTGACGCCCCGCCTCGCGCGGCTAGGTTGCGTTCCAGCCCAACCCGATGCCGGTCGAATTCAAAGACTACTATGCCGTCCTCGGCGTGCCCCGAAACGCCGATGCCGCCGAAATCAAACAGGCGTTCCGCAAACTCGCGCGGCAATTTCACCCGGACGTCGCCAAGGAGCCCAAGACCGCCGAGGCGAAATTCAAGGAGATCAACGAGGCCCACGAGGTCCTGAGCGATCCCGAGAAGCGCCGCAAATACGACGAGTTGGGCATGGACTGGCAGGCCGGGGATTCCCGCCCAACGGGCGCGCCGCCGCGCCCGCGGCCGCGCGGTTCGCCGGGTGGCCCCGAGGTTCATTTCGGCGGCACGGGCTTCAGCGATTTCTTCGAGCAGTTCTTTGGCGGTGGCCGCGAGGGAGGATTCGAACGCAGCGCGCGCCCGTCCGCCTGGAATGGCGAACACGAGGACGTCGCGCGGCGCGGGAGCGACATCGAGGGCGATATTCTCGTCACGCTCGACGAGGCCATGCAGGGCTCGGTGCGTTCGATTTCGCTGCAGCGGGTCGATCCCGAGACGGGCGAATCCGAGTCCGAGTCATTCAAGGTGCGTATCCCTCCGGGCGCGCAGGAAGGCCGTCGCATTCGTGTCCCAGGCAAGGGCTCCGCCGGCAGCGGCGGCGCGCCCGACGGCGACATCTACCTGCGGGTTCGCCTCGCGGCGCATCCGGATTTCACCGTTCGCGGCGCCGATCTCTACCACGAGGTCGGCCTGGCACCCTGGGAAGCCGTGCTGGGCGCCCAGATCTCGGTGCCGACGCTGACGGGCTCGGTGAAGGTCCGCATTCCCGCCGGCACCACTCACGGCCGGCAACTGCGGATCCGCGGCCACGGCCTGCCACGGCCGCCGGGCACCGCTCGCGGCGACCTCTACGTGGTCGCGGACATCCAACTGCCCGCCGAAGTGACGGCCGAGGAAAAGGACCTTTGGGAAAAACTCAGTCGCGTCTCACGCTTTAATCCGCGCGAATCGACGCCACGATGATCCAGCGCGTGCTCCCGGTCGTGCCGCCCCTGCCGCTGGCGTGGTTCGAGCCCTTCGAGGCCCTGCTCGCCGGCGCCGTGCTCTCGGCTGCACTCATCGCCTCGGGGCACGCGCTCGTCTACAAACGCGAATCCCGCTCGGCCGCACTCTGGGTCGTCCTGATTTGGACGATGCCCGCGGTCGGCGTCGTGCTCTACGTGCTGCTCGGGATCAACCGTGTGCAGCGCCGGGCCATCCGGATGCGCCGCCGCATGGTGCGGCATCACAGCACGACCCAACTGCCGGTGACCGACGTGCGTCGCGCCGTCGCGGAAGCCCCGCACCTCGCTCCGCTCGCGCAACTCGTCGGCCAGTTCGTCCCTCGCCCGCTCGTCGCCGGCAACACCGTCGAAGTCCTGGCCAAGCCCGCCGAGGCGTTTCGCGCGATGCTCGCAGCCATCGATGAGGCGCGCGTCTCGATCGCGATGGCCTCGTATATTTTCGATGGCGATGGCATCGGCGCCCAGTTCGTCGAGGCCCTCGGCCGCGCCCGGGATCGCGGCGTCCTCGTGCAGGTGCTGATTGACGACGTCGACGCGCGTTTCTCCCGCTCCACCGCGGTGAAGCCGCTGCGGCGCCGCGGCGTGCAGGTGGGCGTCTTCAATCCGCCCCTCGTGCCGGCGCGCCTCCACGCCGCGAACCTCCGCAACCATCGCAAGCTCCTCGTGGTCGACGGCGCCGTCGGCTTCACCGGCGGACTCAATATCGATCAGCGCTACTCGC
>CAZENI010000175.1:0-14350 GCA_964513055.1 uncultured Opitutus sp.
GAGACGTTTCTCTTCGGGCTGCGGGAGGCGCCGAAGACGATCGCGTGCCGCTTCTGGCAACTGGAGCCGGGCGACTACGAGGTGACGCTGCGGCCCGCGCCGGATTTTGCCGCCGCGGAGGGAAAGCCGCTGCTCACGCGCACGCTGTCCGTGAAGGCCAAAGGCGAGCGGTTTGAGTTCGAGCTGCCGGCGCGCACGCAGTGTCTGCTCAGCGTGATCAGGCGGCGGTAGCTCCGGCCGCCTCACTTGCGCGCCGCGGTCTACGGCAGCCGGAACAAGTAGTATCCGATCGGCGCGACGAGGATGATGCTGTCGCTCAGGTCGAACATCCCGCCGATGCCCGGGATGGTGCCGCCGGAGTCCTTCATGTTGGCGCGGCGTTTCAGGACCGACTCGACGAGATCCGCCACGATGCCAACGACAGCAATCGGCGCGGCGATCAGCGCGGCGGCGATCGGCGTCATGTGCGCCGGCAGGTGGTCGCGCGCGAACCACGCGAACGCGGCGCCGCTCGCCGCGGAAAAAATCACGCCGCCGACGGCGCCCTCCCAGGTTTTCTTCGGGCTGATCTGCGGGGACATCTTGTGTTTGCCGAAGGTCATGCCGCTCAGCAGCGCGCCCATGTCGCAGAACTTCGTGACCATGATCAGCCAGAGGCAGAGCAGCAGCCGGCCGTCGGCCGTGATCGTGTCACCCGGGAGCGGCGTCACGATCGCGACGAGGTAGGAGAGCATCACGGCGACGTAGGCGAGGCCGAAGAGCGTGGAGGCGAGCGACTCGACGCGCGTTTCCGGCGTGCGTTCGCCGAGCAGGCGGATCGCAAACACGATCACGGCGAGCGGCAGGAAGAGCGCCACGGGCACGGCGGGAAACTGCGCGTGCAGCCACGGCCCGAGCGTGATCAGGCCGCCGAACGTCATGCCGAACTTGTCGAACGGGTCGTAGCCCGCGCCGTGCATGAGCTGGTAGAACTCGCGCAGCGTCAGCACCGAGATGAACGCGATCAGCACGAGGGCGCCGTTGGTGCGGAAGAACCAGAGCGCGAGGCCGACGATCGTCCAGAGCAGGACGGTGCTGAAGATGCGTTTGCCCATGCGGAGCGACGGAGCGGGGTTAGGCCGCGCGGGGCGTCACTTGGCGGCCGCCGGTTTCAACTGCTCGCTCGTGAGTCCGAACCGCCGCTCGCGCCGGTTGTAGTCCGCGATCGCCGCCTCGAGGTCCGCCTTGTTGAAGTCGGGCCAGAGGACGGGCGTGAAGACGAACTCCGCATAGGCCGCCTGGAGCAGGAGGAAATTGCTGATGCGCGTCTCGCCGGAGGTGCGGATCACAAGGTCGGGCTCGGGCATGTCCGCGGTGTAGAGATAGCGGCTGAACGTCGCCCACGAGCTGTCGTTGAGTTTTTCCTTCCCGGCCGCGACGGCGGCCGCGTAGGCGCGTGCGGCGTCGACGATCTCGGTGCGCGCGCCGTAGTTCAGCGCCAGCACGAGCGTGTAGTCCGTGAAATGCTTCGTCTCCTCCGTCGTCGTGCGCAGCACCTTCTGCACGCCCGCCGGCAGGTCCTCGGTCCGCCCGATCGTGCGGAGCCGCACGCGATCGCGGACGAAAGTCTCGAGCTCCTTCTTCAGGTAATACTCGAGCAGGCCCATGAGCGCGCCGACCTCCTCCTGCGGGCGCTTCCAGTTTTCGATCGAGAAGGCGTAGAGCGTCAGCATCCGCACCCCGAGATCGCGCGCCGCGAACGTCGTCGTCCGCACCGTCTCCACGCCGCGCCGGTGTCCCTCGATGCGCGGCAGCCCGCGCTTGGTCGCCCAGCGACCATTGCCGTCCATGATGATTGCGACGTGTTGTGGGACGTTTTCGGCGGGAGCAGGCATGAAGCGGCGCGACGGTATGGCGACGCGCCCCGCATTGACAAGCCGCCATGCGGGCGGTGCGCCGCCATTTGACGCCGTCCGGCGCCGGCGTAGCGTCGAACGATGACCAAACCGCTGCCGCCCGCCCGGATCACGCTCGCGTTGAAGAAACTGCCGGGCTGGAAAAGCAGGCGCGACGCGCTGACGAAGACCTTCACGTTTGGTTCGTTTCGCGAGGCGCTGACCTTCATGGTGCGCGTCGGCTTCGAGGCCGAGGCGATGAATCACCATCCCGAGTGGACCAACGTCTACAACCGCGTCGTCATCCGCTTGAGCACGCACGACGCCGGCGACCGGATCACGGCGAAGGACGTGGCGCTCGCGACGCGGATTCAGCGGCTGTCGTGGGTGGGGTGAGTGGCGGAGGTTTGGACAGGATTAACAGGATTTACAGGATGCAGAAAGAGAGCGGGGGCTGCTCGGTTTTCTCAATCCTCTGAATCCTGTTAATCCTGTCCCGAAAACAAGACTCCGGGCCTACCGCGCTCACAGCCCGCGCATGAAATTGAACGTGCGGTCGATCTGGCCGGGCAGGGTCTCGTGCGTGAAGTCGGGGTAGATCACGAGGTCCTTCTTGCCGGGGAGCTTGTTGTAGGCGGCGAACTGCGAGCTCGGCGGGCAGATCGTGTCCATCAGGCCGGTGAACATCAGGACCTCGGCCTGCACGCGCGGCGCGAGGTGCTGCACGTCGACGTAGCCCAGCTTGGTGAAGATCTCCTTCACGCGCTCGTGGCGCGGGTCGAAGGCACGGAAAAACAGCCGCAGCTCCTCGTAGGCCTCCTTCGCGTAGTCGAGCTCCCACACGCGCTGGTAGTCGCACAGGAAGGGAAACACCGGCGCGGCGCGCTTGATCCGCGGCTCGAGCGCGGCGCACGCCAGCGACAGCGCGCCGCCCTGCGAGGCGCCGAAGCAGCCGACGCGGTTCGCGTCCACCTCCGCAAAACTCATCACGACGCGCGCGAGCTGCGCCGTATCCAGAAAAATCTGTCGGAACGCCAGCTTCCGCGGATCGGGGTCCTCGAGGCCGCGGACGATGTGGCCGCGCAGCGTCGGGCCCTTCACCTGGCCGTTGTCCTCGGAGCGCCCGCCCTGGCCGCGGCAGTCCATCGCGGCGTAGCAGAAGCCCTCCGCCGGCCAGCCGAACTTGTCGAGCCAGTCGCCGGAGTGGCCGGAGTAGCCGTGAAACTGGAGCACGGCGGGGTGCCGCTTCGCGGCGCTGGCGCCGGCCGACTTCGGCCGGAGATACTTCGCGTAGACGCGCGCGCCGCCCACGCCGGTGAACCACAGATCGAAACACGCCACGTGCTCCGAGCGCGCGACGGCGCTGGGCCGCAGTTCCGGCTGCGGGTCGGTGGCGTCGAGCTCGCGGAGGGCGGCGGACCAGTAGGCGTCAAAATCGTCCGGCCGCGGATTGCGGCCGCGGTAGTCGAAGAGTTCGGGAAGCGGTTTGTCGACGAGGGGCATGGGTGGAGCGGAAAGAAGTGAGGAAGGGTGAGCGGGGTGGGGTCAGAAAACGCGGACGAAAGAGCGGACGCCGAGATCGACGAAGGTGCCGCGAGCCTCGCTCGTGCGCAGGAATTTCCCGGTTTCGTCGAACACGCCGATCTCGCCCGGGCGGCCGCGCAGCGGCGCGTAGAGCTCGCGTTTCTCCGCGTCAAAGGCGAGCGAGGCGTCGACAGCCTGCTCCAGCGCAAAGCCGCCGGTCCGGGCGCCCTGCGGGTCGTGGAGCGTGATGCGGCGGCCGTCGGCCGCGAGCACGAGGAGGCGGTTGAGCGTGGGGTCGAGCGCGAGGCCCGTGGGCGGGGCGTTGACCTCCGCGAGGGCGAAGCGGCGGACGGTCTGGCCGAGGCGGGTCGTCTCGAGCACGTCGGTTGTGCCGGCCATGAGCAGGAAGAGGTGGCCGTCGCGCGGCCGGACCGCGAGGTCGGCGGCGGCCGGGCCCGTGCCGCCGGCAATCGCGAACTCGCGCTTGATGGCGCGCGCGGGCCGATCGACGACGCGGATTCGGTCGCCGGGCGCGAGGCGCAGAAAGAAGTGGTCGGTGAACGGATCGTAGGCGAAGCCGACGACCTGATCGCCAGCCTCGAGGAAGCTCGGCACCTCGGCGGTGCGGCCCGGGCCGAAGTCGCGCACGGAGGGTTCGTCGGCGGCGCCGAGCGAGTAGACGTGCAGCGGGCCCGGGGTCGCGCAGCCTGCTCCGCCGACGATGACACCGGCCAGGGCCGCGAGGGCCACGAGCAGCCGGCCGAGGGCGGCGGCGTGTTTTCGCGTTGTCATCCCGGCGGCGCAGCGCGTGCATCGCCGGATGAAAGTCGCGTTCATCAGTGGGACCAGCATCGTCAATTCGACCCTGTTCTCGGCGTGGGAGGTGAAGACGGTCGAGACAAAACACGGGCCGGTCACCTACAAGTCGCGCGGCGAGCACGCGCTGATCAACCGGCACGGGTATGCGTTTCCGCTCCCGCCGCACTCGATCAACTACCGCGCGAACATCGCGGCGCTCGCGGAATTGGGCTTCCAGGATGTCGTCTCGCTGAACTCCGTCGGCTCGTTGAAGAAGGATCTGCCGCCGGGGACGTTTGTCTCGTGCTCGGACTACGTGGGGCTGCAGCAGGGCCCGGCGACGTTCTTCGACACCGAGCTGAAGGGCGGCGCGCCGGGGATCGCCAACAACCTGATCCCGCGGATCGTCGCCGAGCTCGCGCCGGAGTTCCGCATTCACACCGACAAGGTCTACGTGCAGATGCGCGGACCGCGCTTCGAGACGAAGGCGGAGATCCGGATCGTGAAGGACTGGGGCGATGTGATCGGCATGACGGCTGCGCATGAGGCGGATCTGTGCACGGAGGCGGGCCTGCGCTACAACAGCCTCGCGTTGATCGACAACTACGCGAACGGGCTCGAGGGCACGGCAATCGACTTCGCGAAGTTCAAGGAGCTGGTGAAGGACAACCAATCGCGCGTGAACCGGCTCTTCGAGCGGCTGCTCGAGATTCTGGGGTAAGCGCGGAAACGCGGAAGAGCGGAAGCGCGAAAAAAGCGCCGGCTTCGGGGTCGGGTTGCGGGCGCGTGCGGGTGCTTCCGCCGTTTCGCTTCTCCGCGCTTCCGCGATCGAGGGCTTGGTTTGACGGTTGCGAGGGTCTTCGCATGCTCTGCGCCCATGAGCGACTTCGTGCAGCCGGCCCAGATCAACGAGGCAAAACAGGCATTGGATCGCCTGCGCGCCAACATGCGGCTGACGATCAAGGGCAAGGACGACGTGATCAACCAGGTCATGGTGTGCCTGGTGGCCGGCGGGCATCTGCTGATCGAGGATCTGCCGGGTGTGGGCAAGACGACGCTGGCGTATTCGCTGGCGCGCTCGATGGACTGCGTGTTCTCCCGCATCCAGTTCACGAGCGATCTGCTGCCGAGCGACGTGACGGGCGTGGCGATCTACGACGAGACGGTGAAGGAGTTTGTGTTCAAGAAGGGCCCGGTCTTCGCGAATGTCGTGCTGGCGGATGAGATCAACCGGGCGACGCCCAAGACGCAGTCGGCGCTGCTGGAGGTGATGGATCGCGCGCGGGTGACGATCGACGGCGAGGCGCACGCGGTCGGGTCGCCGTTCATGGTCTTCGCGACGCAGAACCCGGTCGACTACGAGGGCACGTTTCCGCTGCCGGAGAGCCAGATGGATCGCTTTCTGATGCGGCTGCGGATGGGGTATCCGGAGGCGGCGGACGAGCGGGAGATCCTGCGCACGGCGCGCGGCGGCTACGACGCGATCGCGCTCAACCCGGTGGTGACGCGGCGGGACATCCTCTCGCTGCAGGCGCTGGTCCAGCAGGTGTTCGTCGAGGACACGGTGCTCGACTTTATCCTGCGCATCGTGGGCGCGACGCGGACCGAGGCGGAGTTCCGGAGCGGCGTGAGCGTGCGCGGCGGCGTGGCGCTGCGCACGGCGGCGCAGGCGCGCGCGCTGGTGCTCGGCCGGGATTTCGTGCTGCCGGAGGACGTGACCGAGCTGGTCGCGCCGATCTTCGCGCACCGGCTGGCGCTGGCGCGGCAGACGAGCGACGCGCTGGAGGAGCGGCGGGCGGTGTCCGCGGTGCTGAAACGGATCCTGAGCGCGATTCCGCTGCCGGCGTGAAACGCGCGCGGCGCGCGAAGGCTCCAGAATCCAAGCTCCAAGCACCAATGAAGCTCCAGTGAACAAGCTCCAATTGAGTCTTTCGGTGTTTGAAGTTTCTCTGGAGCTTGGAGCTTGGAATTTGGAGCTTCCCGCCCTTCGGGCGGCGCGTCGATGAGCCTCGACGCGGCATGGTCCGGGCCCGGCGTGCGGGCGCGGCGGGAGCGGTTCACCTGGAGCGCATTCCTCTGGTCGCTGGTGTATCCGCAGCGCGGGCATCGCATCCTGCCCACGATCCCCGGCCTCGTGCTGATTGGGCTGGCGATGGGCATCGGGACGGCGGCCTACAACTCGTCGAGCAACATCCTGTTCATCACGCTCTCGCTGCTGCTGGCCTGCCTGATCCTGAGCGGCGTGCTGTCGTGGCTGAACATCCGGGGGCTGCGCTGGCGGCTGCTGCTCGCGCCGCCGCTGCGCGCGGGGCACGATGCGGTGGTGGCGCTCGAGCTGCGCAACGAGAAGCGCTTCCTGCCGACCTACGGCCTGTGGTTCGAGTTCGGCGCGCGGGTGGTCGAGACGGACGCGGGGCACCGGGCGGAGTCGACCGTAACCGCGGGGGGCGCGGAGGTGCGCGCGATGCTCGCGAAGCCGGACGCGGCGGAGCAGCGCACGCGGGCGCCGCTGGCGGGCCGGCTGGATCCGCGGGGGGCGGGGCGGGTGGAGTGGGTGATCAAGCCGGAGCGGCGCGGCCGGCTGCGGGTTGAGCTGATCAGCGTGGGCTCGCTGTTTCCCTTCGGTTTTCTGCGCAAGGATCTGGGCACCGAGCTCCACGTGGAGACGATCGTGTGGCCCGCGCCGGTCGAATACCGGCGGCACACGGCGGGCGCGGCGCGGCGGGCCGCGGGCGGCGAACGCGTGCCGCGCGCCGGCACCGGGGGCGATCTGCTGGCGTTGCGCCGCTACGCGGCGGGCGACTCGCACCGGCTGATTCATTGGAAGGCGAGCGCGCGGACGCAGACGCTGCTGGTGCGGCAGTTCGCGGCCGAGAGCGCGGAGGGCTATTCGCTGTGGCTGCGGACGGATGCCGGGGCCTGGCCGCGGGCGGAGCAGTTCGAGCTACTGATTAGTTTCGTGGCGACGCTGGCGGAGGATCTCTTCCGCGCGGGGCGGCTTGGCAGCGTGGCGATCAACGGCGATGCGCCGGCGCCGGTGCGTCGCGTGCACGATCTCGAGCTGTGGCTGGACCGGCTCGCCGTCGCGCGGCCGATCGCGGCGCCGGCCGGCGGCGAGCTGCAGGCGGCCCGCCAGAATGTGATGACCTTCGCGCCCGATGGCGGGCGCGGGGTGGCGGCGTATGTCGACGGGCAGAAGGCGGCCTCGGTATGAGCGCGCTCCCCGCTTCGCGCCCGCAACTCACCGCCGAGGAGCTGCAGCAGCTCAAGTGGCTGCTGGGTGGCCTGATGACGCTGCTCGGGCTCAGCACGATTTTCTACATGGACGTCGACGCGTGGACGCTGATGGCGATCACCGCGGGCGTGACGGTGGCGACGCTGGTGCGGCCGACGCTGCCGGCGCGCGTGCCGCCGCTGGTGCACACGCTGGCGTTTCCGGCGATCGTGGCGTTCTTCGCGGGCGACCTCTGGCTGAAGACGGAGGTGCTGCCGGCAATGGTGCGCCTCGACATCCTGCTGCTGCTGTATCGCAATCTCACCTACCGCCAGCGGCGCGACGACCTGCAAATCATCGTGCTGGGCCTGTTCCTGGTGATCGTGGCGGGCGTGCTGACGGTCTCGATCACGTTCGCGGCGCAGATTCTCATCTACACCGCCTGCGCGCTGGCGCTGCTGCTGGTGGTGACGCTGAGCGACGCGACGACGGGGCGGACGCCGCATGTGCCGGTGCCGTTCGGCGAGACGCCGGCGTGGGCGCAGCACACGGACTGGCCGCACCTGTTCCGCCGGCTGCGCGAGGTCACGGACTGGCGCGTGGTGGGGCTCGGCGCGGTGCTGTTCGCCGGCGTGGTGGGCGTCTCGGCGCTGCTGTTCCTGGCGATCCCGCGGTTCCAGCTCGAGAACAGCATGTTCCTGGATCGCTTCATCTCGAAGAAGGCGAAGTCCGGTTTCAGCGACTCGATCCGGTTCGGCGACGTGTCGGACATCCAGCTCGACGACGGCGTGGCACTGAGCGTCGACGTGTCGGATCAGGCGCAGATTCCGGCGACACCGTATTGGCGGATGGTGGTGCTGGACCAGTATATCGACGGGTCGTTCAAGCTTTCGCCTGCGCTGCGCAACCTCGAGTTTGGCAGCGACCGGACGGCGCCCTTCCTGCACGGGGAGCCCCGGCCGCGGCTCGGGCCGCCGGTCTACTGGACGTTCTATCTCGAGTCCGGGGTGAGCCGCTACCTGCCGCTGCTGGGCCAGTTCGAGATCGTGCGTTTCCGCGAGATGCAGAATTTCCGGCTGGCGCAGTATCTGGCGCTGATCGCGCTGCGCGAGGAGCCGGTGACGATGACGGCGTATCGGGTGGAAGGATTCGACCTCTCGGGCGCGCTGCCCGATCCCAATTTCGCCCGGCGCTGGAAGGATCGCGCGAACCTGCCGCCACGCCTGCTCCAGGTGCAGCTCACGCTCCGCGAGGCGGACCGGGCGACGCTCAATCGGGTGCTCGCGCAGGCGACCAATGGCGAGACGCTCGCGCCCGCGGCCTTCGCGGCCCGGGTCGGCGACTGGCTGAAGAAGAACCACAGCTACTCGCTGTCGCCGGAGATCCCCGGGAAGGAGGGCGATCCGCTGGTGCGCTGGATGGCGTCGCCGGCGGCGGGGCACTGCGAGCTTTTCGCCGGTTCGCTGGTGCTGCTCGCGCGGGCGGCGGGCATCCCGTCGCGGGTGGTGACGGGCTTTCGCGGCGGGAGCTGGAACGGCTACTCGAACAACTTCACCATCCGCAATGCCGACGCGCATGCGTGGGCGGAGCTCTTCGACGAGGCGAGCGGCGCGTGGTTGCGGGCCGATCCGCTGGCGCCGGTCGTGAGCGCGCAGTCGGAGGTGAAGGGGGAGGCCGCGATGGTGTCGCGGCTCGACCGGAGCTGGAAGGCGCGCTTCGACAGCCTGCGCGTGTTCTGGTATCGGCGGATCGTGAGCTTCGACCAGCGCTCGCAGGCGGAGACGCTCAAGGCGGTGCGCGAGGCGACGCAGAATTCCGGGAAGCGACTGCGGGCGGCGCTGGAGGATTTCAACGCGTCGCTGAAGGCGTGGCTCACGGCGCCGTGGGATTTCCGGCGCGTCTTCAAGACGCTGATGTCGCTGGCGCTTGCCGTGGGCGTCATCGCCTGGTGGCGGCATGCGGGCCGTGGGTGGTGGCGCGGACTGCAGGGCGCGCGCGGCCGCCGCGGACTCGATCCGGCGCGGCGGGAGGCGGGCCGCTGGCTGACGCTGCTCGACCGGTGGCGGGAGACGGATCCGGAATGTGCGGCCGCGGCGGCGGAGCTGCAGCGGATCCGGTTCGGCGCCCGGGGGAGCTGGCCGGAGACTGAGAAGGTCTTCCGGCGCGCCCGCCGCGCGCTGCGCGAAGCACGCCGGCGCGAGCGCGTCACTCGGACTTGAGCGGGACGACGATGCGGGTGCCGGGGTTGGCCTTCTTTTCGAAGTATTTTCGAAGGATGCTCGCCGCCACGGGCGCGGCATAGGCGCCGCCCTCGAGGCTCTCGCCGAGCTTCTCGCCCTCGATGGCGACGGCCACGGCGATCTCGGGCTTCTCGGCGGGCGCGAAGCAGATGAACCAGGCGTAGTTAATTTTCCCGAGCTTGCCGTCGATCATCACGTCCTTCTGCGCGGTGCCGGTCTTGCCGGCGATCGTGACGTCGGGCACCCGAAACGCGGGGAGGCTCAGTCGCTTGGCGGTGCCGATCGGGCTCGTGCAGCCGATCATGCCCGCGATCAACGCGGCGCGCTCCTCCGGTTTCAGGCCGATCTTCTCGTGTTTCTGCCGCGGGCGATTCGGATCGTGCAGGAGGGTCGGCTGCGTGAAGACCTCGTCGCGCGCGACGGAGGCCGCGAAGCAGGCCATCTGGAGCGGAGTCACGAGGACCAGGCCCTGGCCGATCGACATGTTGGCGGTGTCACCGGGATACCAGGGTTCGTTCTTGTGGCGGCGTTTCCAGTCGGGGTCCGGCATCACGGTGCGGCTGGTCTCCGCCGGAAGCTCGATGCCGGTGGGACGATCGAGGTGGAAGCGCCGGCCCTCCTCGGCGATGCCGGCGGGCGTGGTGAGTTTCCCGGCTTCGTAGTAGTAGATGTCGCAGCTTTTCGCGACGGCCTCGGTCAGGAGGACGTCGGCGTGGTGGCCGCGGCCGTTGTCGCAGAAGAAGACGCGGCCGCCGATGCGATGCGTGCCCTGGCAGGTGATGATGGCGTCGGTGGGTGTGATCGTGTTGCGGCGGAGCGAGGCGATCGTGGTGAGGATCTTGAAGGTGGAGCCGGGGGGCCAGACGCCGTTGAGGGCGTTGTTATACCAGACGCCGCGCTCGTTCATGTCGGTGACCATCTCGACGGTCGCGCGGGGCGAGAACTTGTTGAGATCGAAGTCGGGCTTGCTCGCCATCACGAGCACCTCGCCGGTCGCGATATCGATGGCGACGGCCGCGCCGCGCTGGTCGTCGATGGCCGTCTCGGCCTCGACCTGGAGCTCGATGTCGAGCGAGGTGGTGAGGTGCTTGCCCTGGCGGGGCTTTCGCTCCTCGAGCGGCTTGCTGATCTTGTAGCCGGAGGGATCGACGCGGTAGATGCGGCCGCCGGCCTCGCCCTGGAGGTGCGCGTCGAAGGAGAGCTCGAGGCCGCCCTTGCCGCGCGTGCCCTTCATCTTGAAGGTGGTGAGGTCCTCGCCCTGAAAGTCCTTCGCCTCGACCTCGTCGTCGGGCCGCACGTAGCCCAGCGTGTGCGCGGCGGCGGAGCCGTAGGGATACGCGCGGACGTTCGTGGCGTAGACCTCGAGCGGCGAGCGGACCGGGAGGCGCTCGATCAGCCGGGCGTATTCCGTAGGCGAGAGATTCTCGATCAGGGTGTAGGGCAGCAGCAACTGGCGATCGAAATGCCGGCGGAGCTCGGTGGCGTTCACCTTTTCGGTCCGCTCGATGATCTGGTTCACCTGATCGAGGTAACGCTGCACGAGGGTGACGCGCGCGATCTGCTTGAGCTGGGAGTCGGGCGGGACGTCCTTCTTCGCGCCGGCGGCGAGATAGTTCTTGTAGATGCGGATGTGCTCGCGGCGCAGCTCGCTCTTGAGTTCGTCGAGGTGGAGCAGGACCGCGAAGCGATGGCGGTTTTCCACGAGGATCACGCCATGGCGATCGTAGATGTTGCCGCGGGGGCCGGGGAAGAGCACGCGCCGCTGGTTCTGCTGGCGCTCGGCGTCGGCGTATTCGCCGGTCTTGCCGAGCTGCTGGTAGGCGAGCCCGCCGGCGAGCGTCAGGAGCAGACCGGCGATGACGAAGTAGAAAAAGACGATCCGCGGGTCGTAGCCCTTGTGGGACTCGACGAGGTTGCCCGAGCGATCGGCGAGATTGATGTCGGAGCTGGCCATGGGCGCGGGCGCGTCAGGCGGCTTCGTCGCGCGCCACGCGGGCGAGCACCAGCGCGCGGGCCTGCAGGGCGAAGAACCACGGGGTGACCACCGCGAGGAAGACCTGCGAGCACACGAGGTCGGCGATCAGGCGCGGCCACACGGCGGCGGGAGCGGGCGAGTCATGAATCTGGCTGAAGGAAAACACGAGGAAGAGCGCGAGATTGGCGAGCAGGACGACGACGATCGCGCTGACGTTGTCGTCGCGCGGCACGCGATCGCGGACGTGGAACAACGTGAGATGGGCCGCGGCAAACAGCAACAGGTGGGTGCCGAACGCCACGGGGGCGTTGGCGTCGCAGAGGAGCCCGGCGAGCAGCGACGCGGCGAGGCCGGCGCGGTGCGGCTGCGTGAGCGCGGCGAACGCCACGAAGAGGCCGCCGGCGAAGACGTAGAGGCGCAGTCCTGCGAGCGCGTGATTGAGCTGGGCCACGATCGTCCAGAGCACCACGAGGGAGGCGAGGAGGATGAGCGTGCGACGCATGGGACGAGTTGCGGCCGGCGGCGCCCGCCTACGGCGGCGTCAGCGGCACGAGCACAGTGACCTCCGTGAGGGAGCCGAGGCGTTCGTCGAGTTTCACCTCGCCGGATTTGAAGAGGCCGTCGCTGCCGAGGTCGGCGCGCACGATGTGCCCGAGGAGGAGTCCGGGCGGAAACACGCCGCCGAAGCCGGAAGTGACGAGGCGCTTGGGCGAACTGGGGGTGGCGAGGACGTCGAGCGGCACGAACTCCACCACGCCGCTCGGCGGCGCGAAGGTCGGGTTCACGCCGCCCTGGAAGCTGAGGGGGCGGGTGTCGCCCTCGACGACGCCGGCGAGGCGGACGTTCGGGCTGCTGATCAACTCGACGACGGCGGTGCTGGCGTGGACCTCGGTCACGCGGCCCACGACGCCACCGGAGAACACGACCGGCGCGCCGAGCGGGATGCCGAAGTTCTTCCCCTTGCGGATCACGATCCGCTGCCACCAGCCGGAGAAATCGCGCCGGGCGACGCGCGCGTGTTCGTAGCGGTAGTCGCTGAACGACGGCAGGCGGAAGAGCGCCTCGAGCCGGGCGATCTCCTCCTGCAGGGCGGCGTTCTGCTGGACGGCGAGTTCGTAGGAGGCGTTGAGCCGCGCGAGATCGCGGCCGGCCTGGATCAGTTCATCCTTCGAGTGGAGCCGGAGGGACCAGTATTCCTTGAGGACGCGCGCGTAGTCAGCGGCGACGGTGACGGGCGCGGTCAGCTCGAAGAAGCTCGCGCGGGCAAACGACTTCAAGGCCGTCGGGATCAGCAGCCAGGCGATCACGATGATGACCAGCGTGACGAACGGCCGGGCCTGGTCGAAGCGTTGGAAGGGCACGGCGGTCAGGAATGCCGAATGCCGAATGCCGAATGCCGAATGAATTCAGCGGTCACAGGTGCCAGTCGGTCATTCGGCACATGGCATTCGGCATTCGTCATTGCGCGCGACGCGCGCTCACACGTTCTGCATCAGCCACGAGAGGTCGTTCAGCACGGCGCCCGTGCCGTTGGCGACCGCGGAGAGCGGGTCGTCGCTCACCGTGACCGGCAGCCCGGTCTTCTCGCTGAGGAGCTTGTCGATGCCGCGGATGAGGGCGCCGCCGCCGGCCATCACGAAGCCGCGATCGACGAGATCGGCGGAGAGCTCCGGCGGGCAGCGCTCGAGGGTCACGCGCACGGCGTCGACGATCGAGGCGATGGTGTCGGCGAGCGCCTCGCGGATTTCCTGCGAGGTGATGTGAATCGTCTTGGGCAGGCCGGCCACGGAGTCGCGGCCCTTGACCTCCATCGTGAGCTCGTCGTCGAGCGGGTAGGCGGAGCCGACCTTCACCTTGATCTCTTCCGCGGTGCGTTCACCGATGAGGAGATTGTAGGCGCGCTTCATGTAGTTGATGATCGCGGTGTCGAGCTCGTCGCCGGCGACGCGAATCGACTTCGAGAATACGATGCCGTTGAGCGAGATGATCGCGATCTCCGTGGTGCCGCCGCCGATGTCGACGATCATGTTGGCGGCGGGCTCGTCGATCGGCAGGCCGACGCCGATCGCGGCGGCCATGGGCTCCGGGATGGTGATGACATCGCGCGCGCCGGCGTGCATGGCGGACTCCTTCACGGCGCGCTTCTCGACCTCGGTGATGCCGGAGGGAATCGCGATGACGACGCGGGGCGGGGCGCGGAAGGCGCTGCTCGAGACCTTGCGGATGAAGTAGCGGAGCATCGCCTCGGTGACGTCGAAGTCGGCGATCACGCCGTCCTTCATCGGGCGGATGGCGGTGATGTTGCCGGGGGTGCGGCCGAGCATGCGCTTGGCCTCGTCGCCGACGGCGCGCACCTTGCGCGTGGCGGTATCGAGCGCGACGACCGACGGTTCGCGGAGGACGATGCCCTTGTCCTTGACGTAAACGAGAGTGTTGGCGGTGCCGAGATCGATGCCGATGTCGTTCGAAAAGTAGCCGAAAATATTCGCCATGATGCGGTGCGAGAGAGCGAGAGGGTGGCGGCGTTTCGCCGACGGAAACGAATCGGCGCGCCCGGGAGGTGTCAACGAGGGATATGCGGCGACGCGCGCGCCGCCGGACTTTGGGAGGTCGCGCGCGGCCCGATTTCTTCGACTAGCGCCGGCGGCGGCGCCACCACGCGCCGGCCAGCGCGCCGGCGCCCAGCAGGGCGGCCCAGGATGACGGCTCGGGAATCGTCGTGGTC
>CAZENI010000176.1:0-14297 GCA_964513055.1 uncultured Opitutus sp.
TTCCCTCGATGCCGGTGAGCGAAAGGATCGGCACGTAAACAATGGTGATGATGAGCACGCCGAAAAATGTCGGGCGGCCGACTTCTTTCGCCGCCGCGAGGACGGTGTGCAGCCGCTCCTCGCGCGAGAGCACGCGCTGCAACTCGTGCTGCCGCACGCCCAGCCGGCGCACGATGTTTTCCACCATGACGACCGCGCCGTCGATGATGAGTCCGAAGTCCACCGCACCGAGGCTCATCAGGTTCCCCGAGACGCCGAAGCGCACCATGCCGGTCATCGCAAAGAGAAACGAAAGCGGAATCGCCAGCGCCACGATCAGCGCAGCCCGCCAGTTTCCGAGCAGCGCGAGCAACACCGCCACGACCAGGATGGCGCCCTCGAAGAGATTCTTCTCCACGGTCGCAATCGTGCGATCGACGAGATCGGTGCGGTCGTAGACCGTGGTGATTGTCACGCCCTCCGGCAATTTCGGGCCGATTTCCTTCAACTTGTCGGCGACGCGTTTTGAAATGAGCCGGCTGTTCTCGCCCGCGAGCATCAACGCGGCGCCGAGCACCGCCTCGCGACCGTTGTAGGTCGAAGAGCCGGTGCGCAGGCTCGAGCCGATGCCGACCTCCGCTACGTCGCCAATCAGCAGTGGCGCCGCCACCGCACCGCGAAATTTCACGGGCAGGCGCGCGATTTCCTCCGCTGTCTGCACCCGGCCGTCGGCTCGAATCGTGATTTGCTCGCCGCCGATCTGCACCGAGCCGCCGCCGGCGTTTTCCACGTTCTCACCAATGATCTCGACGAGATCGGTAAACGTGACGCCGGTCGCGAGGAGAGAATCCGGCTTCGGCTGGACGACGATTTGTTTTTCGTAACCGCCCGAGGCGTTGACCTCCGCGATTCCCGGCACCGTGCGGAGCTGCGGTTTCACCACGAAGTCATGAATCAGTTTCAGCTCCATGAGC
The DNA here is from genome assembly GCA_964513055.1 of uncultured Opitutus sp. Lineage (GTDB taxonomy): Bacteria > Verrucomicrobiota > Verrucomicrobiia > Opitutales > Opitutaceae > ER46. The sequence goes on from CAZENI010000176.1 coordinate 954, forward strand.
TGCGCTTCGCGCGTCGCCGGTTTCTTCGGGGCGGAGTCGGTGTAATCGACCACGTAGTAAAAGATGTCGCTCAAGCCCGTCGTGATCGGCGCGAGTTTGGGCGAGACGCCCTTTGGCAGATCGTCGGCGGCGTTCTGCATCCGCTCGCTCACGAGCTGGCGCGCGCGATAGATGTCGGTGTCGTCGCCGAAAATCAGCGTGACCTGCGAGAGGCCGGTCTTGGAGAGCGACCGCAGCTCCGTCATGCCCGGCACACCGCTCATCTCCATCTCGATGGGGAAGGTGACGAGCTTTTCGATTTCCTCTGGCGCGAGCCCTTTCACCTCCGTGTTGATCTGCACCTGCACATTGGTGATGTCGGGCACCGCGTCGATGGGCAGCCGAAACGCGGCCCAAATGCCCGCGCCGAGGAGCGCGAAGGCGCCGAGCACCACGAAGGTGCGCTGGCGGAGGGCAAATTCTAAAATTCTGTCGATCATAGGAACGAAAGGCTGGGTTTAGTGGCTGTGGCCGCCGCCCTTGGTGAGGCGCAGCTCGGTAAGCCAAAGTTGTTCGACTCCGGCGGTGACAACTGCGTCTCCCGTGTAGAGTCCGTCGCTGATCTCGATGAAAGTGCCGTCGCTTGCGCCGGTTTTCACCGCGGTGCGCAACAGGTGCGCGCCGTTGACGACATAGACGAACGAGCCGGTCGCGCTGCGGAGCACCGCGGAGCGTGGCACGGCAGGGGTGGTTCGCTCCGGTCCGCGCAATGTCACTTCGAGCGTCGTCCCGATTTTGGGCGATCCCGGAAGAGCGAGCACCATTTCGACCTGGGTGAGCGCCGAGGATAAATCGCGCCGCACGGACAGAATCTTCGCTTCGCTCGGCGGGTGACGCTCCAATTCGTCCGCGATTTCCGGCGGCACCAGCGTGGCGGCCCGAGCCGGTGGGCCAGCGTCGAAAACGCTCGCGGTGACCTGGAACGCGTGCGCCAGCTTGCGCTCTTCGACCTCGGCGGTTTTGACGCCGAGCGCACTCGCGGTCTCCGCGGCGAGTTGCAGGCCCTTGCCTTCCTTGAAGGACGCAGGGGCCGCGCCGGCCTCCTCGGCGTGAGCATCACCGTGTTCTTCCGCGCTTCCTGCTTTCTTTCCTCCGCAGGCAGCCAGGAGCACGGCAACAACGGCCGTTCCCATCGAGAGATTGCGTCGCAGCCGGCTCATCGCGTGATCTCCACCGGGTTGAAGTCGAGACCGGTGAGCTGTTGCAGTTTCAGCCCGGCTTCGAGCGCTTCACGCTGCGTGTCGAGCAGCGCCTCGACGGCATCGAGGTAGCTATTTTGCAGCTCGACGTAGGTCGCAATCGGGACCGCGCCGAGCCGGTAGTGGCGGTCGGCGAGTTCGGCGGCCTCGCGAAATTTCTTTACCGAATCGGGCGCCCAGCGCCGTGACTCCGCAAGCTTGATGGCGAACGCGTGCGCCGCGGTCAGCACCTGACGATCAAGCTCACGCTGCGCGACGAGCACCGCAGTCTCCGCCTGGCGACGCCGTGCCTCGGCGACATCCACTGCGGTGCGAGTGCGGTTCGTAATCGGCAGCGGCACACTCAGGCCGATGCCGACCTTTCGTTCGTGACTGCCGGCCGTCTCGTCCGAATAGTAGGGACTGACCGTCACGGACGGGTAGCGTTCGTTCCGCGCGAGCGCGACGATGAAGCCCTGTTGCTCCAACTCCACCCGACGCAGCTTGAACTCGAAATTGGTTTCGCGCGCCGCAGCCAGCAGAGCGTCTTTCGCCGGGGCCTCGTTGAGCTTCAGGACCGGCGTGGCCACGCGAAGCGGCGAGTCCACCGGCGCGCCCCGGAGCTGGTTCAATTCGAGCAGCGTCGCTTGCAGCGCCAATTCGGCCTCCGTGGCCCGGCGCTGAAGCGCAAGCTCGCTCGCTTCGATGACGCGCGTTTCGAGCAGCGGCGTCACGCCCGCCGGATCGCGGGCGAGGAAGGTTTCCTTCAGCGCCGCGAACCGATCGGCGACTTCACGAATGGCCGCGGCCTCGGCGTCCGCCGCGTGCAGAGTGTAAGTTAGCGTGCGTGCACGAGCGATCAGTGCATTTTGAAAGCGCGCCAGGCCAAGCTCGGCGAGATCCACGCTGCGGTTGGCTATGGCCTTGCGCAGCGCGAGGCGGCCGGGCCATTCGAAGGTCTGCGACACGGAAACCGCCCAAGCCGTGCCTTCGCCTTCGAGCACGCCGAGGCGATCGATGGCGCGTTTGCGACCGAGATCGAGAGAGATCTCTGGATCGTTGAGCACGCCCGCCGAACGGCGGCCCGCTTTGGCGGCGGCGATTTCGGCTTCGTAGAATTTCAGCTCCGGGTTGCTCGCGGCGATTTCGGCCACGAGCGTCGGGAGCTGAACCGGCGGCGGTTCGGCCGGCGGCGTTTGAGCGCGCAGTGACGCGGCGGTGAATAGAATCGCGCCAAGGGCGCAAGGGAACGTGGGACGGAAAAATGACTTCATTGGGAATGCGGAACGGAACGAGTTGAAAACGGGCGCGGCGCTGCCCGAGAAACGCGACGCCCGCAGGCGTCAGCGCAGAATCAAAATGTGCCTCTCAGTCCGCGCAGGGACCGATCAGGCTAAACCAACGAAGGAGCGCGCGGCGAAAGCGCGGCGCGCTGCACAAACTGCCAAGTCGGCACCCAATTCAGCGGGCGCTCGAAACTCTCGGTCGGCGAATTGTCCTCGCGAACTTCGAGCGGAGGGACCGAGAGATTCCAACAGATGAAACACAGACAATCGGCGAACTGTGGCGCAGGAATCACCGCGGTGCCACTGTCGCCCCGGTAATTTCCATCCTCGACCATTTCGCAGCCATCGTGCGAGCAGTGAGCCTCGCCTCCAGGGCAACACGTTTGGTCGCCCGCGGCGTGCGGCTCCAAAAGCCCCGCCGCTTCGAGTCCGCAGTGCTGGGTCGCCAGCAGCCAGAAGGCCAGCAGGAAAACGGCGACAAGCTTATGGCGAACCCGACTCACCGCGCCAAACGAACGGCGGGGAGAACGAATGTCAATCGTGCCGGAGACTCATCCCGGATAGCGGAAGTTATAGGACTCGTCCGCGTCCTCGGGGCGTTCTCCCCGCAGGACGATGTGCACATGGAAGACGTGCGGCGGCCGGATTCTTGCCGGCGTGACGAGTTTCCGCCCGTCCTCTGAACGAGCCAGCGGGACAGGCGGCTTGTTTTCCCGCGCCGTGTAGACATACCGCACAACGCCGCCGGGGCGGTCTGCAGGCACCGGCTTCTTCTCGGAATCGAAAAACAAAACAACGAAGCGATTTCCGCCCACCTCAACATTGATCCAGCCGCCCGCTGGGCGCGCGAGATTGACACCGGTTTTCGGCAACTCGGGCTTCGCATCCGGCGGTTTCGCCGCCGGCTCCGCACGCAGCGCTCCAAGCGCGAGGCAGAGCGGTAACCAGTAGCTTTTCCCACGTCGTCTCACGATATCACTCGCGCGTTCACCACGTGCGCCCCCAGAGCGCGATGCTCGGCTGCGGCTGCCGCGCTTCGATTGGCGCCGGCTTCGCACCCAGGCTCGCGCACGACGTCACCCACGGGAGAACTATCGCCGCAACAACGAGCCCCCATCGGTTCGTGCGCGAATTCGAGGTTTTCATGGTCGTCCTCCACTCCACCTTGCCGGTCGTCGTCGCCGACGAAGCCGGCGGTTTGATGATTCAGCAGATTTCTCTATTCAACGACTGCGGCCGCGCCAACCCCTCACCTTTCGCGACGAAATGTTGAAATTTCTTCCTTCGCCCGCGCGGGTGTGAGCAGACGGTGGATGAGATCCGTGACTTCCACCACATTGTAGGGTTTGGCGAGATGCGCCGTGACGAGTTGCGAGCGCTCTCCGCTCGGAACGTTTTCGTGCAGGCCGCTGGATGCGATGATCGGCAGCTCAGGCGCCAGTTCACGCAGCCGCTTCGCGAGCGCAAAGCCATCCAGCTTCGGCATCATGACATCCGTCAACACGAGCTTCACCTCACGCTGATGTTCGCGAAAAACACGGAGCGCTTCGTCGCCATCGCTCGTCGTCAACACGCGATACCCGTGTTTCTCGAGCACCGCCCGCAGGGTCGTTCGAATCGGCGCTTCATCATCGACCACCAGCACGAGCTCGCCATTCCCGACCGGCGCTCGGCTGGGTCGGTTCTCGCCGGCGATAGCCGCTGGCGCGGGCAAGACGGCTGGAAGGTAAACGTGAAACACGGTGCCGCGTGGGCGCTGGCGGGAGACTCGCACGAAACCGCGGTGGCTTCTGACCACTCCGAGCACGATCGACAGTCCGAGCCCCGACCCGCGGCCCGCACCCTTGGTTGTGAAGAATGGGTCGAAAACCCGATCGATGATCTCGGCCGGAATCCCGCCGCCGGAATCCGCCACTGAGAACACCACGAATTTTCCCGGCTGCGCGTGCGGGAAGAGCGGCGCGTGTGGCTCCACCCACGGCACGTTTTCGGCCGTGACGCCGAGTGTGCCGCCCTCCGGCATGGCGTCACGCGCATTGACGCACAGGTTTAGCAGCACCTGGTGCAGGAGTGTCGGATCGCCTTCGACGCGCCACAAGTCGTCCCCGGCGCTGGCCGTGATGACGAGGTTTCGCGGAAATGTCTCGCGCGCGAGTCTCACGATTTCGTCGTTCAACTCGCTCGGATGCACCACGCTCCTGCCGCCTTCGCTGCCACGGCCAAACGTCAACAGTTGCCGGGTCACCTCGGCGCCACGCTTCGCGCTTCGCTCGATTAACTCAAGCGCGGCCCGATCGCCCGGATTGCCGATTCGATCTTTCACTGTCGATGCGGCGACCAGGATAGGCGTGAGAATGTTGTTGAGATCGTGCGCCACGCCGGCGGCGAGCGTGCCAACCGTTTCCATTCGCTGCACGTGCCGGAGTTGTGCCTCGAGTTGCTCGCGCTCGATGTCGCGACGCACGCTGGCGATGCCGTAAGCGAGGTCGCCCGCGAGCTCGGCGAGAAGCGCCGTTTCCTGCTCGTCGAAGGCGTCGGGTTCACAAGAATAGATGTTCAGAGCGCCAAACACCGCCCCATTGTCGAGTAGCGGCACGCTGATCGAAGACGCGAGCCCGAAGCGGCGCGCGTGCTCGCGCCATGACGTGACTTCCGGATCGTCGTCGAGATTGCGCGCGAGTCTCGGCCGGCCGGTGCGGATCGCCACGCCAGTCGGCCCGCACCCGCGCTCGCCATCAGACCAGACGATATTGGCAGTCTCCACATACGCCGCGGCGGCGCCCGCGCGTGCGACTGCGCGCACCGTCTTGCGCTCGTCGTGCTCGGCGTAGCCGACCCACGCGAGCTGATATCCCCCGCCCTCGACGGCGATGCGGCAGATCGTTTCCAGTAGTTCACGCTCGTCGCGTGCTCGTGCCACGGCCTGATTACACGCACTGAGGACGTGCAGCGCTCGATTCGCGCGACGCAAGGCTTCGTGGGACCGCTTCGCTTCCGTGATGTCGCGAAGAAAGCAGCGCACCGCCGGCGGCTCACCACCGAGCAACTGGTAATAACCGCTGCCCTCGACGGCGATGGTATCGCCGATTTTCGTGATGAGCTCCGCCTCGACGCGATCCACTCCCGCGCCTGTGACCATCCGGTGGAACCGTTCGAGGCATTTCTCGCGGCACGCGGGGTGGAGGATGTCCGCCAGTTTCAGCCGGACGATGTCCTCCTGGCTGTAACCAAGCGTCCGGCGCCACGCCGCATTCACATGGAGGATGCGCCCGTCGACCGCGACGCACTGGATCAAGTCGCTCGCGTGCTCGAACAGGTCGCGATCTCTCGCCAGTTGCTCGCGAAGGCCGCGCTCTAGCCCGCGGCGCGCGGTCACGTCGTGCATGATTCCAACGAAGTGCGTGATCGCGCCGCTGGCATCGCGCACAGGCGTGACGGTGTGCTCGTCGAAGAAAATCTCACCGTTCTTGCGGCGGTTGGCGAACTCGCCTCGCCAGACGCGGCCGGCGGAAATGATTCGCCAGAATTTCTCATAGAAAGTCGCGTCTTGAACGCCCGACTTGAGCAGGCGCGGCGTCGCGCCAATCGCCTCATTCGCCGTGTAGCCGGTCAACGTAGTGAACGCGGGGTTGACCCACTGAATCACGCCGGCGGCATCGGTGATGAGCGCGGCGTTGGCCATCGTGGCGAGCACCGTGGACTGAAGCGCGATGGGCAGATCGCTCGCCCCGGCGACATTGGAAGTGATGGTCATTTTTTCCCGGTGCCGCGCGGGACGCGCTGAACGGGTTCGCTCGCCCCGGCTGTTCCAGCCACCCGCCGTTTCCGATCGCGTGGCTGGATGCCGGGTCATTGCCCGGATTCCGCGTGAATGTTCCAGCTTGTCATCCACCGGAAAATTCGGCCGTCGCGCATGGCAAAAAATTATTTAACTGCAGCCGTGCTGCGCGTGGCCATCGTGCCCGGGTGCGGGTGCTGCCCCACCACAACCGTGCCCAGGCGTGGCGTCGATTTTTTTCGGCTCGCCGCAGTTCACCATCGATGGGCCGAAGTAGGGATTTTTCACTGCGCCCGAGACCTGCACCCAATCGGCTTTCGCCATCGCGCAGGTCATTACGGTGAAGCCGTCCGCCCCCGCGGCGAGCGGCTCGATCGAGAGGCTCAGCGGCTTGAAACGCTCGCGCGCGGCGGAAAGATTCGCGGCCTTCGAGACGCTCACGGCCTGCTCGGCGATCTGCTTCTGCTCCGCCATGCTCGCGTGATCGGCGAGTGCGGTGGCCGCGGTTTTGGCTGCGGCGAGATCGGCGGCCGCGAGGGCATCGGCGATTTTCACGTAGGCCGGGAGAAGCTCGGACTTCATCGGCGCGTCTTTCGCCGACGCGAGCCGGACGAAACCGGCCGCGAACGCCGCGGCGATGAGAAACAGGCGAAGGGTGGTTTTCATGGATTAGCGAATGGCCGCCAGCATCGCAGATTCGAAGGTCTGATTTCTCCGCAGTTTCGCCTGAACACTGTGCAGGTTTTCAGATCGGGCCCGAGTAGCGCCACCTGCCTTCAAAATTTCCAGGTGGCCGAGGCCCACGTCCAGCGCAGCGGGCCCACCGCGCGAGCGCCCGGCGAAAAGTCGTCAGGCGACGATTGCCAGGCCGGGAGGTCCGCAAGCCGATATTGGCGCGACCGGCCGTCGAGCAGATCCAATCCGGCGATTTCAAATTGCAGCCGCTGAGCTGGCACCGCTTGGGCGCGAACATCCAGTGCACTCGGGCGAAGAATCAAGTCCGCGCGATCATGACACTCCAGCCGGACGAAGATGCGGTCCAGGCCGCTGCCGGCGACACACCCGGCCGACGCGGTTCCCGTGCACGGCGACGATCCGTTGTCCGATTCGTCCGCCGCTGCCGATGGCGTCGCGGCCAAGCCAGTCCCACCAATAAATACGACCGCAGCGGCGCACGCGCGCCGCAGGCAGGTCGTGAATGCCGAGCGATTCATTTTCATGTGTTTTGCGCGAGGCGTGTGACATCATGTTGCACGCTTCCACACGATTTGAACGTCGGTCACGCCCGTCACCCCTCTGTATATTTCAGGCCGGATCGCACAGCGATTAACTCGGCGAGCGGTCGCGAGCGGCGAATCGACCTAAGCTGCGGAACGCCGAGTCCGATCCGGTCGGCCCGAGCCGAATCGCGCCGCCTCAGTTCGCCGATCGTAGAAACTTCGTGATTGTATCGGTGTCGGCCGCGGAGAGGTTGGCGCGCACGCGCATGTGGTGCATCACGATGTCCCATTCGCCATCGCTGTAGGCCGAGGGCGAGCGAACGTTGTGGCAAGGCAGACAGTTTTGCGTCCAGAGCTGCGCGCCGCCTTTGCCGGATTTTCCGGCGCTCGCGACAGTCGTGGCGCTGTTGGCGTGGGTCACTGCAAGCGACTCGCCTCGATCCGAGCTTTTGATCGGTCAACGCACACCCTCCACCGTGAATTCCATCCACGGAGATGCGCGAACTGCCGATTCGATACGCCGCAAAAAAACCTTAGTGACGATGCGCCGGCGGAGGCGCCGAGCGCGGAGTCGACGACGGCATCGACTCGCAGCCCGCGGCGAAGAGCAGCGCGGCAATTAGCCCGAGCGATGCGACTACTCGAATGAGTCCTCTGGAACCTGAGTTGTTTTTCATAGGTGATCGAAAAAAGAATCAGCGCGTGGCCTCCTCGAGGGCTCCGACTTGCGTGGCGGCCGGTGCGCGATCGCGCGGCGATGGCGTGAGGCCGAAAATCGCCGCACCGCTGCGCCATTTCTCTATCGGCAACGCGGCGATCATCATCACCGCGAGCTGGCTCAGGGCGAACGTGACGAGCCAGAACGCCGCCGAGTCGGTGAAACCGTAGCTGTGCAGGCCGACGCCGAGCATGTTTACGCCGAACCAGCTCCCTGCCGTCACGATGTTGCCGAACACTGCGAGGTTCATCAGCCCGCGCTGGCGCACCAGGCCGCCCCAGCGTGCGTGCAGGATCAGCGAATACCACAGCACGATGATGAGCGCGCCATTCTCCTTCGGATCCCAACCCCAGAAGCGGCCCCACGACTGATCCGCCCAGATGCCGCCGAGCACGGTCCCGGCGATGTTGAACAGTGTCGCGAAACAAATGACACCGTAAACCATCCGCACGAGCCCGTCGGCGGTGGGGCGGTCCAGGGATTTCGTGAGTGCGCCGCGCACGATGTAGATGATCGCCAGGAATCCGGCGAGGAACGCGGCGCCGTAGCCCATCGCCATGGTAACGACGTGTGTCGCCAGCCAGAAGTTCGAATCGAGCACCGCGCGCATCATCTCCATGGTGTCGCCGGCCATCGACAGGTGATGCGCAATCACGAGCGCGCAGAAGCCCATCACCGCGGCGGCCACGCTCGCGACCGCGTTCTTATAGATCGCCTCAATCGCGAGGCAGAGCGCCACCGCCACCCAGCCCACGAACAACGCGGACGAATAGAGATTCGTCACGGGCGGCCGGCCTTCGATCCACATCCGCGCCACGATGCCCGCGGTGGTCAGCACAAACGCGAGTCCCACCAGCCAAAACGCGATTCGCCGCAGCACGTCGCGCCACACGAGCCACGACGCCAGTGCGGCGATCAACGCCACCACGAACAACACCATGCTCGTGTAGAAAGGCTGCGCGGCATTGAACCGCGTTTCGATCGCGGCTTTCGCGAGCGGCCCGGAATACGATTCAGCGAGTCGGTCGTGCAGTGTCGCCGCCGCCTGATTGAATGCCGATACGTTCATCCCTCCCGGCCCGACTCTTCCCCAGTTTCGGCCCAGCGTAGCATAGGCGAGCACCGTGCGATCGAGTGCGCCGGCCTCGACTGAATCGACGAGCGCCTGCCCGGGCGTCTTCCATGCGTTGAGGTCCGCGTTCGCACCAGCGGGTGGAATCGCGATGAGGTAACCCGCTGTGGCCATCGAGTCGAACGCCTGCACCAGCTCCGCCATTTTCCTGAACGCCGCCTCGTCGTGCGGCTGGCCGCGCTGGCGTGCGCGCACGGCGGCCAGGTTCGCGGGGAGCGTGGCGTCGAGTTGCGTCACGTCCGCGAAGAATCCGCGCGCATCCGGCGGCTGCATCGTATATTTCAACCGTTGATAGAGCACGAGGCGATTGCGCAATTTCAGCGCCTGATTTTGAAACGGCGTCCGCAGTGGCGCCTCCACCTCGTCCGCGAGCTTCGCCTGCCGATCCAGTTCCGCGATGCCTTTCGCGAGTTGCGCGTAGGAGAAACGCTTCCCTCCGTCGCCCTCGGCCGGACGCAGCCCGAAGAGGTCGAGCACCTCCTGGTTCTCGACGAGAAAGTGCCGGTAGCCGTCCGCCGCGGCCGGAGCATACAGCACATCCAGCAGCCACTCCATCGGCACGAGCGCGCGACCGTCGGGCGTCACGACCCGCTGGCGGCCCTGCAACACGAGGAGCGACGTGCGCGCGACGGTATCGAGCGGTTTCAGCCGGCCGTTCACGAGCACGGGCAGCCGCCCAACGGTGGCGACATCGAAGTCGGATCGTTGGCGACTCGGCAACAGAGTGCTGGCGACGGCCATCACCGCGGCCAGCAGGACGAGATACGGAAGGAGTTTTTTCATGTGGCGAGCGCCGCGCGATTCGCGGCAGGGCGACGGCGAACGAAGCCGAGCAGGTGAAAGCTGAAGTGGACCGCGAGCCCGAGGCCCATCATCGTCGACGAGACATACGGCAGCACCCAACTCGGGTTACGCACGACCTGCAGGCCGGTGAAGCCCTCGGCCTTGTTCATCTGATGCTGGAAATACGTGAGGCCGCGATAGCGCAGCGGATTGTTCATGAAGATCGTCACCTCGCGATCATCGCGACCGTCGTCGCTGCGCACGCGCACGCGGCTCGCAAAGTTTTTCGGAATCTCCGAGCCGGGATACACATCATGGGTGACCTTGATCAGTGTGATGCTGAACGGCGCGTAATAGCGCTTCGCGCGCAGCGCGAGTTGCCAGGTGCGGCCTTCGAGCGTGAACGACTGCAGCTCCGCCAGACCGGTCGATATGAGCCACGTGCCGAGCGAGCGGCCAGCCACGGAGATCTCGACGAAGGCCGCGGGCACGTTGCGCTCGTCGGACTTCGAGGTCGGATTCAGCCGCTGCACCGCAATCCGCGGACCCACGCCCTCAGTGGCCGGGCTCGCCGGCGCGTGCGGCGACTGGCTGCGCATCTGGAGCTCGGCGTTCGGGAGGTAGTCCGCGACCCGCACCTGAAACGGCAGCGACGGATCCTGAATCGCGCCCCGCTCCGCGACCAACGTCCCCGGAACCGCGATCACCCGGTCGGTTTTTTCACCACTGGTGTCGATGAAGACGAGCTCGGTGCGGTTGAAGTCTTCGGTGTAGCGCCGCGTTTCGCCTTCACGAAGCTGCAACAGGCTCTCGCGCTGCCAAAGGCCGGTGAGCAGTTCGCCGACGAGCAGGAGGATGAGTCCGGCATGGGTGAGCAATAGGCCGGTGCTCCGCCACGAAAGCCGAAAGCGATAGATGTGTGCCGTCAGCAGGTTCAGCAGCAGCAAACCGCCGACGAGATACCCGCCGGGAAAAAGCGGCAGGGCGATATCCGTGCCCGGCAGCCGGCCGAACACGATGAACGTGCGCAGGTATTTTTCCTGCACGGCGAGCAACCCGAGGTTCACCTGATCGAGCGTCGCCGCGAGCACGAGGAGAATCGACAGCACGATCAGCACGACCGTGAAGCGGAGCGAAGTGAAGAGGCCGAGGGCGGAGGAAAGGAACGGGCGCATGACTCAACGGGTTTTGACGGAACGCAGAAAGGCGACGAACGCGGGCTTCTCGACCCCGACGCAGTGGTCGTGCCCCGTCAGCTTGAAGAACCAGCTCTGCCCTTCGAACTCTGCCACGGCGGAGAGCATCCGCACCTCCCCGCCATTCGCTTTCCCGGCGAGATCGAAGAGCGTGAACGTAATTCCACCCGCGGTAATCGTCTCTGCCGCGCGCGCGATGTCGTCCGCGCCCAGCTCCGGCAAACCGAGCTGCGTGCGCCACCGATTCACATTCGCCGGCAACCCGCCCGCTGCGCCGCCGAGCACGGAAATCGAAAGGTCGGCCTCGGTGCCATCGGCCATGGGAACGCCGAAGCTCGCGCGCCGCATCGCGGACGCCGGCTTCAATTTCCAATGAGAGGGCGCGCTCCAAATCAACGGCTCCGAGCGTTCGGCGGCGGGCGCGGGCGCACCCTCGGCGGCATGTCCCGCATGGCTTGCGGCAGCGGCAACCGGCGCAAATTCCTTCGCAATTTCGTAGGATTCAATCCGCCGATCTTGGCAGCCGGATAGGGACGCCATCACGAGAATGCCGCTGAAGCACGCTACCGTGATCATCGGCGCACCGCGCGCGTCGCGAAAACTGCTGGTTCGTTTCATCACGCTCCAGCATCGCAGAAGACGTGTGTCTCATTCTCCGCAATATCCGCGAAAAACTATGCATTTTCTCAAGAACCCTGCACGGCACAGGCCGATTCACCTGCGTTTCTGCAACCAGAACCGCACACCTTCAACTGCCACTCCGACAAGGGCTCCGGCCGCACCGCCCGCCTGCATGACGATCATGCCGCCACCGGCAACCAGCTCCGCAATGAAGCCCAAGGCGAGCCCGACGAGCAAACCGATGACGATGCCCGCGGTTCCGAATTCCGGCTTCTGGTCTCGGCGCAAGCGCTCAGGCTTGGACGCGTTGGGCGATTTTGAGCGCACGAATCAGTTGCCTGGCCGCGTTTCGTGCGCCCCATCGTGGGCGCGGACCTCAATCACCCTGGTCTCGGGCGGAAGTTGCGGAATCAAAATCCGATAGTGGCCGTGCGGCTGTGGCAGCCGCCGCGTGCGCGGCAGGCTGCGCGGGTTAAATCGCGTCATGTCGATTGCGAGCACGCGCCCGACAACATCCAGGAATACAATGTCGATGTGCGTATCAGCCGTCGTCTCGGCATCGCGCTGCCGTGAAACGTAGCCTTCGAGTTCGAGGTAGCCGTCGTTCATTCGCAATGTCGGTCGCTGGACGTCCACCGCGACCGACGACACGGAAATCAATATGATTCCGGCTGCCTCCGACGGCAACGGCCTCGAGGCGCAGGCTGATAAGCCAAGCGCGACGATGAGAACCATGGAAAATCTCGCTTTATCCGCCATACGCGCGCGTGCAGATACCGCACCCCCTTTCAACGCCAGCAGCGGAAAAATCCCTCAAAAGGAATCCGTCTTTTCGGCGCTACCTTGCAGAGAGCTGTTGATTCACATCAAGCCTGCCAGCGGCATCCGATGAGTGCGCAGCGATGCCGCCGTGGCGTCTCGATCATCGATCGCCATGAGCCGTCGTGGCGGGTGGCGCCGGGAAAAGGCGCGGAATATCCACCGTCGGCTCCAACTGAGGGTCTGTGCCGGCGGGAACGAAAAAGGCAGTGCAGGCGGAGGGCATGACCTACGCCGTGCCGCAGGCGTGCGGTCCGAACTTCCGCGCCTGTTTCGTGTCGAACGACAGGCCCCATCAATGCGACCCTACCGTCTAATCGCCTTAGTCCTCGCGGTGACGGGCTTTTCGACGTCGCTGGCGGCCGAATCAGCTGCAAAAAAAGGCGGGGGCGCGAGTGAAAAGCCCGTTTACGAGTTGCCCAAGTCCGGCAAAAATGTTCCACGCGAAAGCGGCGGGTGGTTCAACGCCGAAACCGTCACCACGCGACTCGTTTTGAAGTTTTTCGATGCGGATAAAAGAGGTTATTCGCGGATTTCAGTGGGTCACAGAGTGAGGTGAGATTTGAGCCCCAGA
>CAZENI010000177.1:0-11744 GCA_964513055.1 uncultured Opitutus sp.
CTGCAGCACGCCTGTCCTCATCCGGCTCGAGAGTGCCGTCTCCGCATTTCCGATATCGATCTGGCCGCACGCGATGTGGAAGGCGCGGCCGTCGAGCGCGGTCGACTTCGTCAGCCCGGTGATCGCGTGCTTGGCCGCGGTATAAGGCGCGGAATTCGGCCGCGGCACCTGCGCGGACACCGAACCGTTGTTGATGATCCGGCCGCCCTGCGGCGTCTGCGCCTTCATCATGCGAAACGCCTCCTGCGTGCAGAGGAAGACGCCGGTGAGATTCGTGTCGATGACCGCGCGCCACTCCGCCAGCGGCAGATCCTCCAGCGGCACCGCGGGCGCATTGGTTCCGGCGTTGTTGAACAACACATCGAGCCGGCCGAATACCTCCCGGGTGCGCCGAAACAACGCGCGCACCGACTCCGGATCGGTGAGGTCAGTCGGCACCACCAGCGTGTGCTCCTTCGCGGCGCCGCTCTCACCCGCCGTCGCCGCCAACGGCTCCGCCCGGCGCCCCGCGAGCACCACGGCGAAGCCGGCCTCCAGCAGTTTCAACGCGCACGCGCGTCCGATGCCTGAGCCGGCCCCCGTGACGAGGGCGATTTTCCGCGGGGTATCCACGCCGCGGATGTTGCCGCGGTTGCCGCCGGCAAGCCCAGCCCATTTTTCGGCGCGCCGGCGGCGCCGGAGCGGTTTCTCCGCGTTGCACTGCGCGGCTTTTCCATCTCAGCTCCGCGGCCTCCCCTTCCCCACCATGTCTTCCCGCCTCCTCGCCGGCCTGCTCGGCCTCTGTCTCGTCCCCCTGTCGTTGCCGGCGCAGAGCTCCGTCTGGAAGGTGACGCGCGGCACCTCGACGCTTTATCTCGGCGGCACGTGCCACGTCTTGCGCGCCGCCGACCTGCCCCTGCCCCGGGAGTTCGACCAGGCGTTTGCGGCCAGCTCCGCGCTCTACTTTGAAACCGATGTCGGTCGTCTCCAATCCCCGGAGACGCAGCAACTCGTGCTCGCCGAGGGCATGTTCATGGACGGGCGCACGCTCGACAAGGTCCTCACTCCGGCCGCGTGGAGCGCCGTGAAGGCCCACGGGGCCAGGGCGGGCCTGCCGGTGGAGCAACTGGTCATGATGAAGCCCTGGCTGCTCACGGTGATGATGACCGTCCTGGAGCTGCAGAAACTCGGCGTCACGATGGAGGGCGTCGATCTCCGCTACTTCAAGCAGGCGGCCGCCGCCGGCAAGAAGACCGGCGAACTCGAGACCTTCGAGCGGCACCTCCAGTTTCTCACGCAGATGGGCGCCGGCCACGAAAGCGAGATGGTCACCCGTTCAATCGAGGACCTCAGCGAGCTGCCCACCTTGCTTCATCAACTGCTCGCGGCTTGGAAAGCCGGCGACGACGCGAAGATCGACGAGCTCATGTTGAAGGACATGCGCGCGAAGCACCCCGCCATCTACCGGGAGCTGATCGTGTCCCGCAACGTCGCGTGGCTGCCGAAAATCGAGGAGCTCGCCAAGTCGCCCGAGGTGGAATTCGTCCTCGTGGGCGTCGGCCACATGTCGGGCAAGGACGGATTGATCACCCGCTTGCGCGCGAAGGGCTACACCGTCACCCAGCTCAACGCCGCCCCCGCGAAGAAGAAGTAACGCCGCGCGCTTTTCATCCCCGCCATGAAGAACCCCCGCCTCCTCCCGCTCGCGATCGCACTCGGCCTCGCCGCCGGCGCGGTGACCGCCGCCGACCTTCCGATCGATCAACCCGCCGAGTTCGCGCGCTGCGTGCCCGCCGACGCGAAAGTCACGAAGCTCGCCGGTGACATGGGCTTCATCGAAGGCCCGGTCTGGCTCAAGGCGACCGGC
The DNA here is from genome assembly GCA_964513055.1 of uncultured Opitutus sp. Lineage (GTDB taxonomy): Bacteria > Verrucomicrobiota > Verrucomicrobiia > Opitutales > Opitutaceae > ER46. The sequence continues at coordinate 1,847 of CAZENI010000177.1, forward strand.
GAACTCGTGTTCAGCGACATCCCGAACGACGAGCTGAAATCCTGGACGGCCGCCGGCGGCGTGAAGACCTTCCGCAAGCCGAGCCGTAATGCCAACGGCAACACGCTCGACGCCGCGGGCCGCCTCCTCACCTGCGAGCACTCCGGCCGGCGCGTCGCGATTCTCCAGGCCGACAACACGGTGAAGACGCTCGTCGATGCCTTCGAGGGCCGGAAGTTCAACTCGCCGAACGATGTCGTCGTGCGCGCCGACGGCACCGTGTGGTTCACCGATCCCGAATACGGGCTGAAGACCAATCCGCAGACGAAGCAGAAGGAGGACAAGCAGCAGCCGGGGAACTACGTCTACCGCCACGATCCGAAAACCGGCAGGACCACCGCCGTCGTGAAGGATTTTGTGCAGCCCAACGGCCTCGCGTTTTCGCCCGACGGGAAGACGCTCTACGTCGCCGACTCCGGCGCGCCGAAGCACATCCGCGCCTTCGATGTCGCCGCCGACGGCACGGTGACGAATGGCCGCGTCTTCTGCACCATCGACAAGGGCGGCCCGGATGGCATCCGCGTCGATCGCGCCGGCCGCGTCTGGTCGAGCGCGGGAGACGGCGTGCACATCTTCGCGGCAAATGGCAGCCGCATCGGTAAAATCCTCGTGCCGGAAGCGCCCGCGAATCTCTGCTTCGGCGGCGTCGACGGGAAGACTCTCTTCATCACGGCGCGCAAATCCCTTTACGCTATCCCGGTCAGCGTCACCGGCGCCGCCCCGTGAGCGAGCGCCATTTCGACGTCATCGTCGTCGGTGTCGGCGCGATGGGCGCGGCCACCTGCTGGGCGCTCGCGCGCCGCGGCCTGCGCGTGCTGGGGCTGGAGCAGTTCGACATTCCCCACTCGCGCGGCAGTTCGCACGGCTACACGCGCGTGACGCGCACGGCCTACTACGAGCATCCGCACTACGTGCCGTTGCTGCAGCGGGCGCATGCGCTCTGGTCCGAGCTGGAGGCGGACAGCGGCGAGAAGATCCTGCACCTCGTGGGCGGCCTCTATCTTGGCCCCGCCGAGGGCGGCATCGTCGGCGGCTCGTTGCGCTCGGCGCGCGAACACGGGCTCCCGCACGAGGTGCTCGACCGCGCCGCGGTCCGGAGCGCGTTTCCGCAATTCGACGTGCCCGACGCCTGGATCGGGATGCTCGAACCCCAGGCGGGGTTTCTCCTGCCGGAACTCGCGATCTCCGCCTTCGTGGATCGCGCCCTGCAGCGCACCGCGGTGATCCATGGCCACGAAGAAGTGCACGCCTGGGAAGCCACGACGACCGACGTGAGCGTCACGACGTCGCGCGGCACGTATCGGGCCGATCGCCTGATCCTCGCCGGCGGCGCGTGGAGCAGCCGGTTGGTGGCGGACCTCGGGGTGGAACTGTCCGTAACGCGACAGGTGCTCGGCTGGGTGTGGCCGAAACGACCGGAGCAATTCCGACTGGGCTCGTTTCCGGTGTGGATGGTCGACCGGCTCGACGGCACGCTCTACTACGGGTTCCCGATGATGACGCTCGGTCCCGGCCTGAAAATCGCGCTGCACGCGCCGCTGCGTCCCACCAATCCGGAGACGGTGGAACGCGGCGTCCTCCCGGAGGATGAGGCGACGTTCCGCGACTGCCTGCGGCGCCACCTTCCGGACGCCGACGGGCCGGTGCTCGCGCAGCGGACCTGTCTCTACACCCATTCGCCGGACGGCCATTTCATCATCGACCGGCACCCGCGGCACGAGCGGGTGTTCGTCGCGGCGGGCTTCAGCGGCCACGGGTTCAAGTTCGCCAGCGTGATCGGCGAGGCGCTCGCCGATCTCGCCCAGACGGGAGCGACCCCACTGCCGATCGGCTTCCTCGGCCTTGGCCGCTTCCAAAGGTGACTGAAGGTGGAGCGGCTTGACCCCAAGCCGCTGGTTCGAAGTTCGGAGCGAAACGCGAGTGCGGCTTTCTCGGCACACCCGCGCGTGCCGCTAGGCGCTGCCCTTCGGCGCCCACCCCGCCCGATACTCGCGTTTCCAGAGCCGCATCGCCGCCGGATCGTTCAGGATGCGCCCCGTCTTCGGATCCACCTCGAGGGTGCGGCCCGTGCGGTAGGCGATGTTCCCGAGATGGCAGAGCATCGTGCTCTTCTGCCCTTCCGCGATCGGTGAATTCAACGCCGTGCCCAGCCGGATCGCGTCCGCGAAATTCTGGAAATGCGGCGCGTCCGTGCCGCGTCCCTCGCTCTTCTTCTCCACTTCCTTCCCGTCGGGATCGAAGATCGTGTAGTCGTTGGCGTAGGAAATGTGCAGCGAACCCTTGTCGCCGTAAAACACCACCGCGGGATTCGCCTCCGCCTTCCGCGCGGTGCACGAGCTGAAATCCCACGACGCCCCGCTGTCGCCGAAATCATACGTGACCGCCCCGGTGTCGGGCGTCTCCTGATCGTCGCGAAAGTGATACCGCCCGCCCACGCAGGAAACGCGTTTCGGGTAATCCACCCCCAGCCCCCAGCGGGCCAGATCGAGCGTGTGAATGCCGTTGTTCGCCAGCTCGCCGCCGCCGTAATGCCAGCGCCAGTGCCAGTGGTAGTGCACGAGATTGTCCTGGTAGGGCTTTTCCGGACACGGTCCCTGCCACAGCGCATAGTCCAGCGTCGACGGCACGGCGGCCGGCTTCCCCACGCCGATGCCCGGCCGCGCGCTCTCATACCAGCAACGCGCATAGCGCACCGGCCCGATCGCGCCGGCGCGCAGCCGCTCGATCGCCGCCCGCACGGCCGCATAACTCCGCCGTTGGTTGCCCATCTGGACCACGCGCCCGGATCGCCTCGCCGCGGCCACCATCGCCTCCGCCTCGAACGGATTGTGGCTGCCCGGTTTCTCCACGTAAACGTGTTTGCCTGCCTCGCACCCCTGGATGGCCATGATCGCGTGCCAGAAATTCGGCGTCGCGATCGAGATCACGTCGACATCCTTGTTCTCGAGCAGCCGGCGGTAGTCGCCCACGCCCGTCGGCGTGAGTTCCGGCCGCTTCGTCGTCACCAGTTTCCGTCCCTCGGCGAGGCGCACGGAATCGACTTCGCAAACGAAACCGACGTCGACGTTCTTCACGCCTAGGTGGCCGCTGATATGGGCCCGCCCGCGCTGGAGGCCGATCACCGCCACGACGAGCCGGTCGTTGGCGCCGACTACCCGCCCCGGCGACGGCGCCTGATTTTGCCCGTAGACCGGCGTCTTCAGGATCGCGGCGCCCGCCGTCACGGCAGTCGCGGTCGTCGCCTGTTTCAGAAAATGCCGTCGCCCGGAAGTCGCGGCGATCGCAGTGCGGTGAGAAGCGTTCATGGGGGTTCTTCGCGGTGGTCGTGATGCCAGAAGCTGGCGGGCCGACGCTGCGCCGTCCGGCCGCGAATCACAAGGCTGCGCCTGCGCCGACCGGAATAGTTTGCCCGCGACCGCCGCCCGCCGCGTGATGGGCCCAGACATGAAAAAACTCTTTGCCCTGCAGGACCCGCGGAAGGCCGATGCCCGGGTGCGCGACACGATCAAGCACGAGGTGCGCAAATACGTGAGCCGCGAGCGAAAGAAGCGGCTGCCCGAGGGATTCGATCGCTGGGACTTCGCCTGCCGGGTTGGCGCCGACGCCGCGACGGCGAAGCGCGCGCTGTTGAAGGATGTGAGCCGCGCGATCGACACCGTCGCCGCGACCGGCGTGACCCACGTTTTCGTCGAGCTGGTCGCGGTGGCGGCGCGGCGCTTCGACGCGCCGCCGTCGTAAGCCGCCGCAATCCGCCGCCGCCCGCCGGCCGGAATCGCGTTTGACCGCGACGCGACGCGTTCAATAGTCCGGCCATGATGTTCGGCAGCGCGCATGCGCGCATGGGGTGGGTGCTGTTTTTGCTGGCCGTCGCGGGCCGGTCGGCCGCGGCGCCCGTGATTCTCTTCATCGCCGGCGATCCGAGCCACGGGCCCGGCGAGCATCGCTTCCCGGAGGGCGCCGCCCTGCTGGCCACCGCCCTCAACGCCAGCGGCCTGCCGGCCCGCGCCGAGGTCAGCGCCGGCTGGCCGGAGGCCTCCGCCCTGGCCGCGGCGCAGGCGGTGGTGCTGTATTCAGACGGGCTGGACCGCCACGTCGCCGAGGGGAAAGTCGCCGCGTTGCGCCAGCACGTGGGCGCCGGCAAGGGACTCGCCGTCCTGCATTTTGCGCTGGAGCCGTCGCGCGGTCCGCTCGCGGATTTCCTCCTCGAGTCCATCGGCGGCCGCTTCGAAACCGAGTGGTCGGTCAATCCGCTCTGGAAGATGTCGGAGCCGCTCCTGGCGAAGCATGCGGTGACGCAGGGCGTCGGGGCGTTCGCGATCGACGACGAGTGGTATTTCCACCTGCGCTTCCGGCCCGGTGTGACGCCCGTGCTGCAGGCCGTGCCGCCGGCGGGCATCCTCGGCGAGGACGGGCCGCGCTCCGGCAACGCCGCCGTCCGCGCCGCGCTCGAGAAACGCGAGCCGCAGACGCTGGGCTGGGTGGCCGGCGGCGACGGACGCCCGCGGGCGTTCGGCTTCACGGGCGGTCATTTCCATCGCAACTGGTCCGACGACAATTTCCGCAAACTCGTCCTCAACGGCATCGTCTGGACCGCCGGCCTCGCGGTCCCGGCGCAGGGCGTGTCCTCCACCGTGGCGCCGATGCCGCGTTACCCGACGATCGACGAGGCCATTGCGCGCGGCGACACGGCCGACGTGAAGCTGCACCTCGCGACGGACCCGGCGCGCGCACGCCGCGGCAAGGACGAGGCGCTCACGCCGCTGCACCAGGCGATTCTGCGCAATCGCACTGAGATCGCGCTGCTCCTGCTCGCCGCCGGCGCGGATGTGGACCAGCCCGACCGCAGCAAGCGCTCGCCGCTGCACCTCGCGGTCGAGCGCAACAACGTCGCCCTGCTCGAGGCCTTGCTCGCCCGGAAGGCGAAGCCGGATGTGCGCGACAACGCGGGCTGGACGCCCCTGCACAACGCCGCCGCCAAGGACCGCGTCGCCAGCGCCCGTGCGCTGCTCAAGGGCGGCGCCAACCCGATGACGCTCAGCGAGCGGGGCGGCACCCCGCTCCACGAAGCCGCCGCCAGCGGCAGCGCCGAGATGGTGCAGTTGTTCCTCGATGCAAAGGTCGATCCGTCCGTCGTCTCAAAGCTCGGCGTCACCGCCCTCGACATCGCGCGCGAATACAAGAACGAGGCCGCCCTCCAGCTCCTGTCAGCCCTGCCGGGCGCGAAGCGCTGACCGCCGTGCGCACCGCGCTTCTGCTCCTGGTCACGCTCGCCGCCGTCGGCCCGGTGACGGCCGCGGACCTGCCCAGGGTGCTCTTCTTCGCCAACCCGATGTCGTCCGACAACGACGTCATCCGCCGCCCGAAGTCCGGCGAACTCTCGGTCGCCGAGCGGCATTTCTCCGAACTCAGTCGCGGTGTGTTCGATGTCACGATCACCCAGGACGGAACCGCGATCACCGCCGCCGCCCTGCGCGGCTACCGTGCGGTCGTCTTCTTCACGGCGATCAATCCGCCCGGCGTCGACAAGGATGCGCTGATCGCGTGGGTGAAAGCCGGTGGAGCGTTCACGGGGATTCATTCGACCGCGAACACATATCAGGGCATCCCTGCCTTCGGGGAAATGCTCGGCGCCAACTACGATCGCCGCCCGTGGCGCACCGCGCAAAATCCGCAGACCAAGGTCGCGATCAAGGTCAACGACCGCACGCATCCCGCGACGCGCCATCTGCCCGCGAGCTTCGCGTTCGCCGACGATATTTACCAGTTCAAGAATTTCGACCGCAGCCAGGTGCAGCTTCTGCTCAGCCTCGATCCGGCGAGCCTCGATCTGCAGGCACCCAAGCTGAATCAGGCCGACAAGATTTTTCCCGTCGCGTGGGTCAGGACCCACGGCGAAGGCCGCGTGTTCTACACCGCACTCGGCGACTGGGAGGAAACCTGGCGCGATCCCCGCTATCGCACGCATCTCATCGAGGGCATCCGTTGGACGATGAAAACCGCCCGATGAATCCGCCCGTGAAACCCTCTCCGGCCCGCCCGACCCTCTACCGCCACTGCCGCCTCGCCTTCCCCGACGCCATCGTCGAGGGCTCGCTGCTCACCTTGGGAAACACGATCGCGGCCATCTGGATCGGCGAGGAACCGGCCGGCGGCCTGCCGAAACGCACGCGCACAGTCGACTGCGACGGGCTGATCCTGGCACCGGGCCTCGTCGACATCCACAACCACGGCGCCGTCACGCACGACTTTGTCGCCGCGCACGCCGCGGGCAACAATCTCGCCCTCCGCTACCATGCGCAGCAGGGCGTGACCTCGCTGCTGCCGACGGTGATGACCGAGACGCACGAGCAGATGTGCGCCGCGCTCCGCACGCTCGGCGACCAGCACGCCGCCGGCGCGCTGTATCCGAACTTCCGTGGCATCCACGTCGAGGGCCCCTATTTCAACCCGGAGAAACGCGGCGCGCACAAGCTCGAGTGCCTGCGCGACCCGGTCCGCTCCGAGTATGAGAAGTTCTGGAAGCTCTCGCGCGGCACCATCCGCATCTTCACGCACGCGCCGGAGCGGCCGGGGTCGGCCGAGTTTTGCCGCTTCTTCCACGAGCGCGGCTGCGTGCCGACTATCGGGCACACCCGCGCCTCGATGCTCGAGCTGCGCCGCGTCGCGGCGTTCGGCGCGCGGCACTTTGTCCACGCCAACAACGCCGTCGACTGGCCCACGCGCCGTCCGCGTCCCGAGGGCTGGCTCGGCACCGAGATGATGGGCATGGGCACGCTCCTCTCCCATTCAGCGTTTTCCGGCGAGATCATCGCCGATGGCTACCACGTGCCCGTCGAGATGATCCGTATCATCCTGGCGGCCTGCGGGAGCGATCGGATCGCGATCGTGAGCGACGCCTGTTCCGCCACCGGCTGCGAGCCGGGCGAATACCAGATGGGCGGCGTGAAAGTCATCCTGAAGGCCAACCGGCTCGCGCTCACCGGCGGCAACGTGGTCGACGGCGTCGCCGCGCTCGGCGGCAGCGCCACGCCTTTGCTGGCGATGCTCAGGAATTTCGTCGCCTGGGGCTTCGGCCTCACGACGCCGCTGAAGATGAGCACCGTCGTTCCCGCGCGCATCATCGGCGAAGCGAAGAAGGGCCTGCTGTGCGTCGGCCACGACGCCGATCTCATCCTGCTCGACGATCAGGTGAACCTGCACGCCACGATCATCGGCGGCCGCCGGGTCGCAGGACGCCTCCCGAACTAAGCGCGGCAGGGACTCGGCCGTGCGGACTCCCTGCCACGGTCACTTCTTCCGCAACACCCGCACGCGGTGCGCCTCGCTGTCGCCGATGTAGATCGCGCCGTCGGCATCGACGAAGATCCCATGCAGACGCGCCATGGCGCAACCCAGCGGATCGCCGTCAGGGCCGTTGCCCTTCTTGCCGGTGCCGGCGATCAGCTCGAGCTTCCCGGTCGCGATGTCGACCATCCGCACCGTGTGGCTCTCGGTGTCGGCCAGCCAGACGTTGCCTGCGCGATCCAGCGCGATGCCCTTCGGGCCGCTCAGCGTGGCGAGTTTCGCCGGGCCGCCGTTGCCGGTGAATCCCGACGCCCCCGTGCCGGCGACGTGGTGAATCTTGCCCGCCTTCAGGTCGAACTTGAACACCTGGTTTCCCTCGCGCGTCGCGAGCCAGAGATTGCCCGCGCGATCGAAATCGATCGAACGCGGGCCGCGCAGCGGCGTGCCGGTGATCGGCGCGCCATCGGGCGTCGGCCCCGGTTTGCCCGTCCCCGCGAACGCGTGGATCAGGCCCGTCTTCATGTCGACGCGCCGGACGACGTGGTTGCCGATGTCGCAGATGTAGAGATCGCCGTCCGGGCCAAACTGGATGCTGTGCGGCGAACTCAGCGCCGCCTGGATTGCCGGGCCGCCGTCGCCCGCGTAGCCTTTCTGGCCGCTGCCGTTGCCGGCGAAGGTCGTGACGATGCCGGTCTTCGCGTCTATGCGCCGGATGGCGTGGTTCACCATGTCGGCGACGTAACAGTTCCCCGCCGCATCGAACCGGATCTCGTGCGGCCGGTTGAACGACGCCGCCAGCGCCGGGCCGCCGTCGCCGGTGTAGCCGCGCTGGCCGTTGCCCGCGACCGTGCTGATGGTGCCGTCGCGCGCGATCTTGCGGACGCGCTGGCCGGTGTATTCACAAAACCACAGCGCGCCATCGGGGCCGCGCACGACGCCGAAGGGATCGTTGATCTGCGCCGCCGTCGCCGGGCCGCCATCGCCGGAGAAGCCGGCCACCCCGGTGCCGGCCACCGTGGAAATGGTCCACTCGGCGGCGGACGCGAGAGACGCGAGCGAGACGAGGAGCGAAAGACACAGCAGGGCGAAGCGGCACGGGGTGGGCATGGGTGAAGCGGGTGACTCCAGCGTCCACGGCCACCGCCCCGGAGGAAAGAACGAATGCTACGGAGCGTCCGACATTGCCGTGTGCGGCCCCGGGGGTTCTCCTTGGACCATGCACCTCCTTCTTCGGCTGGTCATCGCGGTCTGCTTGCCGGGCGCAACGCTGGCGACCGCATCCGAGGCGTTTCCCAAGCCGGAACCGGAAAAGCAGTTCGCCGAACTCAAGGTCTACGACGCCGCGGGCCGCCCCTGGCGCGCCGCGGTGGAGGACTGGGCGGGCGCGAAACAGCGCGTGGCCTCCGATCCGGCATGGGGCGCGTGGCTGCGCGAGGAGCGCGCGGAGGTCGACGCCTGGATCGCGCGGCACCGCGATCGCGTGGAGTGGGTGCCGGGCTGGTCGCACGACGGCGTGAGCCCGAAGGACGGATCGCGCGTCACGTGGACGGAGAAGATCCCGCACGAGGAGGCGGCGTTCTTCTCGAGCCCGTCGGACCCGCGCATCGAAATCACGCCCAAGCTCAAGGCCTGGTGGGTCGTCAGCTTTCGCGGCCGGCACGTCGAGACCATCCTGCGCGCGGCGCGGCTGTTCCGCCTCACGGGCGAGGCGCGCTACGCCGACTGGGTGCGCGGGCAGCTCGATTTCTACGCGGATAATTTCCTGAAGTGGACGCCGCAGCGCGAGGGCCAGGAGGCGCGGCTGTTCTGGCAGACGCTGACCGAGGCCACGAATCTCGTGAAGTTCACCGAGGCGGTGCGCGTGTTGGGCGACGCGGTCCCCGCGACGCAGCGGCAGCGCTGGCGCGAGCGCTTCTTCCAGCCGGAGGTCGCCGCGCTGAACAAGAATTTCCAGAGCATCCACAACATCGCGACGTGGCAGCGGTGCGCCGTCGCGCAGGTCGCCCTGCTCTTCGGGGACGAAGCGATGTGGCGCGCGGCGCTCGACGGCCGCTACGGGCTCCGCCGCCAGATGGCCGAGGGCATCACGAGCGACTACCTCTGGCACGAGCAGTCGCTCGGCTACAACGGCTACGTCGTGCGCGCCGTGCTCTCCCTCTTCACCGCCGCCGGCCTCCACGGTCGCGCCGCGGAGCTGGCCCACGAGATGGCCACCGCCGAAAATCTCATGCTCGCACCGGTGTATCTCCGTTTCCCCAACGGCCAGCTCCCCAATCCCGCCGACAGCGGCAGCATCGGCACCGCGCCCAACCGCGAGCTCTTCGCCGAGACCTACCGCGTGTTTCCGACCACGCTGGGCCTGCTCGAGGCGGCGCGTCTCCGGGACTGGAATACGCTGCTCGATCCGCCGGCGCCGCCGCCGCGGCCGTTCACGCTCCCGCCGGTCACCGGCCGGAACCTCGAGTCGACGCGCATGGCCATCCTGCAGTCGGGCCGCTGGCAGGTGTTCGTGCACTACGGGCAGCTCACGCGCTCGCACAGCCAGAACGAGGCGCTCAACTATTCGGCGTTCTAC
>CAZENI010000177.1:11754-14297 GCA_964513055.1 uncultured Opitutus sp.
TGGATCAAGTTCCTCGATCGCAAGGGAAAGCTGACCGTCGGCTACGGCTCGCCGCTCTACAAGGGCTACTACGCGCGCGGCCTCGCCCACAACGTGCCCCTCGTCAACGGCGAGGGCCAGGCCGGCTTCGCCCGCGGCGAGGTCCTCGCCTACGCCGCCACGCCAGCGCGCCTGTCCGTCGCGCAGCCGAAGTATCGCGACGACGCGAAGGCGGCGCGCACGCTGGCCATCGAGGGCGACACGCTCGTCGACACCGCCACCGTGGAGGCGACGCGCGGACCGCAGCGGCTCGGTCTTGCGCTGCACGTGCAGGGCAAGGCGCGGCTGCCGGCCGGCTTCGCGCCGGATGCGGAGTTCGCGCAGGGCCGGCCCAACTCGTTTGCGCACTGGCGCGACGTGCGAGGAGCGGGCTTTCGCGATCGCGTGGAGTTCGACGTGGATTACGGCAACGGCGTCGTGATGCGCGTGGTGGTCACCGCGCCCGGCGCATTCACGCTCTGGCAGGGCTCGTCGCCCGACGTGCCGCCGAAGCGCCGCGAGAGCTTCTACCTCGAACTCGCGGAGCCAGCCGCCAGCGCCCGCTTCATCACCACGATCGCGCCGGTGAAGCCCGTCGCGTCCCACGCTCCCTCCCGCTGATCCTCCATGCCCTCCCTCGCCCGGTCCCCACTGCTCGGCGTCCTCCTCCTCGCCATCACCACCGGCTGCGCCAAACGCGAAAACCTCGTCGACACCGGCGTCAAACAGCAGGTCCTGCACGCCGCCCTGAAGGCTGAGCCGCGCGATCTCGATCCGCAGATCGCCACCTCGCAGGAGGAGTTCACGCTGACGAAGGCGCTGATGGAGGGGCTGACCGAACTCGACCCCATCACCTCGCGGCCCATCCCCGGCGTGGCGGAGCGGTGGGACGTGTCACCGGACGGCCTCACGTGGACCTTTCACCTGCGCGCCGACGCGCGCTGGTCGAACGGCGACCCGGTGACGGCGGATGACTTCGTTTACGGCTTCCGGCGCATGCTGACGGCCGCGCTGGCGAACGAATACGCGCCGCAGCTCCACTGCCTCCGCGGCGCCGCGGATTTCCACGGCGGCAAGCGGGCCGATTTCGCGGACGTAGGCGCGCGCGCGGTCGACGCGCGCACGCTCGTGCTCAGTCTGAATCATCCCGTGCCGTATCTGCCGTCGCTCGCGCTGCTGCCCGCCTGGTTTCCGGCGCACCGTCCGACGATCGAGAAGTTCGACGCGCTGCAGCGCCGGGGCACGGCGTGGACCCGGCCCGGGAATCACGTCGGCAACGGCGCGTTCGTCCTCGCCGACTGGAAACCCAACCAGGTCGTGCGTCTCAAGCGCTCGGATACCTACTGGGATCGCGCGCGCGTGCGGCTGCGCGAGGTGGCTTTTTATCCCGTGGACAACCTCGCGACCCAGGAATCGATGTTCCGGGCCGGCCAGCTCCACGTCACCTCCAACTCGCTCAACGTCGAGAAGGTCCGGGCCTATCGCGAGGATCCGGCGCGCGCCCCGCTGCTCCACCAGGGCGCGCTGCTGGCGACCAAGTTTTTCCGCTTCAACACCGCCCGCCGTCCGCTCGGCGATCCGCGCGTCCGCCGCGCCCTCGCTCTCGCTCTGGATCGGCCGGCACTGACGCGTAGCATCCTCCAGAACGATCTCGCCGCCGTCGCCTTCACACCGCCGGACTGCGCGGGCTACACCGCAGCGCCCGGCGTCGCCACCGATGTCGCGGAGGCGCGCCGGCTGCTGGCCGACGCGGGATTTCCGGAGGGCCGCGGTTCTCCGCGGCTCGAGTTGCTCTTCTATCCGACCGGCAGTTCCGGCCAGCCCGTGGCCGAGGCGGTGCAGCAGCGGTGGCGCACCACCCTCGGCCTCGACATCGCCGTCGTGCAGCAGGAGACGAAGACTGTGCTCGATGCGCGGCGCGCGCAGACCTACGACATCCTCCTCAGCGAATGGTATGGGGACTACCTCGACCCGCTGACGTTCCTCGAACTCTGGACCACCGCGAGCGAGCACAACAAGACGGGCTGGGCCAACGCGGAGTATGACCGGCTGCTGGCGCAGGCCGCCGCGACGATCGAACCGGCCGCGCGCTACGCGACGCTACGTCAAGCCGAGGCGCTCATGCTCGCCGAGTCGCCGATCACGCCGCTGTTTCACCTGCCGGGCAACGAACTCCGCCACCCGGCCGTGAAGGGCTGGAGCAACAGCCTGCTGTCGCTCCACCCGTTGAAGTTCGTCTCGCTCGGCGACTGAGCGCGGGCGCTCAGCCCTCGGCGCGAACCCGGGCGTCGGCGTCGATCAGCTTGTTCAGGGCGTCGAGCGTGGCGCGGACGCGCGCCTTGACCGCCGGCAGCTCCGCCGCGCTGCCGACCTGCTCGTTGGCGAAGAGGTAGAACTTCATCTTCGGCTCGGTGCCGCTGCCGCGCGCGGCGAACGAGTAGCCGTTCGCCAGCGTGACCAGGTAAAGATCCTGCGAGGGGATCGTCTCGCCGTCGGCGTCCACGATCGTCTCGCGCCCGAAGTCC
>CAZENI010000178.1:0-14281 GCA_964513055.1 uncultured Opitutus sp.
CAGCAGGCTCTGGCCCTCGGTCGCCACCGTTGCGGCGATGATCGTCAGCCTCGCGCTGCTCGGACTCGCGATCAAAACCCTGCCGATCGGCACGGCCTACGCCGTGTGGACGGGGATCGGTGCGGTGGGAACGGCGGTGCTGGGAATGATGTTTTTCCAGGAGCCGGCGAATGCGGCGCGCATCGCGTGCATCGTGCTGATCGTTGCCGGCGTGGCGGGGCTGAAGGTGTTCAGCGCCTGACCCGGCCAGAAAAAAGCGCGGGCTGGAGGGCCCGCGCTGGAGGCGAAAAGCTCACGCTTTCCGCGACGAAATCGAATCGAAGCCTTACTTTTTGCTCTCGGGCTTCTTCTCTTCCGTCGTGGTGATCGGCGCGGCGGGAGCGGCCGCCGGGGCGGGGGGCGGCGCGGGCTCGAAGAGTTCGTCGGCCTTCTGCGGCAGGCCCGTGAAGGTGTAGTCGGAGATCTGGAACGCGCGCTTGGCCATCAGGGCGTTCACGGGCGCGGAGGCTTCGCTGTGCGAGATGATCGCGAAGACCGGGCCGGCGGGAATCGTTTCGAATTCCGGCGCGAGCGGCTTGTCGTCCTTCTTCTCCTCACCGGGCTTGGCTTCGCCTTCCTTCTTCGCGAGGTCCATGATGTTGCCGAGGGCGGCGGCGCCGGTTTTGCCCTCGGTCGGCGGCTTCATCTTCTTTTCCTCCGGTTTCCGGCCGAGCGCGATCGTGACGACCTTCTTGTCAAAGGTCTCGACCTTGAAGGTGCGGAGATTGGCCTTGGCGGCGGTGACGTTGGCATCGTCGAGGGCACTGGTGTCGGAGAAGCGCACGACGCCGAGCGAGCCGAGGAGGGAGGCGATCTTGTCGGACTTCACCTTCTGGCCGGCGGGCGTGTTGGCGGCGACCCACGGGTCCTCCTTCTTGGCGCGCGAGACGATGACGGGGCCGCCCTCGGCGAAGGGAATCTCAATCTTCGCGATGTCGTCGGCCTTCAGGTTGATCAACTCGGCGTTGGCCCAGTTCTTGGCCTCGGTGTCGAGCCAGGCGCTGAGGTTGGTGAGAAAGGCCTTCGGCTCGTCGCCGAAGCGGACGTAGCGGCCGCCGCCGGTCTCGGCGTTCTTGCCGAGCGTGAGCGTCTGGAGGGACTTGCCGGCGGCGTCGAGCAGCTCGATCTTGGTATCCTTGAACTCGAGACGGGCGATGCGCTCGGCGTTCGTCGTGACGAGGCGCTGGAGCTTGGCGTCGGTGAGGTTGCCGACGAAGCCGGACAGCTTGTTGAAGTCGGCGGCCATGTCGTAATACGACGGCACGCGCCACGTGCCGTCAGGCTGGCGGGTGAGCTCGACGGTTTTGCCGGCGTCGGCGATTTTCAGCTTCATCGCTTTTTCGATGACGGCGCGATCGACGAGCGGCTGGTTGACGCGGGCGTCGGCCACGACGGGTGCCGCCGGACGGCGGGCGAAGTAAGCGCCGAGAGAGAGGGCGGCGAGGACGAGGATGGAGACGATGAGCGTTTTGATTTTCATCGCGAAGGGCGAAGGGGAGATCGGGAGAGGATTGGAATTCTTGGTTTAGACAGGATTAACAGGACTTACAGGATTGGGATGAAGGGGCCTGGCGGCGCGGCGACTTCAATCCGGCGAATCCTGTTCATCCTGTCCGAACCCAGGCGGGAAATTTACTTCTTGCGGCTGCGGTAGAACCAGAGGCCGAAGATGCCGACGAGCAGCGGGGTGCCGAGCAGGTTGATCACGAGGAGCTTGTTCTCGAGGAAGTCGATGTCCTCGCGGAGGGCGCGGCGGATCTCGCGGCGTTCGCCGCGCATCGTGGCCTGCTGCTTCTGGTAGTCCTCGATGGCCTTGGCCATCTCGGGGGTGGCGACGAGGCGGTTGCCCTCGCCCTTCTTGCCCTGGACCTCGGTGAGTTTCTTCTGCACCTCGGCGAGGCGCGCATCGAGCTCGCTGAGCTTGGCCTGATACTGCTTCTGCGCGGCGGCCTCCATCTTGCGCACGACGGTGAACTCGCGCATCGACGAACCCTTGCCGCGGATCGAGATGAGGTCCTGTGAACCGCCGAGGAACTCGATGGTGTTGGCGGCGAAGGCGAGGTTGTCGTTGAAGGGCTGGGCGGCGGTCTGGCCGAAGAAGTTGAACTTGCGGACACTGTAGTCGTCGAAGAGCCAGTCGGTGTCGGCGATGACGAAAAGCGTGGAGTTGGTCTTCGATTCCTTGAGCGACTCGCCGGCGGGCTTGGGCTCCTCTTTCTTCGCGGCGTCGGGATTCGCCGGATCGGCGGGCTTCGGCTCATCCTTCGGCGCGCCGTCGGGGAAGGCGCTCTTGAACTTGCCGGTGACCAGCGCGGCGACGGTCTTCTTGCCACTCGGGGTGATTTGCTTGGCGATGTCGTCGGGCTGGGCGAACTGCAGCATCATGCTGGCGATGTCGCCGGCCTGCGCGGAGGTCTCGACGAGGGGCGTGAAGGTGACGGTGGAGCCTTCCTTCTTCGAGATGCTGCCGGACTCGATGAACATCGCGCTCTTGAGCTGCGCGGTCGGGAGCGACTTCTGGTTAAAGGCTTCGGCGCCGCGGAGGCTGAGCCAGATCGGATAGCGGGCCACGCCGCCGCCGCCGGTCTGGACCTGCGTGGCGTTCTCGAGATCGCCGACGACCTTCTGCGGGTCGTATTGGATGCCGTAGGCGGTGAGGAGCGCGGGCAGATCGCTGGAGACGTTCTGCGGGCCTTGTCCCATCATCTGCTGCTGCGGGTTGGCCTGGCGCTTGAAGTGTTGCGACGACGGGTCGACGGCGAGGAAGACGGGCTTGCCGCCAAGGAGGAATTGGTCGATCGCGAACTGGAGCTTGGGCGAGACGTTCTGCGGGTGCGCGACCATCAGGGCGTCGAGGTTGGCGGGCAGCTCGGTCGCGGTGGCTTCGACGGTGACCACCTGGAACGACTGGCCGAGCTCCTCCATGATCATCTGGGAAGGCTGCGGCTGGCGGCGCATCATCATCATCATCTGCATCTCCTGGGGGTTGGTGCCCTGGAGCGGGAGGCTGGTGAGGAGGCCGAGCTTGCGCTTGTCGAACTGCTGCACGCTGTAGACCAGCTTCGACAGATCGTATTCAAGAAACTGTTCGCGGTCGGGGACGAAGGCCGGGACGTTTTTCTGCTGGTCGGCCTGCGTGACGACGAGGCCGAAGAAGAACGGCTCGCCGCCCTGTTGCGCGACCTGCGGCGTGAGGCCGGCGGCGGTGGCCTTCTCCTCCTCGGGCGTGTCGGGGCGCGGGTTGATGACGTTGAGCGTGAGCTTGCCGCGGGAGGCGCGCACGTATTGGCGGAGCATCTCCTCGACGCGGGCGGCGTAGTTCTTGTAGCGGATGGGCAGGCCGTTGGCGTTGGCGGTGAAGTAGAGGTCGAGGGTCACGGGCTCCTCGATCTTGCCGAGCATGGTCTTGGTGCCGGTCGAGAGGGAGTAGATCGACTCCGCCGTGGCGTCGATCCGCACGGGGATGGACGAGGCGAGGTAGTTGACGAGCACGAGCCCGATCAGGAGGAGAACGACGGCGAGGGTCTTGCGTCCGAATTTCATGGCGGGGGGCGCGAAAGGGTTAGCGTTCGAGGGCGACGACGTTGAGGAACAGCGTGAGGCCGGTCAGCGAGACGAAGAAGATCACGTCCTTCGGATCGATGATGCCCTTCGCAAACGCGTCGAAATGGGTGAGGAAGCTGAAGTTCGCGATCAGGTCCGAGATGGCGACCGGCAGGTGCAGGAAGCCGGTGAGGAAACCGGAGAACATGCTGGTGCCGAGGAGCACGAGGATGACGCAGGTGAAGACGCTCAGGAC
This sequence comes from uncultured Opitutus sp., assembly GCA_964513055.1. Lineage (GTDB taxonomy): Bacteria > Verrucomicrobiota > Verrucomicrobiia > Opitutales > Opitutaceae > ER46. The sequence goes on from CAZENI010000178.1 coordinate 3,839, forward strand.
GAAGCTGATCACCTGGTTCTTGGTCAGCGCCGACATCAGCGAGCAGACGCCGAGATAGCCCGCGGCCATCAAGATGCTGCCGGCGTAGCCGCTGGCGATGACGCCCCAGTCGGGATCGCCGAGGTAGCCGAGCGTGATCGCCATCGGGAAGCTGAGCAGGATCGCAATCGCGAGAAACGCCCACGCGGCGAGGAACTTGCCGATGACGGCTTCGAGCGTGGTGATCGGCAGGGTGAAGAGGAGCTCGACGGTGCCGGCGCGTTTCTCCTCGGACCAGAGGCGCATGCCGGCCGCGGGCACGAGGAAGAGGAAGAGCCAGGGATGGAAGTAGAAGTAGCTCTCGAGCGTGGCCATGCCGGCCTTGAAGAAACCGCCGGCGAAGAAGGCGAGGCCGACGGAGGCCAGCAGGAACTCAATCAGGAAGACGTAGGCGACCGGGGAGCGGAAGTAGCCGAGGAACTCGCGGTTGAAGATGGGAGCGATTTGACGCATGGCTGGGAAAGAAAACGAGTGAGGAGCGGGGGTGAGGAGCGAGCCGGTCGGAAACCGGAGCGGGGGTTGCGGAAGCGAGATGCTCGCTGCTCGCCACCCTCGACTCGCTACTTCATTTTCAGATGTCTCCGTGCGTGAGCGTGCGGAAGATCTCGTCGAGTCGCGCGCCGGGCTTGCGAGCGCGAAGCTGGGCCGGGGTCTCGTCGGCGACGACCTTGCCCTGCGAAATGATGATCACGCGATTACAGATCGCGTCGACCTCCTCGAGGATGTGCGTCGAGAGGATGACGGCTTTCTCGACGGACATGTTCTTGATGAGGGAGCGCACCTCGTTCTTCTGGTTCGGGTCGAGGCCGTCGGTCGGCTCGTCGAGCACGAGCACCGCCGGATCGTGGAGCAGGGCCTGGGCGAAGCCGACGCGCTGCTTGAAGCCCTTCGAGAGCGTTTCGATCGTCTGCTTCCGAACCGGGCCGAGGTGGGTGAGATTGATGGCGCGGTCGACCTGGGCGCGCTTGGCGTCCTTGGCGCGAAACCCGCGGACGTCGGCGATGAAGCCGAGGAACTCCTCGACGGTCATCTCGGGATAGGCGGGGGCGCTTTCCGGGAGGTAGCCGAGCTTGCGCTTCACGGCGACGGGATCGTCGACGACGTTGACGCCATCGACGGTGGCCGTGCCCGCATCGGGCCGGAGGAAGCCGGTGATCATCTTCATCGTGGTCGACTTGCCGGCGCCGTTGGGGCCGAGGAAGCCGAGGATGTCGCCGCGTTTCACCGTGAAAGTGACACCGTCGACTGCGCGCTTGGCGCCGTAGGTTTTGACGAGACCTTTGACTTCAATCATGGATACGAAGAAGCGGAGTGGGGAAAAGCCGGTAAGACCGGCAGGACGAGAGAGGTTCCAAAAGGGTTCAGCCGGGAGCGACGGGTAAAAATAAGCAAGCCCGCATCGCGCAAGCGGAAAATGAGGCGCCGGAACGGGCGGGTCCGGAGACCGGCGGACGGCGGTTGGGGCGGCCTCATTCCGCCACGCGGAGGAGGAACACGACGGCCTGTGGAGTCTCGCCGATCCACTCGGTTTGAAACGGCGGCTGCGCCCAGCGGGAGCGGGCGTTGAAGAAATCGAGATTGCTCTGCCATTTCGAGAGCACGAGGTAGCGGATGCCGGAATCTCGCCAGCGTCGGGCGGCTTCGGCGGGCGGCAGTGTTCCCTCGAACAGCGCCCCGGCCTGCGGGCTCCAGAGCGGCACGACGCTCACGCCGGCGGCCTGGAAACGGCGTTGGAAGCCGGGCGCGTCCGCGAGGACCGGGCCGAGGGTGGCGCCGGTCGTTGGTGCGGCGTGGCGCAGGATGAGGGCGAGTTCCGCGTCGGGCGCGGCGGGGCTCGCGCGCGGAGCGAAGGCGGGCCAGTCGGGGACGGGAGTGCGCCAGAGGTTTTTGGGGAGGGCGAGCACGCCGGCCGAAGCGAACACCAAGAGTGCACCGAGGGCGACGTGCAGCCAGGGAGCGGCCCGCGGGCGAACCTCGACTCGCAGGGCGAGGGCGAGTCCCGCCGCCAGTGCGCCGATTGCGAGGGCCGGAGTCGCGACGCGCAGCGAGTAGAAGAGGCCCCCCTGAGTGTAGCGCACCGAGCCGGCCCAGAGGAGGAGAAACAGGACCACGGCCCCGAGGAGCCACGCCGCGAGCCGCCGGCGCTGGGCGGCCAAGCGAGCCAGGGCGAACCAGCCGACGAGGGCGGGCAGGGCGAAGCTGACGAGGTAGCGCGCGACGTCCTGCCAGCCTTGGGCCGTCTGGAGGACCGAGCCGAGGGCGGCCGCGTCGTGTTCGATCCACGCGAGGAAGCGTGGGTTGACCGGAAAGACCGGAAGTGAAGCGAGGCTGTAAAAGGGATTGCCCGTGAGCAGGGCGGTGCGCAGCGGCCAGACGAGGCCGAGCGAAGCGGTGGCCGCGAACGCTGGCCACGTGCGCCGGTCGGCGCGGTGCACGAAGAGGCCGATCGCGCCGAGCACGGGAAACACCAGGCCGTATTCGCGCGCCGCGGCGCCGAGCGTGGCGAAGATCCCGGCGAGCGCGGCCCAGCCGGGGGCGGGAGAATGCGTCCACGCGGTGAGGGAAAACGCGAGACCGACGAGCGCGAGCGCGGTGAGGCCGGTTTCCTGCCCGAGGAGCACGGACCAGGTGAGGAGCGGACACGCCGCCGCGGCGAGGACGGCGTAGCGCGCGGCGTGCGGGCTGCCGAGGCGCGCCGCGGTTTGTCCGAGCAACTCGTGGAGCGCCCAGAGTTGCAGGCACACCGCGGGCGCCGCCCAGAGGAGACTGGCGCGGCCGGCGCAGGCGAACGCCCACGCGTGCAGTGCCGATGCGCCCGGGGGAATGCTCTCCACCCAGAAGTAGTGGGTGAAATCCGCGGCGGAACGCGGCGGGTAGAAATCAAGCGTGCCGAGGCGGAGCATCTGTTCCGCAAGGAAGCTCCAGCGAAATTCCAAGTCGGGTCCGGCGAGCGGTTCGTGGACGAGGCGGACGAGCGTGGCGGCCCAGAAGAGGAGATAGAGCGGGGTCCAGGGACCGAAGTGGGTGAGGGAGTCTCGGAGCCCTGCGCGTGAGAGCAGGGACGGTTGAGGACTTTGTTGCGGGCTGGCCCCTTGGTTCACACCGCGGGCCACAAGCGTGATCAACGCGAGGCCGGCGGTGAGCGAGGCGAGCGAGATCGGAATCGATGCGAACTGCAGCGCGAGGACGGTCGCATAGAGCGCGACGGCGGAACCGGCGAAGGCGGTGGCGAGCGTGGCCGGCAGCCGGAGCGCGCGCAGGAGCGCGGCGCCGGGCACGAGCAGGCCCGCCAGCAGCAGCCCGAACTTCGCGACCGACCCGACGAGCGCGAGTGCCTCCATCGCGACAGGCGCTTACGCGGCGGCGCCGGCGACCTCGCGGCCCTTCTCCGTCTTCAAGCGGAGCTGGCCGCACGCGGCGTCGATGTCGTGGCCTTTTTCGCGACGGAGCGTGACGGAGACGCGCGCGTCGCGGAGCACGTCGGCGAAACGCTCCTGGCGCGTGATGCTGGGGCGTTTCCACGGAAGGCCCTCGACGGTGTTGTAGGGAATCAGGTTCACGTGCGCGTGGAGATCGCGCGCGATGTCGCGGAGTTTCTCCGCCTGCTGGAGCGAGTCGTTCACCTCCTCGATGAGGATGAACTCGAGGGTGACCATGCGGCCGTGTTTCTCGGAGAACGTGCGCACGGCCGGAATCAGTTTGGCGAGCGGATACGCCTTGTTCACCGGCATGATCTTCTCGCGCACCTCGTCGGTCGCGCCGTGCAGCGAGATGGCGAGCCGGAAGCCGAGCTCCTCGTCGGCGAGCTTGAGAATCTTGGGGACGAGGCCGCTGGTGGAGATCGTGATGCGGCGCGCGCCGAAGCCGAGGCCCCAGTCGGCGTTGATGATCGTGAGCGCGCGGAGGAGCTCGTCGTAGTTGGCGAGCGGCTCGCCCATGCCCATGACCACGATGTTGTCGAACGACGCGAGCTCCATGCGGGCGCGGGGCGTGCGGGCGTCCTCGCGGTAACAGACCTGGAGGAGCTGGGCGACGATCTCGCCGGCGTTGAGATCGCGTTTGAGTCCGGCGAGGCCGCTGGCGCAGAACACGCAGCCCATCGCGCAGCCGACCTGGGTGGAGATGCAGATCGTCTTGCGCGAGTGGTCGACGCCGACGCCCTCCTGCGGGACGCGGATGATGACGGTCTCGATGAGCGACTGGTCGCGCAGCTCGAGGAGGAGCTTGTCGGTGACGTCCTCGGACTGCTTGTTGAGCACGAGCGACGCGGGCATGAAATCGAAGGTCGCGGCGAGCCAGGCGCGGAGCGGCTTCGAGAGGTTGGTCATGTCGTCCCAGGAGCGGGCGCGTTTCTTGTAGAGCCAGTCGAGGATCTGTTTCGCCCGGAACGCGGGCTCGCCCTGCGCGCGGAGTTTCTCCGTGAGCGAGGCGAGCGTCTCGCCGGTGAGCGGCGGCTGGGCGGGCGTGAATTTCATGCAGCTGGCGGGGAACGTGGCGGCGCGGTGGCGATACGTCAAAGGTTCACGGGTGCGCGCCTGGGGCGACAAGCCAGCTTGGACGTTGAACCGCGCGAATTGATCGTTACACCCAATCCACCCCATGAACCGTCTCCTGCCCCTGCTCGCGACCGCGGTCGCGTTTCCGTTCCTCGCCATGGCCGCCGAAAAAAAAGCCGCTCCTGTCTTCAATGGAAAGATCGAACGCTTCGATCCGGCGTTCGATCAACTCATCGCCGCCGACGCGAAGATTGAAAAACTCGCCGAGGGCTTCACTTGGTCGGAGGGCCCCGTGTGGCTCAACGGCGAGGTGATCTTCTCGGATGTGCCGGAGAACACGGCCTACCGCTGGAAGCCGGGCATGACGAAGGCGGAGGTGTTTTTGAAGCCGAGCGGATTGCTCACGCCGCAGCCGGGCTTCCGCGAACCGGGCTGCAACGGGCTGACCAAGGATGCGCAGGGGCGGTTGCTGCTTTGCCAGCACGGCGAGCGGCGCGTGGCGCGCTATGAGAACGGGAAATTCACCGCGCTCGCCGAGCGCTGGGAGGGCAAGCGCTTCAACAGCCCCAACGACCTCGCGGTGCGCAGGAATGGCGAGATCTACTTCACCGATCCGTCGTATGGACTGGAGGGCATCAACAACTCGCCGCTCAAGGAGATTCCGTTCAACGGCGTGTATCGACTTGGTGTGGACGGCAAGGTCACGCTGCTCACGAAGTCGCTGACGTTTCCCAACGGCATCGCGTTCTCGCCGGATGAAAAGATTCTTTACGTCGGCGTGAGCGACTCGAAGGCGACGCGGCTCGTGGCCTACGATGTAAAGGCGGACGGCACGATCGCGAACGAGCGGACCTTCTACGATGCGCAGCCGCTGCTGAAGGACGGCAACCGCGGGCTCGTCGACGGATTGAAGATCGATCGGGCGGGCAACGTGTGGAGCAGCGGGCCGGGCGGAATCCTGGTGCTCTCGCCGGCGGGGAAACTGCTCGGTCGCATCAACACGGGGCAGCCCACGGCGAACTGCAACTGGGGTGACGACGGCAGCACGCTCTACATCACGGCGAACATGTTTCTGGTGCGCGTGAAGACGAAGGCGAAGGGCGCGGGCTGGTGAGGTAGGGAACGGGCGGTGCGACCGTTTGTTGTTCGCACGGTTCGGTCGCGCGGGCCGCGCGACCCTGCATCACGGCTTCAACGCGCGCACGAGCCATTCGTGCGCGAGCTTCATCGAGTCCGGATTCACTTTGTGGCCCGTGGCGGGCTGGATGATGAGGGTAAAGTTTTGCTCGGCGCCGGCGGCCTTGTAGGCGGTGCGGGCGGCGTCCGCGCACAGTTGCAGGCCGGGCATCGGCGTGCGGGGATCGATCTCGCCGTTGATTGCGAGCAAAGGTCGCGGCGCGATCAGGGGCAGCATGGCTGGGCCGTCGAAGTCGCCGGTGATGCCCGGCGCGACGCGGTCGTAGAACGTGCGCAAAAAGGCCGCGTCGGGTTGGGCGACACCGCTCGCCCTGGCGGCGGCGTCGAAGGCGGCCTGCACGGTGCCGATGCGCGACTGCCATGAATTGTTTTCCACCGCCCAGCGGAAGCTCTGCACACCGATGCAGGAGACCGCCGCGGCGATGCGCGGATCGGCGGCGGCGGTCAGGTAGGTCTCGATCCCACCCTTGGAGAAACCCCAGAGGCCGATCCGGCGGGCGTCGACGTCGGATCGGGTTTCCAGGTAGTCGACCAGGCGCATGACGTCCCAGGCGGTGTCAAAGAAGAACGGATACTCGCGGCCCGGCTCGCGGAAGGCGCGGCCGACGGCGGCGACATACTCGGTCGATTTGGCCGCCTTGCCGCCTTGAGCGCGCGCCCCGTGATAGCGTCCGTCAATGGCGACGCCGATGAAGCCGGCGCGCGCGAGCTGCTGGAGCAGGGTGCGCTGGCCCTCTTTGTTGCCGCCGGTGCCGTGCAGGTTGATGACGACGGCGCGACGGCCCGGCGTGGCGGCGGCGGGCTTGATCAGCAGGCCGGGCACGCGGTTGCGGGCGTCGGCGGAGAAGGTGAAGGCGAGCTCGACGAGGCCGTCTTTTTCGACGGGCGCGGCAACCTCGGGGGCAAGCGCGACGCGCGGGCGTTCGAGGAGCTGGAGAAACGCGGCGCGGGAATCGGCGGCGTGCGCGGCGCACGCAAGCACGAGCGCGAGGACGGCGAGGGGGAGCCGGTGCATCGGCCGAGTGCAACACCCGGCCGATGCGTGCTCAAACCGAAAACCGTGCGGTCGCGAAAGTCCCGCCGCTCACGCGGCGGGCTGCGCAGATGCACGGAGATTCGATCACTTTTTCGCCAGCGCCCGGTTGAGGGCGCTCACGATGGCCTTGATCGATGCGAGCTCGATGTTCGTGTCGATGCCGGCGCCGTAGAGCGTCTGGTTCCGCTCCGTCTTGATCTGGATGTAGCTCACCGCGCGGGCCTCGGAACCCTTGCCGAGCGAGTGCTCGGAATAGGAGAGCACCTCGAACTTCGGCAGCGGCGTGGTGCCGAGCGCGCGGGTGAACGCATCGATCGGCCCGTTGCCTTCGCCCTTCAGCACGTGCGTGATGCCGTCGAACGTGAGCGTGGCCTCGCACTGCACGGCGCTGTCGCGCTCGGTGGTCTTGAAGTGCTGCAACGCGACCGGCGCGGTGCGATCGAGGTATTCATGGGCGAACACGTCGTGGATTTCCTGGGCGGAGAGCTCCGTGCCCTTGGTGTCGGCGACGACGTTGATGAGCTTGCCGATCTCGCGGTGCATGAGTTTCGGCAGCGCGTAACCGAACTCGTTTTCGAGCACGTAGGCGACGCCACCTTTGCCCGACTGGGAGTTGATCCGGATGATGGCCTTGTAGCTGCGGCCGATGTCGGCCGGATCGATGGGAATGTAGAGGACGTCCCAGGGTTCGTCGGGCTTCTGCGCGGCCCAGGATTTCTTGATCGCGTCCTGGTGCGAACCGCTGAAGGCCGTGAACGTGAGCTCGCCGGCGTAGGGCGCGCGGGCCGGGACCTCGAGGCGCGTGGTGCGCTCGTAGACTTCGCGGATTTCGTTGATGTTCGAGAAATCGAGGCCCGGGTGGATGCCGTGCGTGTAGTGGTTCAACGCAACCGTCACGATGTCGAGATTGCCGGTGCGCTCGCCGTTGCCGAAGAGCGTGCCTTCGACGCGATCGGCGCCGGCGAGCAGCGCCAGTTCGGTGGCGGCGATGCCGGTGCCGCGATCGTTGTGCGTGTGCAGCGAGATGATGCTGCAATCGCGCCGCGTGAGGTGCGTGCACATCCACTCGATCTGGTCGGCGTGGACGTTGGGCGTGGCGTATTCGACGGTGGCGGGCAGGTTGAGGATAATCCGGTCCTCGCGCGTCGGCTGCCAGATGTCCGTGACCGCCTCGCAGATCTCCAGGGCGAACTCGAGTTCGGTGCTGGTGAAGCTCTCGGGCGAGTATTCGAGACGCAGCTTCGTGCCGGCGGCGACGAGCGATTGCGCGTGCTGCTTCACCCAGGCGGTGCCCTGGGTCGCGATCTTCACGATGTCGGCGCGCGTGGCGTTGAACACGTGTTTGCGCTGTGCGGGTGAGGTCGAGTTGTAGAGGTGGAAGATCGCGTTCTTCGCGCCGCGCATCGCCTCGATGCTGCGCGTGATCAGCTCCTCCCGGCACTGGCAGAGAATCTGAATCGCGACATCGTCGGGGATGCGGTTCTCCTCGATGAGCCGGCGGCAGAAATCGAACTCGATTTGCGAGGCGCTGGGGAAGCCGACCTCGATCTCCTTGAAGCCGATGCGGACGAGCATCTCGAAGTATTCGAGCTTCTCCTCGACGCTCATGGGCTGGGCGAGGGCTTGGTTGCCATCGCGGAGGTCGACGCTGCACCAGATGGGGGCGCGCGTGAGCGTGCGGCCAGGCCACTGGCGATTGGGCAGATGGACCGGCGGAAAGGGCCGGTATTTCGAAACGGGAGCGGTTTGCATGACCGAAAAATCGACTGACAGAAATGTAAGGAAGTGAGCTTTGGCGGGGGAGTCACCCGAAAGTTCGGGGGACCGGGCGTCACGCCGCACGCGGCGGCGGCAAGTGAATTCAGGCCTACGCACGACCCGCCGCTGGCGGCGTCCTCAGAGGTCGTGCGCGCTCGTAAGTCGAAGGAGGGCCTGAAGCAAAACTCGCATTAGCGGTGCAGTTGGTATCGGCGCGAGAAACTAAAAGTCAAGGGCAGCGTCCGCGCGCGGCGCGCGACTGTAACCCACCCTACCAAGGCACGTCTTGCCTGTCGTGCATGTCCTTGCCTCCATTCGCCCATGCCTGACGAAGCAGCCCCGGTGTTCGATCTGGCTGGCTGCCTCGATCGGGTTCGCCAGCGGGATCAAGCGGCTGCACGCGAGTTGGTCGATCACCTTTACCCGTTGGTTATCCGGATCGTGCGTTCGCACCTGCCCCGTCGCGTCGCCGAGGAAGACCTCGCCCAAGAGGTGTTTCTGAAGATGTTCACCCGTCTCGCACAGTTTCAGGGAGCCGTGCCCTTTCCACACTGGGTGTCGCGCATCGCGGTGACGACGTGCATCGATCACCTGCGGGCGCAGAAGCGCCGCCCGGAGTTTCGCTGGGCCGATCTTTCGGAGAACGAGGCCGACGTGCTCGACGCGGTGATGACCAACGAGAATGATGTCGCGGCGAACGACGCCATGGCCGCCCACGAGCTCGTGCACAAGCTGCTCGGCCAGCTCAAGCCCGACGATCAACTCGTGATCCGGCTGCTCGATTTGGAACAGAAGACCATCGCGGAAATCGCGGGGCTCACGGGCTGGAACCAGTCTCTGATCAAAGTCCGCGCGTTTCGCGCGAGACGGAAGTTGCGGAAGCTATTTCAGGAACTACAACGAAAGGAACGCTCATGAACCAGAATTTGAACGACCCGCGCCATCCATGGGCGCGGCTGACGAGTGCGGCCCGCACGACTCGCGACGAACGCGATGCGTCGGCACCCTACGGGTTCGCGACGCGCGTCGCTGCCTTGGCCCTGGCTCAGGAGCGGAAAGTGGTGTCGTTGTTCGAGCGCTTCGCGCTGCGGGCGTTCGGGGTCGCGTGTCTGCTGGCCCTGGCCAGCGTCGCCATGAATTACCAGACACTCACCCGCGCCACCGGCCCGTCCGTCGCGAATGCGGAGGAGGTCATGCTCCCGACCTTGGATGCGGTCGCGGTCATGCTCGACATCGCGGACTGACGCGCCACCGCGGAATGGACAAAGCGTGGAAAGTGATCCTGGCGTTCATCGGCGTGTTTATCGCCGGTGCGGTGTTTGGCGGGTTGTTTACCCTGCGTTTTGAGCGCCCGGCACCGGTGCCTGCGGCGCCGATCGCGGTGCAGGACACACCCAAGGCCACACCGCCCGCGCCGTCGCCGGCTACGACCGGCGGACAGGTGGCGGTGGCACAGGCGCCCGCGGTGCAGCAGCAGAGCCGGATCGCGCCCGTGTTCATGCGGCAGTTTACGCAGCGGCTGAACCCGACACCGGACCAGAAGAAGAAAATCGGCGGTTTTGTCGCCCGGGCTTCGGATGATTTGCAGCGTTTGCAGCGTGAGCATCTGCAGGACACGACGCGCGTGACCGAGCGCATGTATGAGGATGTGTCCTCGGTGCTTTCGACCGAACAGCGCACGCAGTTGGAAAAGATGCGCCAGGAAATGCTGGAGCGCGTGCGCAAGGAGCGTGAGAAGCGAGGCGAGTTGCAGGCCAAGGGCAGCCCAGCGCGCCCGGGTGCGACGCCGCCAGCGGCCCGGCAGCCGGGCACGGTCGAGGGCTCGAACCCTCCCGGAAAAGACTGAGAATAGGAGTTGCGCCCGACCAAGTGGGTCGCATGGTTCGCGCCGGCCAGGTGCCATGCATGGGCAGGCGC
>CAZENI010000179.1:0-14255 GCA_964513055.1 uncultured Opitutus sp.
TCGGCGACCTCAAGCCCTCCGGCAAATACAGCATGGCGCACCTCTCGCGCGTCGGCGGCGTCGCGCCGTTGATGAAGACGCTGCTCGACGCCGGCCTGCTCCACGGCGACTGCCTCACCGTCACCGGCAAGACCCTCGCGGAAAACCTGAAAAACGTCGCGCCCTACGCGGCCGACCAGGACGTCATCCGTCCGCTCTCGAATCCCATCAAGGCCGACAGTCACCTCCGCATCCTCTACGGCAACCTCGCCCCCACCGGCGCCGTCGCGAAAATCACCGGCAAGGAAGGCCTCCAGTTCACCGGCAAGGCGATCGTGTTCGAGGGCGAAGGCAAGGCGCTCGACGCGATCCTCGCCGGGAAAGTGAAAGCCGGCCACGTGGTCGTCATCCGCTACGAAGGCCCCGTCGGCGCCCCCGGCATGCCCGAGATGCTCTCGCCCACCAGCGCCATCATGGGTCGCGGACTCGGCAACGACGTCGCGCTCATCACCGACGGGCGCTTCTCGGGTGGCAGCCGCGGATTCGTGGTCGGCCACATCACGCCCGAAGCCGCGAAAGGCGGCCCGATCGGCCTGATCAAGAACGGCGACACGATCACGATCGACGCCGTGAAAAACGAGCTGACCCTCGCGATCACCGCCAAGGAATTCGCCGCCCGCAAGAAAGCGGCGAAGCCGTTTAAGCAAAAGGAAACCCGCGGCGTCCTCGCCAAATACGCGAGCCACGTGACGAGTGCGTCCGAGGGCGCCGTCACCGATAAAAATCTCTAGTCGGTCGACGCTGCGAACGCGGGTCTAGCAGATCGGCGAAACGCGCAGGCGATCATTTTCTCGCACGCACTCGTAGTCTCATTTTCGGCCAGCCTTATAGGCGATCGTCAAATTCTCACGTAGGATCGTCATATTTCTTTTTTTGTGCTTTGGCTGAGGCCTGAGGGTCGTTGAGCCTTTGAATCAGCTCGCTCAGAACGATCAGGTCCATCACGCGGGTGCTGGTCTGGTAATTCTGCATGACATGAGTGACCCCATGATACTGGCGTTCATTCAAATTATCATCATCAAGCAACGAGAGAATATGGTATCTCTCGAGATACTGTTCTCCGGTCTCCCAAACGACAACCAGCCCCATATCTTTTTCGTTTTTGTCGCCGCTCTCGAGGTCTTCCATCAATCCGTCGAGTGTTAGTTTATACTCCAAAATCTTGGGTTTGGTAACAAAACCATCGTTGTGAAAATTGTCTCCTGATATTCCGAGCGGATTTGTCTTTGCGTGATACAGGTGGTTTTCCTTCGGCGGCGAAAACGAGACTCGATACATTCCGTCATAGGTAAAACGCTCGTTCGTAGACATGATCTTAATGCCGCGAATAACTCCACCAGCGATTAGCTGATTAAAGAGAGCAATTACATCCTGCTCCCTCGTCGGAACGGACGTAATCGAGATTTTCTGTTCAGGAAGAAAAAAATTCGGGTTAGATAACTCTAACGGTGACGATTTCTCATGTTGCTCCATCTCGTCTTTCCACGCGTCCAAATCGCTCTCCCTCTTCAAATCGGTCTTAGCGCCAGTCGCAGGTCGCAGAGCGTGGCGCTCGTTCTGAAACGGACCCTCAATCAATCTTTTGGCGATCTCCTCACAGAACGATACAATCTCCTTTTGGAAACCCTTTCTGCCCAGGTCAGCCTTACAATTATCAAAATGTGCGACAAAGTGAACTTGGTTTTGCCGACCGATATTGCGCTTCAATGGAATCTGAACCACCTCGCCGTGAGGCATGCTATTCGCCGCAATTTGAATCCCTGGCTTCAGCGCTTCGACACCGCTACGGATGTTCAACGAATCGTTGTAGTCAGACCAGACTCTCGCCGAATGCGTGTAGCAAATGTAGATCGCGGGAGTGTGTTTTGTGACTAACGAGTTTTCGTCTGCTGAAAGAGTCAGTAGCTTTCCTAGTTCAGCGGCGGAAATCGATTGATAGATACAGTCAAGATTTCGAAAAGCAGCTGGCATTCGGTAGTCCTTGCCGCGCTTTTTATAAAGCTCCGCACCCTTAGTCTGAATCTCACTCAACTTCTTGCTCTTTTTCACAAGTAAATGCGGCCACAAGTATTCAACCTCAGAAAGCTCTACTTTGTCCTCCGCACCTACCTTGGGGCGAACAATGATCGCTACCTTTACGGGCACTTTCCCCGTTGTTGAGCCTAGTCCAGTCTTTAACAACAGCAGGTCTTTCCACACAGCAGCAGTGGTGGCTTTCATCCATCCGAGGTCGCCAGGCGTGGTCGAGTTATCGAAGCGCACGGTCACAGATACACCCGAATCAAACTGTGCAAATCCGGCATCCGCCGCTGGAAACTTATCTTTCACGATCAACGGATTGGAAGCAGGCGCCGGATCCGAGAGCCACTTTCGCGCGTTCTCCATTTTTCCCGTGAACGAAAAATTGGGCGTCTTTGTGGCAATCTGAATGTAATTGAATCCATACGCCAGGAATGTGGCGCCGACTCCTTTGTGCCCACGGGTCTTCCCCGACTTAAACGAGAAGCTTGGCGCTAGGAACTGCCGATATTTTTCCTCTGATAGACCTGTCCCATTGTCCGAGACGGTTAGCGAATTCCCCTTCAGATCGATGATTATTCGCAGCTCCGGTTTGTAGCTACTGCCCTTTTTCTCGCTCGCTCGCCGCTCGTCTATTGAGTCCAACGAGTTTTGAATCAGTTCTGAAAACGTGTCGAACCAACCGACATACGAGCACAAGATATTCTCGATCTCGCGTCGAATAGCCGCGTGAGCCGCCGTCGTATTTTGCGATGACTTGGCTTCCAGGGGATCTATTGAGTCGATATTTTTGCTCATGGAAATTGAAGGGCCATAACAGTGTTTTGAGGTGGCGCAGAAACGGGGTCTGTGACTGACCCCGACCGTATCGATTGATAGCAAATCTAGCGCGACTCGAAGTTGCAAGCAGGCAGGATTTCAGGGCGGTTCAGTCAGCCCAAAAGGGGCATTGGTTAACTCGTGACTGAGCCATCGCGGACCGGGCCCGGCTTCGTCTTTCGCCTGTTCTCGGCCACTGGCCATCGCCACGCTCGCGGCGTCCGGAGCCATCCGCCAAAGGCGGACAAGCCCCTTCCGCCCATGCCGACTTCCGCGCTGGCCTCGATTCCGTCGACTTACCCCGAACAATTGAGCGTTGTGCGCCGCGTCTTGATCGATGGCCAGCGCGAGATCAATCGCGGGTGCGTGCGCGGCTAGCGGAGAAGCTGCTCAACGCGTTTTTCCTCCCTAGGCACCGGTCTTCGCGAGGCATTGGCAGGCTCGCGGGGTTCACTTCCTCAGGGCTTCGGGAACGGATCGAACTTCAGTTTCGGTTCGATTTCCTCCGGCTTCACCAAGCCAACTCGACCCCAAACAAATCCCCGCAGATCTTTTCGTTTTCGGACCGCTGCTCGGGCGGAATCGGAAAACAAGACGTCCGGTTCGCGCCCCCCGATTATCACCAGCGGGCGCGGCGTCGCCAGATCGGTGGCCGCCATGAACAACCGCATGTCCTTCTCGACGCGGTGCACAAAACCAAAGCTCGTGAAGCCGCATTTCGGACATTTCTGCGCGCCAATCCGGACGCCCACACTGGGTTTCACCGGCACCCGGGCCGGGGCCTCGGCCCCACCCATCACCTCCCCCAACGTCCGGCCCGCCCCATCGACGGCCCCTGCGAAGTCCGCCGGCGAAAGCCCGAGCTCCACGAGCAGCGCCATCATCCGCGCGGAGAAGAGTCGCGTCGCGACCGGGCCACTCCACGTGTAGACGGCATCACCGGAGATTTTTTCCCGCAGTTGGCGGACGACCTTCGGCCGGCGGTCTCCGATCGCTACTCCGCAACGGGCGCAGACCCCGCCCGCGTGCAGGTCCGCGAGATTGGTCGTGGTCACACGTTCGTTGCCGCGCAATTGCCACCACTGCGCCACCGCCGGTTTGGCCGGCGGCGCTTCGTCCGAGTAGTCGAGCACCGGCTCGCCATCGCCGAACCGGCTGCAAATGAGATCGAGCAAACGCTCCTCCGCCGCGGCGGCGGTCCTGCCCTTCGCCTTCACTGCGGGGTGATCGTCGAGCGTCAGTTCCACGCCGCCGCCGGCGGTTGTTCTCCGCGCTACCCGATAGATTTGATGTTCCATAGGTCGGTGACTTCCCTCGCCGCCAGCGGCATTCGTGAGTGTGGAGGGGTGCTTCCGAGCCGGTGTTTTGGGCCAATTGAATTTCTTGTCGAGCACCGCGGCTGCTTTCGAGTTCAGCAGACCGGTTCGTGTCCTGACTCCTGGCTGCGCCAGCGCCCCGCGGGCCGCCCTGCGCGGCGCGGGGGGGGGGGGGGGGGCGGCGGGGGGGGCGGGGGGGGGGGGGGCCCCCCCCCCCCCCCCCGGGATTCACATTTGATCGCCGCGCCCCGGGCTTCCAGCCTCGCCGCATGCCAACCCCAAAACCAAAGACACTCCCGACCGTCCCCGAATTTCTCGCCGCCCTCCCCGCCGATCGCCGCGACACAATGATGACTCTGCACAAGGCCATCCGCAAGACCGTGCCCAAGCTCGCGCCGTTCCTGATGTCGGGCATGGGGTCGTCACCCATCCTCGGATACGGCAAGTATCACTACAGATCGGCCAGTGGCCGCGAAGGCGACTGGTTCCTCATCGGCCTCGCCGCACGGAAGACCGGCTACTCCGTCCACATCTGTGTCGGCGGCGAGGGCGGCTATCTCGTGGAGCAGAACGCCACGAAGCTCGGCAAGGTGAAGACCGGCCGCAGTTGCATCAACTTCACGAAGCTCGAGGACCTGAACCTCCCCGCCACGCTGGCCCTCATGAAGGCGGCCGTTAAATCCGGCGGCATCAACGCCGTGGCGTGAGTCGCCTGCGATGGGAGCACCCCATCTGACCACGCGTTCCGATCGCTGCGCCCAGCCGCTCACGTCCTCACGGGATCCACGCGGCGGGCAAACTGAGCCGGGTTCGAAGTTGTTTGCTTGCCGCGCAGTTCAGGTCCGTTCCCGCGAAGTCGGCTGGTCGCGCGACCACTTCCACCTCCGTCGCGCCGCGCAGCCCTTGATTCGCGCCGCCCCGGGGCGGCGCACCGCCCGCGGGTCACCGCGATAAGCGCGGGTTCAGACCGGGGGCTCTCGATCTACGCGGAGGACACGGCGAATTTGGGTTGTGCCGCCGCCCCGCGGCGTCCGATCGGCTGCGCCGGCAGGACCGGGCGAGGCGCGCGACCGAGACCGCCCGCGCCGCGCTGCACCGGGTTGCGCCCCAGGCCGGTCGCGGCCCCCGCCGCCACTCCGCCCGAGGCCGGGGAGGCATCGGCCGCCGCCACGTGTTCCATCCGTGAACGCAGGTCGCCTCCGATCAGGTCGAGCAACTGGCTGACGGCGTCGCGCAAGGCGCTCGCCTGGCTGTTGAGCTCCTCGCCGGCGCTGGCGCTCTCCTCGGCGGCGGCGGCGTTGGTCTGCACCACCCGATCCATCTGACTGACGGCCGAGTTGATCTGATCGACGCCCTGGCTCTGCTCGCGGCTGGCGGTGGCCACTTCGGCCACGAGCGCGTCGACGCGCCGGACTTTCTCAACGATCTCCGCCAGCCCAGCCTCGACCTTGCCGCAGATCTGCACGCCCTGCGTGGTCTTGGCGATCGCGCCTTCGATCTTGGACGCGGTCTCCCGCGCCGCCTGGGCGGAACGCTGCGCGAGGCTCCGCACCTCTTCGGCAACGACCGCAAAGCCCATCCCGGCCTCCCCCGCGCGCGCGGCTTCGACCGCGGCGTTAAGCGCCAGGATGTTGGTTTGAAACGCGATCTCGTCGATCGTCTTGATGATTTTGGCGATGTCGTCGCTCGACACCTTGATGTCGTTCATCGCGGTGTTCATCGCATGCATGTCCGCGGCTCCGTGATCGGCGGCGCGGCGCGCCTGGCTGGCGAGTTCGTTGGCGCTGGTCGCGTTCTCCGCGTTTCGCTTGGTCATTCCCGCCATCTCCTCGAGCGAGGAACTCGTTTCCTCCAGCGACGCGGCCTGCTGGGTCGCGCCGTCGGACATGGAGTGGCTGGACGAAGCCAGCAAGGCCGCGCTGCCCTGCACGACTTCGGTCGCCGAGGCCAGGGCACGGCTCGTCTCCTGCAGCCGCCGGGAGACCCGCTGCGCCCCGAGACCCGACAGCCCGATGAAGAGCGCCGTGAGCGTGACCAGCACCGCGGCGGCCCACATGCTGAACTGCAGCGACCGCGCGATCAACGTGGTGGTGGCCTGGCCGGCACCGCGCGACAGCTCGAAGAAGTGTTCGCTCAGCTCACGCAGTTGCGCCTCGACCTGCTTTTGCGCGGCGGCCACCTCGCGGTCCAGCGCGGCCATCGCCTTTTCAAACTCGCCCGCCTTCAACTGGGATTGGAGCAGGCGGGTGGCGCCGATGTAGGCCTGCACGGCCGTCATCAGCGCGGCGGTGTGCGCGCGCGAGTCGGCGCTGTCATCCACGGCCTCGAGCGCGGTGATACTCTCGCGAATCTTGTCCGACTGCGCGGCCAGGGCCTGCACCTTGAGCTGCATCGCCGCGTCGTCCTTGGCGAGGGCCGACTGGAGCGCGATGCCGTCGAGGCGCAGCGTCGCCTCCTGCAGCCGGGTCAGCGTCACCAGCGCCGGCAGGAAACGGCCCGTGAGGGTCTCGGCCTGCCCGGTGCCGGCCTGGGCGAAATGCCGCGTGACGGCCGCCAGCACACACACACCGGCCAGCACGAGGCCGAAGCAGCACATGATGATCGCCATCATGCGCCGGAAACTAATCTGGGCGCGAAGGGCTTTCATGGGGTAGGAGGCCGGGTCATTTCTTCGCCAGCACCGCCAGGTCTCCCGCCTTGGCCTGGTCGGCGATGAACACCGCACCTGGCGTATCGGAGGTGACCTTACAGCCGTCGGCATCCGACTCCACCACCTTCGGGGCAGAGCCGCCGCCGGTCATGAAGAGCCGGCGCCAGTGGTTCTGGAACTGGCTGGTGTTCATGCCCACCGCCTGCTGCAGAAACTGGTCCTGGGCGTCGCTGGCCTTCGCGATGACGATGAGCACGCGCGTGTCGCCGAGGGTGGTCTTCTTGCCGAGCAGGACGGCCTTGACGGCGTCGGCGTCGAGCGCCTGGCCCGCCAGGGCCCTGTGACCGAGGAGCGCAGGCTCGCCGCGCGCGGCCAGCAGCGCGAAGCAGCCGAACAGGAGGAGAATCCGGGCATACAATGAAGAAGCATTCATGGGAGCCTTTCGTGGTTGCGGGCGCTCAGAACAGGACCGTCGCCTTGACGGCAATCAGCGTCCAGGAGTTGTCGCGGCCGGCGACCGGCTGCGGATGCGTGGGCAGATCGAAGATCTTGGCGGCGCCGTCCATGTAATGGCCCTCGAGCTTGAGAATGAGGTGCTCGGAGACGTCGACGCGCAGGCTTAACGTGGTGTCGCGCTGGCTGGTGGGCGGCACGACGACCGGTGAACCCACCGCGGCCTGCTCGAACTGCCCGTAGCTGTGATACGCGCCGATCTCGAGCAGCCGGTTGATCCGCCGCGCGGCGGAGACGTAGTAGTTCGTGTTCTTGACGAAGAGGAACGCATACGGCGCCTGGTTCACGAAATGGACGTTGTAGTCGGGGTTTTCCCAGCCCCACTCCGCGGCGAGCGTCCAGTTGCCGGAGGCGTATTCGAGCGAGAGCAGGTGCCGATCGTAGTGCGGCGCATCCTTCAGTGTATTCGCGTTGCGGAAGGGCACGAAGCGGAGCGTGCTGAAATCGTTGAAGCGGCTGTAGGAATAACCGGCACGCAGACCGGTCAGCGGCGTGTTCCAGAACAGCGAGCCGCCGATCGCGGAGTCGATGCTGATCGCGAGATTGGGGAACGGCGCGTCGGTGTTGAAGTAATCGCTCGCGCCCGAGTCGGTGCTCAACGGCATCCGGCCGTAGAACGCGCGGTAGTCGAGGCTGCCGGCGCGCTTCAGCTCGAGGTTGCCGTAGAGCATGCCGCCGTTGAAGGCCGCGCTGAAGTCGCGCAGGCGGTTGTCATAGACGCTCTGGGGCAGCAGCACGAAGGGCCGCACCGCGTCGACGTCGAGCGACTCGTTGTGCAGTCCGCGCGGCAGCTTCACGCGGCCGACGCGCAGTCCGAGCCACTGCTTGGGCTGATAGTCGACCGTGGCCCAGTCCAGCGTGATGCGGTCGTCGCCATAGTCACCCAGCTTCTGGCCGAACGCCTGCGCGCCGATGCGCCAGTGGCCGTGCGCCCACGAGGCGTTCACGGCATACTCACGGAAATCGAAGGTGCCGCGGTGCGTGTCGCCGAGGTAGTCGTTGGCGGACGATTTCAAGTATCCTTGGCTGGCGAAGCCGCCCACCTGGATGGCCTGGGCCGCGCCCTGCAGATGCAAATCGGCGCCGGTAATGCTGGCGTGGGTCGGCACAGCGAGCGAAGCGGCCGCCACACCGAAAGCGACGGTGAGCGCGCGGAACGAGCACGGGAGTTTGTGATGCTGGGTTTGTTTCATGAGCTGGAGGTGGTTTGAAGCGGACCACCGGCACGCAGTTGTCGATTGCCCGGGCAGCGGCTGGGGGCCGCCACCACGGAGTTGAAATTGGCCGTCCGCCTCATTCCGCCGGCCATGGCCGGAGCCGGCGGCAGAAGTGGAGGCGCTACTGGCGATCGCTGAGTCTGGCAGCGCAAAGCATGCATTCTGCACTCCACTACGGATCGATTCCTATGAAGTTCACCGCGGCCAACGCCTGCGCAGGGTGTAGTAGCCTCCCTTGGGTGCGGTCAAAAAACGCACATTCCGCGCGCCCGGCCGCAACACCGCGGCGGTTCCGCGCACACGAGATCCGCGGCCATCGCCACAACCAGGAGTCCCTCTCGACGCCACAGCGTATTTCGGCGGCACTCCCTCTCGCGAGAGTAGTCGACGTGCCTCTGCGAATCCGCGGCGAATCGGCTTGGGGTCTCGATCGACGGCATCGCGCGTCGCTCGACCGTTTGGCTTTGCTCTCACCTCTGAGCCATGGACGCTCAGCACCCTGAGCTCCAAGCGTCCCAGTCCCTCCCTGCGCCCCAAGATCCTCACGGTCGACGATGCCAAGACCGTGCGCCGACTCGTCGAAGCCGCGCTCCGCGCGTTTGACTGCGACGTCAGCGAGGCCGCCAACGGCTTCAATGCGCTCTTCGCCATGGAGCGGACCCTGCCCGATCTCATCCTCCTCGATGTCAACATGCCCACCATGGGCGGCGTGGAAATGCTCGAGCTGCTCCGCTCCAAGCCGGAATTGCAGGCGCTTCCGGTCATCATGCTCACCTCGCCCGCCGACCACGCGGTCGCCGACGAGATCGCGGCGCTGGGCGTCAGCGCTACGCTGGTGAAGCCCTTCACCCCCGCCGACCTCATCGCCAAAATCCGCGGCGTCCTCGATCTGAAGCCGCTGCGTCCCGCGTAAGGTGAGATCGCTGCTTTTATTCGTCGCGGCTCTCGGTTCGGTGCCACTTATGGGCGCGGCGCCGTCCCTCGAGGAGACCTACGCCGCGCACGGCCGCCTCATCGTTGCGCCGTTCGCGTCGGCTCCCTTCCCTCACCCCGCACGCGCCGAGGGGCACACCTACCAAGGCAGACCCTACCCGGCCAAGGAGCACTACTCGGACAACTCCGTCGCGCTCTTCATCCCGAAGGGATTTCGCGAGACGGGCCGCGTGGACTTCGTTGTCCACTTTCACGGCTGGCGCAATTCCGTCGGCGGCACGCTCGGCACCTTCCGCCTGATTGAGCAGTTCGTCGCCAGCGACAGGAACGCCGTGCTCGTCGTGCCCGAGGGCCCGCGCAATGCCCCCGACTCCTTCGGCGGCAAACTCGAGGACCCGGGCGGCTTCCAGCGCTTCATGGCCGAAGTCGTCGCCACGCTGCGGGCTCGCGCGGTTTTCACAAAGCACGCGAAGGACTTCTCCCTCGGCCGCATCATCCTCTCCGGTCATAGCGGCGGCTATCGCGTCATCGCCGGCATTCTCGATCGCGGCGGTTTGTCGAAGGATGTCGACGAGGTCTGGCTCTTCGACGCCCTCTACGGCCAGGCCGATTCCTTCCTCGCCTGGTCCGACCGCACCGGCGGCCGGCTCCTGAATATCTACACCGACCAAGGCGGCACGAAGGCCGAGTCGGAGAAACTCCAATCCCGGCTCCGCGCCCGCGGCACGCCGATCCTCGCCGCCACGGAGACCGCCCTCGACTCCGCCGCGCTCCGGACGAATCCCTTCGTTTTCATCCACACCGACCTCGGTCACAACGACGTGCTGGCCCGGCGGGATCAGTTCGCGCTTTTCCTGAAGACGAGCGCGCTGGCGGATCGCTGACGTGCGACGCCGCGCGCTGACAGGATTTCCTGAATTTATCCGTGTCCATCCGCGGAATCCGTGGTTAAACGTCCCCTTTTCTTTTCCATGAACTGGTCTCGTTTCAAAACCTACCTCTACCACCACGCCGACCTGGGTGTGTCGCTCGACATCTCGCGGCTGCCGTTTCCCGACGATTTCTTCTCCTCGATGGAGCCGCAGATGCAGCGCGCCTTCGACGCCATGACCAGGCTCGAGGCCGGCGCCATCGCCAACCCGGACGAGAAACGCATGGTCGGCCACTACTGGCTCCGCGCCCCCCAGCTCGCGCCGACGCCCGAACTCGCGGGTGAAATCACCACCACGCTCGCCGCCGTCAAGGCCTTCACCGCCCGCGTCCACGCCGGCGAGATCGCGGGACCCAAGGGAAAATTCAAACAGCTCCTCGTGATCGGCATCGGCGGTTCCGCGCTCGGCCCGCAGCTCGTCACCCAGGCCCTCGGCAATCCGCGCAAGGACAAGCTCGCCGTCTCCTTCTTCGACAACACCGATCCCGACGGCATCGACTACGTTCTCGCCACGCTGCGCGGCCAGCTCGCCAAGACCCTCGTCGTCGTGATCTCGAAATCCGGCGGCACCGCCGAAACGCGCAACGGCATGCTCGAGGCCATCGCGGCCTTCAAGGCGGCCGGCCTCGATCACGCGAAACACTTTGTCGCCGTCACCGGCGCCGGTTCGAAGCTCGACCAGACCGCCGTCGCCGAAGGCTGGCTCGCGCGGTTTGCGATGTGGGACTGGGTCGGCGGCCGCACCAGCGAGCTCAGCGCCGTCGGCCTGTTGCCGGCCGCGCTGCAGGGCATCGACATCCAGGGCATGCTCGATGGCGCCGCCGCGATGGACGAAGCCACGCGTTATCCCGTCACCGCGCAGAACCCCGCCGCGCTCCTCGCGCTGATGTGGTTTTTCGCCACCGAGGGCCGCGGCGCGAAGGACATGGTCGTGCTGCCCTACAAGGACCGGCTGCTGCTGTTCTCGCGCTACCTTCAGCAACTCGTGATGGAATCAATCGGCAAGGAGTTCGATCTCGACGGCCGCGTCGTCAATCAGGGCATCGCCGTCTACGGCAACAAGGGCTCGACCGACCAGCACGCCTACGTGCAGCAGCTCCGCGAGGGCGTGAGCAATTTCTTCGTGACCTTCCTCGAGGTGCTGAAGGACCGCGACGCGAAGACCTCGCTCGAAGTCGAACCGGGCGTCACCTGCGGCGACTACCTGCAGGGCTTCCTGCTCGGCACGCGCGACGCGCTCACGGAAAAGGATCGCCACTCGATCACGCTGACCGTGCCCGACGTCTCGCCGCGCACCATCGGCATGCTCATCGCGCTCTACGAACGCGCCACCGGCCTCTACGCGTCGCTCGTCAACATCAACGCCTACCACCAGCCCGGCGTCGAGGCCGGCAAGAAAGCCGCGGGCGCCGTCATCGCGTTGAAATTGAAACTCGTCGCCGCGCTCCAGGCCGCACCAGGCCAGGCGTTCACCGCCGAGAAACTCGCCGCCCACGTCGGCGCGCCGGACAAGGCCGAGCTCGCGTTCAAAATCCTCGAGCACCTCGCGGCCAACAAAGGCTCCGGTGTGAAGAGGCGCACGAAGGCGCCGCTCGTCGAGTCGACCTACCGCATCGGATGAAGACCTCGGGCTCGAGTCCCGCTCTTCGGCAGCGAGGTGGAGCGCGTTGTCCCCAACGCGCTTCAGCGCTCACGCCATAACCCAGGCGCGTTGGGGACAACGCGCTCTATCCATGCATCGCCTGCCGCTCCTCCTCTGCGCGATCGCGCTCCTCGGCTCGACGCTGTCGGCGGTGCTTTATTTCCAGATCGGCAATTCGAAGCAGGTGCTCGAGCAGCGTCTCACCGACGCCAGCACCCGCGCCGCGAAGCTCGACGCCAGCCTCGCCGCCGCCAACGAGCAAAACGGCTCGCTGAAGCAGCGTCTCGGCACGCTCGACACCGAGCTGGCCGCGGTCTCCGCCCGCTTGGCGGCGGCCGACGGACGCGCCGGCCAGCTCGATCGCGATTTGGCGGACACGAAGAGCGTCCTCGCCGTGTATGAGGCCACGACCCGAGCCCTCGGCGAGGAGATCGCCGCGCTGCGCGCTGACCTCGAGGACAGCCGCACCTCAAACGCCTCGCCCGAGGCCGTGCTCGGCTACAAGTCCACCATCGCAGAGCTGGAGAAACAGCTCGCCCAGGCTCGGAACGGCGCGACTGCTTCCGGGACCGCCGGCGCTTCCACCGCGGTCTTCGCGAGCCGCGTCGGCCGCGCCACGGTGCTGACGGTCGGCCCGGAGAGCGCGTTTGTCGTCCTCAACTTCGGCTCCGCCCGCGGCGCGCGCCTCGGCCACAAACTCACGGTCAGCCAGGGAACCACCGAGGTCGCCACCGTTCTCATCACGGACGTCCGCGCCAACTTTTCGGTCGCCCAAGTCCTGCCGGATACCCTGCGAGGGGTCTTGCAGAAAGGCGATTCGGCCCTATTGATCCGTCAACCGCTCCTCCCATGACCAAGCTCCATCGTTCCGTTCTTGCGCTCCTTCTGCTGGCTGTCGGCGCCCTCGTCGGCGGTTGCAGCACGAATGCCCCGAAGCAGACCTCGATCCCGTGGAGCCGGCCCGCCGGCTGGGAAGGCCAGATTCCCGGCATGGGCCAGCCGACCGGCCGCTGAGCAACCGGCGCATCCCCCCGCTCTTTTCGAGACCCGGCTTGCCGCCGGGTCTTTTTTTGTGGCCACCGCCGCCCGTCGCTGGACGCTCTCCGTGCGCCCCGCCGCCGATGGAAAACACCTCGCTCAAGCCGCTGCCCGGACACCTCTACGTCGTCGCCACGCCCATCGGCAACCTGGCGGACATCACCGAGCGGGCTCGCGCGATTCTCGGCGCCGTCGATCTCATCGCGTGCGAGGATACGCGCACGACCGGCGCGATGCTCACGCGCTTCGGTCTCCGCCGCGACCTCGTGCCCTACCACGAGCACAATGAGACCGAAGCGGCCGAGAAACTCGCGGAACTGCTGGCCGCGGGAAAGTCGATCGCCGTCGTCAGCGACGCCGGGACGCCCGCGCTGAGCGATCCGGGTTTCCGCATCGTGCGCGCCTGCCGGCGGCGCGGGCTGCCCGTGGTGCCCGTGCCCGGGCCGAGCGCGCTCACGGCTGTATTGAGCGCGAGCGGCCTGCCGACCAATGGCTTTCTCTACGTGGGGTTCCTGCCGCCGAAGAGCGCCGCGCGCATCGCCTTCTTCGACAAGTATCGCGCTTTCGACTACACCCTCGCCCTCTACGAGAGCTGCCACCGCATCGACAAGGCGGTCGCCGAAATCGTCGCCACCCTCGGCGGCGAGCGCCTAATCTGCGTGGCCAAGGAAGTCACCAAGCTCCACGAGACTTTCTTCGTCGGCGGCGCGGCCGATGTGCAGGCGCGGCTGGCCAAGGCGAGCCTCAAGGGTGAGTTCGTGCTGCTGATCGCCCCGGCGGATTTCCGGCTATGATGTCTGACGGCCAAACCATGGAGCCGCCGCGTCCGGCGCCGCGCGAGGTGGCCGCCTCACATTTGAACGCACCGGCTTCGGTCGCCGCGGCCGCGCCGGGCCGCGTTCCCGCGCTCGACGGACTCCGCGCCCTCGCCGTCCTGCTCGTCCTCGTGATGCACTACTACGTGGTCGTGCCGGGGCCGGACGACTCCTCGCTCCACCGCTTCCTGCAGCGCATCGGCAGCCTCTCGTTTGTGGGCGTGGATCTGTTTTTCGTCCTCAGCGGCTATTTCATCGGCGGCATCCTGCTCGATTACCGGGAGTCGCCCAGGTTGCTGCCGGCCTTCTACGCGCGCCGTTTT
>CAZENI010000180.1:0-14254 GCA_964513055.1 uncultured Opitutus sp.
AAGAAAGTGCACCCGGCTGAGGTGGAGGCGGCGCTTATGGCGAGCGGGCGTTTCAGCGATGTCGTGGTGATCGGCGTGCCGGACGAGGCGTGGGGCGAGGCGGTCGTCGCGTGTTATCCGGCTGGGGACGGACCGAGGACGGAGGCGGACGCGGGCCTGGAATCGCTGGCGGGGTATCAGCGGCCGAAGCGTTTCGTGGCGCTCGCGGAGTGGCCGCGCAACGCGCAGGGCAAGGTGAACCGGCTGGCGGTGCGCGCACTCCTGGCGGGGGCGTAGGCGCGCGGGGTCCGGCGCGCGGATTTTTTCGTGTCTTTCGGGCATTTCGTGGTCTCCTGATGGCCGCGTGACCAAAAACGAAATCGCCGACGTCCTCTCCGAGATCGCGACGCTGCTCGAGCTGAAGGGCGAGAATCCGTTCAAGGTGCGCGCCTATCAGACGGGCGCGCGCGCGCTCGAGGCGATCGAGGAAGCGGAGCTGGCGGCCCTGATCGAGAAGGACGAGTTGCAGAGCGTGAAGGGCATCGGCGAGGCGCTGGGCCAGAAGATCACCGAGCTGCACCGCACGGGGCGGCTGGAGTTTTTCGAGAAGCTCAAGGCGACGGTCGAGCCCGGGCTCGTGGAGATGCTGCAGATTCCCGGGATCGGCCCGAAAAAGATCCGCGCGCTGCACGACAAGCTGGGCATCGCGGACATCGCGGCACTGACAGCGGCGTGCCGCGACGGACGCGTCGCGCAGCTCGAGGGCTTCGGCGAGAAGACGCAGGAAAAAATCCTCGCGGGCATCAAGAACCGCGAGGCCTACGGCAAGCGCCACCTGTGGTGGGACGCGGCGGAGGTTTCGATGGTGATCGTGGAGGGGCTGCGTGCGCTGCCGGCGGTGCGGCGCGCGGAGGCGGCGGGGAGCCTGCGGCGCGGGCTGGAGACGGTGGGCGATTTGGACTTCATCGTGGCGGCGACGGACGTGGCGCCGGTGGTCGAGTGGTTCACGACGATGCCGGGGGTGAAGGAGGTGACGGCGAAGGGCGAGACGAAAGCCAGCGTGCGGTTCGAGAGCGGGCTGCAGGCGGATCTGCGCCTTGTGCCGGACGAGCAGTTCGCGTTCGCGCTGCACCATTTCACGGGCTCGAAGGATCACAACGTGCAGCTGCGCCAGCGGGCCCTCGCGCGCGGGCTCAGCCTGAGCGAGTGGGGCCTGGTGCCGGCGGAGGGCGAGGGAACGGTGAAGCACAAGGTCGAGGTGCAGGCGGCGAAACCCGCGGTGAAATCGGAGGCGGAGTTGTTCCGGGCCCTCGGGCTGCACTTCATTCCGCCCGAACTGCGCGAGGGCCTTGGCGAAATCGAGGCGGCGGAGAAGGCCGAGCTGCCGCGCCTCGTGGAGGCGGGCGATCTCCGCGGCGCGTTCCACAATCACACGACCGCCTCGGACGGGCGCAACACCCTCGCGGAGATGGCGGCGGCGGCCGACGCCCTCGGGTGGGAATACCTCGGCCTCGCGGATCATTCGAAGTCGAGCTTCCAGGCCAACGGCCTCAGCGAGGAGCGTCTCCTGAAGCAGGTCGCGGAGATCCGCGCGTTGAACGCCTCGAAGCGCTTCAAGGTCCATCTCTTCACCGGCGTCGAGTGCGATATCCTCGCGGACGGGCGCCTCGACTACGACGACAGCGTGCTCGCGCAGTTGGACTACGTCGTGGCGTCGGTGCACAACGCGTTCGCGCAGGACGAGGCCACGATGACGGCGCGCATCGTGCGCGCGCTCGAGCATCCGGCCACGACGATGATGGGCCACCTCACGGGCCGGCTGCTGCTGCGGCGCGAAGGCTACCGGGTCGATGTCGCGAAGGCGATCGACGCCGCGATCGCGAACGGCGTGGTGATGGAGATCAACGCGAGCCCGTGGCGGCTCGACATGGACTGGCGCCACTGGCGGAAGGCGGCGGAGCGCGGCCTGCTCACCGCGATCAATCCGGACGCGCACGACACCGCCGGCCTCGCGCATGTGCGCGCCGGCGTGAATGTGGCGCGCAAGGGCGGACTGCGGCGCGAGCAGGTGCTCACGGCGTGGCCGCTGGCGGAAGTGCGGGCGCATCTGCGCGCGCGCGCCGGACGGATGCGCGCGTGAAATCGCGGCGCGAACGCGGCGCGCATCGGAATTTCTCCTACGCGCGCACCGGCTTTGACACCGTTTTCTCAACGTAACCGGCTATCGGGCTTGATATCGGCCGCCGCGGTTTTTCAAGATTCGGAACATCGCCGCGCTCGCGCGCTCCCAACGTCCCTTTCTCCGCCCACCATGATGTATCCACGGTTTCGTTCCTCCCTTCTCGTTGCGGTCCTGACACTCGGTGGCGCGCTCGGCGCGCTGCGGGCCGAGGACTACGCGACCACGACGTTCGCCGGCGCGGCCAACTCCACCACGGGTGCGGACGGCACGCCGGGCTCCTTCAATAATCCCTACGGTGTCGCGATCGACGCGGCGAAGAACATTTACGTCACCGACACGCTGAACAACACCATCCGCAAGATCACACCCGGCCGCGTGGTGTCGACGATCGCGGGCACGGCGGGATTCTTCGGCGCGACGGATGGCACGGGCAGCGCGGCGCGCTTCAATTTTCCGGTGGGTCTCGGCGTGGATGCGGCGGGCAGCATCTACGTGGCGGATTCGAAGAACTTCACGATCCGCAAGGTCACGGCCGCGGGCGTGGTCACGACGTTTGCCGGCGCAGCGTTCCAGCTCGGCGCGGTCGACGGTCCGGGGGCCAGCGCGCGTTTCTTTCTTCCGCTCGGCCTCGCGGTGGATGGCGGCGGAAACATCTACGTCGCCGATTCCGGCAACCAGCTCATCCGCAAAATCACCCCGGAGGGCGTGGTGTCCACCCTCGCGGGTGGCGCCGGGCAGGCCGGGTTCGTGAACGGCACCGGCACGGCCGCGCGCTTCTCGACACCGTTCGGCGTTGCGGTCGACAGCGCGGGCAACGTCTATGTCGCCGACAGCGGCAATCACGCGATCCGCAAGATCACGCCGCAGGGCGTGGTCTCCACGATCGCCGGCGCGACGGGGCAGGGCGGGGCGGTCGACGGACCGGCGGCGGGCGCGCGCTTCAACCAGCCGCGCGGCGTCGCGGTCGATGCGGCGGGCAATGTCTTCGTCTCCGACTACGGCAACAACACAATCCGCCACGTGGCGACCACCGGGGCCGTCACGACGCTCGCGGGCACCGCGGGCATCGCGGGCGAGGTCAACAGCGTGGGTGCGTCCGCGCGCTTCTACGAGCCGATCGGCATCATCGTGGACGGGGCTGCGATCTACGTGGCCGATTCGTCGAACAACCTCGTGCGCCGCGCGCAGCCGGCCAGCACCGCGCCGCTGCCCGTGATCGCGCTCCATCCATTCGATCAGGAGGTGAGCGTGGGGCAGGGCGTCTCGTTCAGCGTGTCCGTCACGGGCACGAGCCTGACTTACCAATGGTTGAAGAGCTCCGTGCCGATCGTGGGTGCGACGAACGCGACCTTCACGATCGCGTCGACGCAGCCGGCCGACAGCGCCGCCTACATCGTGCGCGTCTCCGGGGTCGGCGGCTCCGTCGACAGCAACCAGGCCAACCTCTCCGTCGTGCCCGTGGGCACCGGTCCGATCGCGATCACCGCGCGGCCGTTGAGCCTGAACGTGGCGACGGGCCAGCCCGCGACCTTCAGCATTTCCGCGTCCGGCGCCGGCCTCACCTACCAGTGGCTGAAGAACGGCGGCACGATCGCCGGCGCGACGACGCCCACCTACGCGATCGCCTCGGCCCAGGCGGGCGATGCGGCCACCTATGCGGTGCGCGTGACGTCCGGGGCCACCACGGAAACGGCGACGGCCAAACTCACCGTCGGGGGCCTCGCTGGCTCCGGCGTCTCGATCACCTCGCAGCCCGCGAGCCAGAGCGTGAATGCAGGCCAGAGCGTGACCTTCACCGTGACCGCCTCGGGCACGGGGCCGCTGACGTATCAGTGGCTCAAGAACGACAGCCCGATCACCGGCGCGACCGGCACGTCCTACACGATCGCGTCCGCCCAGCCCGCCGATGCCGGCAGCTATGCGGCACGCGTGAGCAGCGGCGGCCAGAATGTCGTGAGCACGGCTGCGGCGCTTTCGGTCACACCCGTGGTGCCGGTCGGACCGACGGCGCGGTTGTCGAATCTCTCTGTGCGCACGGCGCTGGCGGCGGGCCAGACGCTCATCGTGGGCGTGGCGGTGGATGGCGGTGCGCGCAACGTCCTTGTGCGCGCCGCGGGGCCCGCGCTGACGGCTTTCGGGCTCAACGGCATGGCGAATCCGCGCCTCGATCTCTACGACGGCCAGACGATCGCGTTCTCGAACGACGACTGGCCCGGCAATCTCGCGGACACCTTCAGCAGCGTGGGCGCGTTTCCGTTCACGCCCGGTTCGCGGGACGCCGGCTTTGTGCAGAGCATCGAGGGCTCGCGCACGATCCAGGCGAGCGGCCCGGGTGCGGGCGTCGTGCTGGTCGAGGCCTACGACATCGGGATCGGCAACTCGCCGCGGCTGATCAACGTGTCGGCGCGCAATCGCGTCGGCACGGGCGACGACATCCTGATCGCGGGCTTCAACATCGCGGGCA
The DNA here is from genome assembly GCA_964513055.1 of uncultured Opitutus sp. Classification (GTDB taxonomy): domain Bacteria; phylum Verrucomicrobiota; class Verrucomicrobiia; order Opitutales; family Opitutaceae; genus ER46. The sequence continues at coordinate 4,626 of CAZENI010000180.1, forward strand.
CCGGCACGAAGCGCGTGCTGATCCGCGCGGTCGGCCCGAAGCTCGGCGCTTTCGGCGTCACCGGCTTCCTCGTCGACCCGAAGCTCGAGGTCTTCACCTCGGCCTCCGTGAAGCTCACGGAGAACGACAACTGGGATGCGGCGCTCGCGGCGACGGCGGCCTCCGTCGGTGCGTTCGCGCTCGATGCCGGCAGCCGCGATGCGGCGCTCCTCACGACACTCGAACCCGGCAGCTACACGGTGCAGGTGAGCGGCGTCGGCGGCGGCACGGGCGAGGCGCTGATCGAAGTCTACGAGGTGCCGTAAGCCGGCGCAGAAACGCCCGCCGCCGTCGCGGCGGCGCGGGCGGGCGCCGATTCAGGGTTGGATTTTCGCCGGGAACGCGTTCAGCGTCCGACCCTCCACCATGACTGCTCCCACCGCCCTGCGCAGCCTCGTGCTCGCCTCGTTTCTCACCGCCAGCGCGCTCGCCCAGGCGCCGGCGCCCAAAATCGATTTCCCGGCGCCGAGTCCGGCCGCCACGATCAAGCAACGCGTCGGTCTGACCGACATCGAGATTTCGTATTTTCGTCCCGGCGTGAAGGGGCGGAAGATTTTCGGCGGGCTGGAGCCCTTCGGCGTCGTCTGGCGCACCGGGGCGAACAATCCCACGAAGATCACTTTCAGCACCCCGGTGAAATTCGGCGGCAAGAGCGTGCCCGCGGGCAGCTACGGCCTGTTTTCGATCCCGGGCGAGAAGGAGTGGACACTCATCCTCAACACGATCGACTCCAAGGACTGGGGCGCCTACAATTACAAGGCGGAGAACGATGTCGCCCGCGCGACGGCCAAGCCCGTCGCGCTGTCGCAGCCCGTCGAGACGTTCACGATTGAGTTCGCCGAGGTGCGCACGGAGTCGGCGCTGCTGGCGCTGGCGTGGGAGAAGACCCGCGTGGCCGTGAAGCTCGAGGTCGACGTGGTCGCGCAGTTGAAGCCGCAGATCGAGGCGGTCATGGCGGGCAACGCCGAGAAGAAGCCGTATTTCCAGGCGGCGATGTTTTATTTCGAGAACGGCGGCGATCTGAAGCAGGCTTTGGCGTGGATGGACGCAGGGCTCAAGGAGCAGCCGGCGGCGTTCTACATGGTTTATCGAAAGGGCCTCATCCTCGCCAAAATGGGCGACAAGGCCGGTGCCCTCGCCGCGGCGAAGGCTTCGCGGGAGGCTGCGGCGAAGGACAATCGTCCCGGCATCCGCGACGAGTATGTGCGGCTCAACGACGCGCTCATCGCCAGCCTGAAGTAAACGCGCACCGGCCGTTCCTGGCGCAACTCCCGGCGGCGGCAGCCGTCTGGCGCGGCGCTGGGTCGGTCCAGCGCGGGGCGCTATCGCCTCCGCGGCCGGGTCCGTCCCGGACTCGATTCAACCCCCAAAAACACACACATGAACCGGTTCAAGTTCCTCCTCGTCCTCACCGCCGCCGTTTGCGGCGCGACGTCGCTCATCGCCCAGGAAAAGAAAAAGAAGGAGCGGCCGAGTCCGCCCGCCACCGTCAAGGCCGACATCGACGGCAACGAGGTGAAAATCGCCTACAGCCGCCCGGGCATGAAGAGCCCGAAGAACGGCGAGGTCCGCAAGGTCTGGGGCAGCCTCGTGCCCTACGGCAAGGTCTGGCGCACCGGCGCCAACGAGGCGACGCTCCTGACGACGCAGAGGGCAATCGTCATCGGCGGATATGACCTCGCCGCGGGCACCTATTCGCTGTTCACGGTGCCGCAGGCCGACGGCTCGGCGAAGCTCATCATCAACAAGCGCACCGGCCAGTGGGGCATCCCCTACAAGGAGGAAGAAGAAAAGGCCAACGAACTCACCCGCGTCGACCTCAAGAAGAGCAAGACGGATGGCACCGTGGACCCGTTCACGATGGCCGTCGAGAAGACCGGGCCGGGCGCCGGCGTGATCAAGATGGCGTGGGAGGACACGCAGTATTCGATCGCGTTCGCGAACAAGTAAGAGGTGTCCCGTCAGTCGCGGCTCGAGGCACCCGGCGCGTCGCGGGGTGCCTGGGCAGAGACGATTGTCTTGGTAGCGGCCGTCGTCCCGACGGCCATTGCTTGAGGTGGCGGTCAGGGACGACCGCCGCTACCCAGTGCCGAAGTAGCCTGCGGCGTCGCTCCCAGCCGTGTCCATGTCGTCGAGAGTAGCAGCCGAGGTAACGAGGCTGAAGAACGCGGACCGCGCCGCACCAGCCTCGTTACCTCGGCTGCTACGTCGTTGCGCGAAGCTCGACTGGATGGCTACGGCTCAGTCCGGAAAGCCCGCGGCGGACAGGCCGGGGAAGATCCGGAGCGCGTTCTTGTAGTAGACTTTTTTCAGGACGTCGTCCGGGAGGTCCAGGCCATACATTTTCCAAATCCCGTGATACTTCCGGATCGGGTCGAAGTAGTCGTCGTCGGTCTCGAAGAGCCGGAAATAGACATAGTATTCGGGCACGCTGTAGAGGTCTTTGCCGAAAAGGATTCGATCCTGATACTTGACGAAGAACCGCCGGGCGGCGCGCGGCTGGCGGCCGAGCTCGCTGGTGATGGCGCCGACCTCGGCGTAGACGTTGGGGAGCCGGTCGAAAAGGGCGCCGAGGCGCTCGAGGTCGTGGCCGAGCCAGCCGAGGTGCGCGTTGATGAACGTGGTCTTGGGGTGGCGGGCGAAGAGCCGGTGTTGTTCGTCGATCAGCTGCTCCCAGGTGAAGTTGGACTGCTCGGACTGGTTGCGCTTGGCGCGGAGCTTCAGCTCGAGCCAGCGCTCGTTGTGCTTGTCCATCGGCTGAAACAGCCCCCATGGGTCGCCGGTGTGGATCAGGACGGGAATCTTGTGCTTCGCGCACATCTCCCAGACGGCGTCGAAGCGCGGGTCGTCGACCTTGATGCGGCCCTTGCTGTCGTTGAGCATCATGCCGAGGTGCTTCCAGACCTTGAGGCCGATGGCGCCGGCCTTGATGTCGGCTTCGAGCTGGGCGGCCGCGCGCGCGGAGTAGCCGGGATCCTCGAGATTGCTGTAGTCGATGTTGGTCATGACCGCGAACCGCGCGGCGTCGTGGCCTTTCATCGCGGTCACGGCGTTGGCGACCCACTTGCCCTGGCCGTTGCTCACCGGCGAATTGATCAGGATGCGCATGTTCAGGCTGTCCATGTCCTGGATCAGCTTGGCCAGCTTGTCCGGAGCGAGTTCGCGCTGGTGGTTGTGCACGTCGATGAACGGGAATCTGGCACGCGTCAGCGTGTGCTCGGGCACGCGCAGCGTGGATTTCGGCTCGTAGTCCTCGATCGAGATCGTCTGGGCGGTGGCCAGCGTGACGAAGGGCAGGGCCAGCAGCAGGAAGGGACGCATAGGGGGAATGAGGGGCAGTCGCACTCGACGCGTGGTCATGACTTCCCCGCAGGACGCGTCAAATCACGAAACGTGACCCGCGGGGCTGCGTCTTGCCGGGCGCGGTGCCGCCAACCTCCGTTCTGGATTGGATTTCTCGTTCGAACACGTTCACGGTTCCGCCCGCATGATCAGACCCCCCCTGCCAACGCCGAACCCTCACCGGGCTGACGGGACGCGGCCCGACCGGACGGCGGGCTGGCCGGACGCAGTGTGTTTGGCGTCATGAGGTCGACGCCCCCGCCCGCTCCCGCGGATACCGAAGCGCCGCACGTCCCCGGGTTTCGCACCTGGCGCGGCGTGTATCTGTTCGTGCTGGGCGGTTTCATCGCGATGGTGATCGCGCTGACGGTGTTCACGCATTTCTACGCATGAACGCCCTCGATTGGTTCGTGCTCCTCGGCACGATGATTGGCATCGCGGCGTATGGCACGTGGCGGACGCGGCACACCGACAGCCTCAACACCTACCTCAAGGGCAACCACTCCACCAAGTGGGGCACGATCGGCATCTCGGTCATGGCCACGCAGGCCAGCACGATCACCTATCTGTCGCTGCCGGGCCAGGCCTATGAAAACGGAATCGCATTCATCCAGAATTATTTTGGCCTGCCGCTCGCGCTGATCGTGGTGTGCGCGGTGTTCCTGCCGATCTACCGCAAGCTCGGCGTCTACACCGCCTACGAATACCTCGGGAAACGCTTCGATCAGAAAACGCGGCTGCTCGGCGCCGCGCTCTTCCTGCTGCAGCGTGGCATCCAGGCCGGCATTACGATCTACGCGCCCGCGATCATCCTCGCGACGGTGCTCGGCTGGCGGCTCGACCTGACGATCGTCTTCACCGGCCTGCTCGCGATCGTCTACACGGTGACGGGCGGGAGCGCGGCGGTGAACCTTACGCAGAAATGGCAGGTCGCGGTGATCTTCGGCGGCATGATCACGGCGTTTGTGGTGCTGCTCGTGAAACTGCCGCCCGACGCGGCCTACATCGCGGGCGCGATGGGCAAGCTCCAGGCGGTCGACTACACGCCGAACCTGAAGCTGCGCTACACGTTTTGGAGCGGCGTGCTCGGCGGGTTCTTCCTGTCGCTCTCGTATTTTGGCACCGATCAGTCCCAGGTGCAGCGCTACATCGGCGGCGCGGCGCTGCGCGAGGGGCGGCTCGGGCTGATGTTCAACGCGCTCTTCAAGATCCCGATGCAGTTCTTCATCGTGATGCTCGGTGCGCTGCTCTTCGTGTTCTACCAGTTCCATCCGGCGACGCCGCTGCTCTTCAACCAGACCGAGTGGCGGCGGCAGGTGGAGGGGCCGCAGGGCGAGACCTTCCGGGCGTTCGACGCGCAGCACCGCGTGCTCCACGCGGACAAGCAGGAGAAGATCCGGGCGTGGGTGGCGGCGCGCGATGCCGGCGATCCGGCGGCCGAGGCCGCCGCGCGCGCCTCGCTGCGCGAGGCGCAGAAGGCGTCGGACACCGTGCGCAAGGAGGCGCGCAAGGCGCTCGAGGTCGCCTCGCCGGAGGCGAAGAAGACGCGCGACTCGGATTACGTTTTCATCACGTTCGTGCTCACGCAGCTCCCGCATGGCGCGATCGGGCTGCTCATCGCGGTGATGTTCGCATCGGCGCTTTCGTCGAAGGCCGGCGAACTCAACGCGCTCGGGACGACGAGCACGATCGATCTCTGGCGCGCCTTCCGGCCCCTGGCGGCGGCGGACGAGGCGAGGAATGTGCGCAACGCGAAATGGTTCACCGCGCTCTGGGGGCTCTTCGCGATCGGCTTCGCGCTCTTCGTGAGCTTCGCGGAGAACCTGATCGAGGCGCTCAACACCGTGGCCTCGATCTTCTACCCGGCGCTGCTCGGCGTGTTCGTGGTCGCGTTTTTTTTCAAGCGCGTCGGCGGGTCGGCGGTGTTCTACGCGGCGATCGCGGCGCAGATCGTGGTCGTGGCGATCTATGCGTTCGGGAAGTTCTATCCGGCGCGAGAGATTGGCTATCTCTGGCTGAACCCGATCGGCTGCGCGGCATGCGTGCTCTTCAGCCTCGCATTGCAGGCGCTGCTGGGCGGCGGGGCGCCGCCGGCGGCCGCTGACAGGACGGACGGACCGCCGGTCCCCACCACGGCATGAGCAATTCACCAATCATTTGTTTCGGGCAGCAGCCGTGCGGGTTCTTTCCGCGGCGCTACCTGTTCGCCAAGTTCCAGACCGCGCGCCGGCTGCAGGCGGAGCTTGGCGGCGAGATCGTGTATTTCTGCCACGACAGCGATCACGATCCGCGCGAGACGCAGACCGTGCTCCGGCACCGGAAGACGGACGAGCCCGCGATGTTGAATTTCGCGTTCGAGAACAAGGTGCAGCGCAAATGGTCGCCGCTGTTCCTCAAGCGCATCGCCGCGGGCTGGCAGGCCAACTCCGCGCGGCAGCTCGGCGCCTACGTCGAGCCCGCGCGGATCGAGGCGTTCAAGCAGGTGACGGCGACGACCGTCGCGGATTTTTGCCTCGAGATGTATCGGCGCATGGGGCTGCTCGACGGCGTCCGCGTCGTGCGTTCGAGCGATCCGGCGGTGCGGCGGGCGGGCGGGGCGGTGACGGATTTTTTCGTCGATGTGCCGCATGCCGGCGAGATCGTGCGGGCGCGGTGGATCGACGGCGCGCTGAAGCTCCACGAGGGCGGCGAGAGCTACGTGACGCTGCCGGCGGGCGCGTTCACGCCGGAGCAGGTGACACCCGCGCGCGACGCGCGCCTGCGCTGGATGCAGGCGGCGGTGAAGTGCACGCACTACATCGCGGGCGCGGGCGAACAAGCATACTTGCGGAAAGAAGACGCGCCTGAGATTACGTTCGTGAATCGTGACCCCATCGACCGCTCGGATGAAGCCTACCACTGACGCCCGTTCGGCAAGCCCAGGGCAGGCCGCGCCGCTCCTCGTGTTCGGCGCCCACCCGGACGACATCGAGTTTGGCTGCGGCGGGATCGTGGCGCGGGAAACGCAGGCGGGCGGCGCGGCGCATTTCGTGGTGTGCTCCCGCGGCGAGTCGGGGACGAACGGCACGCCGCGCCAGCGGACCGCGGAGGCGAAGGCGGCCGCGGCGGTGCTCGGCGCGTCGCTCGAGTTTCTCGATCTCGGCGGCGACGCGCATTTCGAGGTGCGCGTGGCGCATGTTTTGAAACTGGCGGCGATCATCCGCCGGCACCGCCCTCGGATGGTGCTCGCGCCGACACCCGTGGAGAACCAGCACCCGGATCACGCGGTGCTCGGGCGGATGGTGCGGGATGCCGCGCGGCTGGCGCGCTACGGCGGAGTGAAGGAGCTGCGGCGCTGGCCGCGGCACGCGATCGGCGCGCTGCATTTCTACGCGGTGGGCGGCGAGGGTGAGGCGGCGGAGAAGCCGGTGTATGTGGACGTGTCGGCGCCCGAGGTGCTCGCGGCGTGGCGCCGGGCGATGGAGGCGCATGCGACGCAGGCGCGCACGCGCGACTACGTCGCGCACCAACTGGCGCGGGCCGCGCAGCACGGCGCGCGCGCCGGCGTGGCGGCGGCGCTGCCGTTGTATCCAAATGATCCGGTCGTGGTGGACTCCCTCGCGGTGCTGGCGCGGACGGCGCGCCGCTTCTGAGCATGGCCGAAGCGCGCGCGCTGAAAATCGGCATCACCTGCTACCCGTCCGTCGGCGGCAGCGGCATCCTGGCGTCGGCGCTGGGCGAGGAGCTCGCGAAGCGCGGCCATGAGGTGCATTTCATCAGCTACGAGCGGCCGTTCCGGATGCCGGCGGATGCGCCGCGGCTGTTTTTCCATCCGGTCGTGATCAACGACTACGAGTTGTTCAAGTATCCCGACTACACGCTGCCGCTCTCGGTGAAGATGGCGGAGGTGTCGCGCGACGTGGGGCTCGACGTGCTGCACGTGCACTATGCGGTGCCGCACGCGACCGCGGCGATCCTGGCGCGCGCGATGGTGACCGAGGGCAGGGCGCCGCGCGTCGTCACCACGCTGCACGGCACCGACACGACGCTGCTGGGCCGCGACGCCGGCTACGGCCCGGCGATTCGCCATGCGTTGATGCAGTCCGATGCGGTGACGGCGGTGTCGGGCTGGCTGCGCGACGAGACGCAGCGGCTGCTTGCGGTGGACCGACCGATCGACGTCATCCACAATTTCTTCGAGCCGAAGGCGCCGCGGCGTTCACGTGCCGAGGTGCGGCGCGAACTCGGACTGCGCGACGAGGCAATGATCGTGCACCTCTCGAATCTGCGGCCGGTGAAACGGATCGACCTGCTGCTGGATGCGGTCGCGCGCGTGCGGCCGCGCGAGGCGTTCAAGCTGGTGGTGCTTGCGGGCGGCGACTTCTCGCCGTTCTCGCAGCACGTGCGCCGGCTCGGCCTCGCGGACCGCGTGATCGTGCGGCAGAACGTCTTCGAGGTGGAGGACTACCTGCAGGCCGCGGACCTGGGGCTGTTCGCGTCGGAGTCGGAGAGTTTCTGCCTGAGCATCCTCGAGGCGATGTGCTTCGAGTCGCCGAGCGTGTCGACGGCGGTCGGCGGCATTCCGGAGGTGGTCGTGCCGGGCGAGAGCGGCCTCCTCGTGCCGGTGGGCGACGCCGACGGGCTGGCCCGCGGGGTCGAGGCGCTGTTGCGGGACCCGGTGAAGCGCCTGGCGATGGGGAAGGCGGCGCGGCTGCGGGCGCGGACGAAATTCTCGGCGGACGCCATCGTGCCGCGCTACGAGGAACTCTACCGCCGCGTGCTCGGCGCCTGACCGCGACGGGGTATCCTGACGCCGGTTACGGCGCCGGGCGGAACTGGTCGCGGTAGGCGCGGCCGCGTTCGAGCCGGGCGGTGACCTCGACGTAGTCGCGGTTGGCGAGCGCGATTTGAAACCCGTGCAGTTCGTCCTGGAAGCCGCGGAGGGCCCGCAGCACCTCGTCGCGATTCTGCTCAAGGATGGCGCGCCAGAGGTGGGCGTCGCTGCCGGCGATGCGCGTCGTGTCCCGGAGGCCGCCGCCAGCGTGGTTGCGCCAGGCGGGGTTCCGCTGCGCGAGAAACGCGCACAGGTTCGAGGCGAGGACCTGCGGCAGGTGGCTGATGTGCGCGACGATCTCGTCGTGCTGATCCGCGCCGACCGTGACGACCTCGGCGCCGAGCAGGCGCCAGAAGGCGACGACGGCCTCGACGGCGCGCGGATTCGATTCCGGCGTCGGCGTAACGAAGCAGGTGCGGTGCTGAAACAGTCCCGCCGTGCCGTGCTCCCAGCCGGTCTTCTCGGAGCCGGCCATCGGGTGCGCGCCGACGAAGTGCGCGCGCGGCGCGAGCGCGGCTCCGCCGAGCCGGGCGATCTCGCCCTTGACGCTCCCGACATCCGTCACGATCGCGCCGTCCGCGAGCGCCGGCGCGATCTGCTCGACGAGCGGGACGATCCGGTCGACGGGCGCGGCGACGACGACGAGGCTCGCGCCGCGCACGGCCTCCTCGGGCGTATCCGCCACGGCATCGCACCACGGCTGGTCGCGGAGTTGCAGGCGCGTTTCCGGCCGGCGCGCCCACAGCACGATGCGCCGGGCGGCGCCGTGTGTGCGAGCCGCGCGCGCGACGGACCCGCCAAGCAGGCCGGGGGCGAGGATTGTCAGCTGGTCGTGGGCGGACACGGGCGGGAGCGACGCAAAATCGGCGGAGTCTGTCGAGCGGCGAGCGTGGCGCTCAGGGCTTCTTCGCCAGCTTGAGGATCTTCTCGTATTCGGCGGCGGTCACGGGCTGGACCGAGAGTCGCGAGATGCGCAGCAGCGTCATCTTCGCGAGGGCCGGCTCCGATTTGATTTTCGAAAGCGTGACCGGATGGGGCAGAGGGGCGAGGGCCTTCACCTCGACGGCGACCCAGCCGGGCTCCTCCGCCGTCGTGTCGGGAAACGCCGCCTTCGTGATCTCGGCGGTGCCGACGATGGCCTTGGTCGTCATGCTCTCGTAGAAAAGGACGCGATCGCCCGGCCGCATGGCGTTCAGGTGGATCCGGGCCGCGTAGTTCCGGACCCCGGTCCAAGCCGTCCGTCCGTCGCGGACCAGGTCAGTCCAGGCGTAGGCGTCGGGTTCCGATTTCATGAGCCAGTATTGCGTTGTCATGCGGGGGGCGGTTTGGTGCGCTGCACCGAAATGGAACCGACTGAGGCTGAAAAGCTAAAAGCCCGACGCGTGCAGCTTCTACTCTACGCACTCGTCGCGATTATGATCGGGATTCCGCTCGC
>CAZENI010000181.1:0-14229 GCA_964513055.1 uncultured Opitutus sp.
ACCTGGACTTTCGCCCAAGGATGCCTCGACCGTCGCCGGCATCGAAAAGAAGCTGACCTCGCACCTCGGCGCGCGTGTCGCCGTGCTGCACACGCCGAAGAAGGGTCGCATCGTGATCGAGTATCGCGGCAACGACGATTTGCAGCGTCTGCTGGAGAAGCTGGGGATCGAGGCCTAGTTCGGTCAGGCCGGCCGACCCAAGTCGCGACGGGTGTCGGGTGCCAAACCGATGCCAAGCCGCGATTGACAAGCGGCATTTGGCTCTGCACTTCTGACCCTTTCACATGAGCGTCATCCTGGCAATTTTCACCTTCATCCTCATCCTCGTTTCGCTGTTTCTGGTCCTGGTTGTCCTGATGCAGAAATCGAAAGACGGCGGCATGGGCGCCGCGCTGGGCGGCGGGGCGGCGGAAGCGGCGTTCGGCGCCGACACCAGCAACGTGCTCAGCAAGTCGACGATTTACGCCGCGGTCATTTTCTTCGTGCTGGCCTTCGGCCTCTATCTCGGACGCATCTACGAGCGCAACCACGCCAAGACCGCGGCCGGCAGCGCCCTCCCGACGATCGCCGCTCCCGCGGTGCCGGCGGCACCCGCGGGCGCGACTCCGCCTGTGACGGCTCCCGTCACCGCTGCGCCCGCCGCAGGCACGCCGGCGCCCGCCGCGGCGACCCCGGCTCCCGAAGCGCCGAAAAGCGAAGCACCGAAGAAGTAATCCAAGGTCTGACCGCCATGCTCCACGCTGGCAGAATGACGCCCGCCCGTTGTTGGCGGGCGTTTTTCGTTTCGCTGGCGGTCGGGGCCGCGGTCGTCCGGGGCGGGACGCCGCCGACTTCGCTGCCGGAGCTGGCGCAGGTCGGCAAACCCGACGCCGCCGAAGCCGCCCGGCTGCTCGACCAGTTTCGCCGAGCTGGAATCCCGGGAGAGTATTTTCTGGAGATCGAGTTGCGCACGATGACACGGCGCGGCGAGGAACGGACTTATCAGGGGCGGATTTGGGGCGGCCGCACCGACCACGGGGCTGTGACTCGCGTCGAGCTGATCGATGCGAACGGTGGCAGTCACCGCCTTCTGATTCAGAACGGCGAGCGTCCGATTGTTTCCCGGCTGGTGGAAGGGAAGGTCGTCGAGGTGGGCGCGGCGGATCTCTTCCGGCCGCTGATTCCGGGCGTCGAGGTCACGGCCTTCGACGTGCAGATGCCCTTTCTCTACTGGTCGGATGCCCGGCTCGAGAAAGTCGTGCGGGTGCTCGGGCGTCCCACGTATGCCTATCTTTTCCGGCCGCCGGCCGGCGCGCCGGCGGACGTCGTCGCGGCGCGGGCGTATCTCGATACTCAATTCAACCAGCTCCTGCAGACCGAGCTGTTTGGCCGGGACAACAAGGTCGTGAAGTCCTTTGCCTTCGTCAGCCTGAAGCGCGTCGGCGATCAGTATATCCCGAAGCAGGCGGACTACCGCAACGAGGTGACGCGCGACAAGACGCGGCTGCAGGTCACGGGGGCCGCGCTGAATCTCCGCCTGCCCGCGGCGACTTTTCGTCCGGAGAGCCTGGCGCAACCCGCCCCGGTTCCCCCGGCTTCGACGGTCGTGCGGGTCGATCCGTGAGCCCGACGGGGCCGCGGCGGCGCGGGCCAAGCAATTTTGGATACGCCCGGAAAGCGGTGTCGGCGCAGCGAGGCAAGAATTCGTAAAAGAAAAGTTCTGCTACGGTTCTGCAATTTTTCGTTGCGGCCGGCGCGATCACGGTGCCTGCTGTTCCCGTCGTCCGCTTCACCCCGTTTCAGCCCGCACGTCGTATGGCCAATACATCTCGCAAGCCGTCTGCACCGCTCACGTTCGATCTTCCCGAATCTCTCATCGCGAGAATCGAGACTTGCCGCAAAGGCCACGGCTTCGCCACTGCCAGCGAAGTCGTGCGCACCGCGATCGCCGGATATGATTTCAACAAGTGCGAGCCGTCGCGCGATCCGCACCGCCAGATCTCGGTGCGCATCACCGCCGATCAGCGCGCGACGCTGAAGAGGTTCGCCCGCCAGAAGGACGCGAGCGTGGGCGAACTGCTCCGCCTCGCCCTCGAGGCCCTGCCCACCAAGGGCAAGAAGAAGTAACGCGCGCCCTCGCGCGCGTGCCAGTCTTACGGCGGCGACTTCGGTCGCCGCTTTTTTGCTGCCCGGATTCGTCGATGGCGGCCGGTGACCCGGCGGATGCCGAATCCGCAGCGCCACGTGCATGCGGGGGCTTGCCTTTCCGGAAGCGCGACCCTTTGGTCGCAGCGTTTGTCCATGAGCAACCCTCCCGCGCCACTCTCGACCTGGGCCCGCAATGTCTCGCCTTCGCCGACGCTTGCCGTCGACGCCAAGGCCAAGGCCCTCCAAGCAGCGGGTGAAGACGTCTGTGGATTCGCCGCCGGCGAACCCGACTTCGACACCCCCGAGCACATCAAGGAGGCGTGCATCACTGCACTGAGGGGCGGCAAAACGAAATACGCCCCCACGCCCGGCATCGAGCCGCTGCGTCAGGCGATCGTCGAGCGCTACGCCGCGGAGTATGGCCTCAAGGCGGCGCCGTCGCAGGTGATCGTCTCGCCCGGCGGGAAGTTCAACTGCTACCTCGGCGTGCTCGCGACGTGCTCGCCGGGCGACGAGGTGATCGTGCCGGCGCCGTATTGGGTCAGCTACCCGGAGATGGTGAAACTCGCCGGCGCAGTGCCGAAATTCGTCCTGGCCGACGACACGACCGGCTTCCGGCTCACGCCCGCGATGGTCGAGGCGGCCATCACGCCGAAGACGCGTCTCCTGATTCTGAATTCACCGTCGAACCCGACCGGCGCCGTCTACACGCGGGCAGAACTCGAGGCGATCGTGGCCGTCGCGGTGAGACACAACCTCTACATCCTCTCCGACGAGATGTATGAGCACCTCGTGTATGACGGCGCGAAGCCGACCTGCATCGCGACCTTCAGCAAGGAGGTCGAGGCCCGCACGATCACCGTCGCCGGGTTCTCGAAGACCTATGCGATGACGGGCTGGCGCATCGGCACCACGCTGGCGCCGGCGCCGATCGCGAAGGCGATTGCGGAGCTGCAGAGCCAGATGTCGTCCAACGTGACGACCTTCGCGCAATACGGCGCCCTCGCCGCGCTCAAGGAAAAGGAGAAGACCGCGGCGGCGCTGCAGACGATGATGACGGCGTTTGATCGCCGGCGGAAGCTGCTGCACGCGGAGCTCAACCGGATCCCCGGCATCCGCTGCCTGCTGGCGGAAGGCGCGTTCTATCTGTTCCCGAACATCTCGAGCTTCGGCCTGAAGGATCTCGAATTCTGCAACCGGCTCCTCGACCAGGAGAAGGTGGCGGCGGTCCCCGGCAGCGCGTTTGGCGCCGAAGGCTACCTGCGCCTCAGCTACGCCACGAGCGACGAGACCATCCGGAAGGGCCTCGAGCGGCTGGCGCGTTTCTGTGCGACCTTGAAAAAGTGATACGGCGGCCCGCCGCCGGATCGATCACCACCGCCGCGGCGCCGGGCGCCCCGGCGGTTTTCTTTTTTTCGGTTCCGCTCAGCCGGCGCTGACGCGGGCGGCGAGCATCGGCCGGTAAACGTGCCGGTAGGTCCACGCGAGGTAGAGTTCGAGCGCGAGAATCACGATCGTCATCCCCAGGTTCGAGGGCGCCAGGAAGGCGTGAAACGCGACGATGTTCACGATGACCGGAGCGAGGACGACGAGAGCGAGCGGCACGAAGCGGTTCAGGAGCAGGAAGAGCCCGGCGAGCACCTCGGTGCCCTTGACGAGCTGCAGGAGGTAGCCGGACTTCATCATCGCGGTGCTGAGCGCCATCGCGCCTTCCGGGATGCCGTCCTTCGGCGCGGGGATGAAGTTGAAAAAACCATTCAGGCCGAAGACGAAGAACATCAGGCCGAGGAGGACGCGCGCGATTGTGGGGAGATGCTTCATGAGATGGTGGGGAAAGCGGAGGCGAGACGGGGAGACGACAGTGGTGGTGAAAACTCGACGAACGGCTACGCGCGTTCCGGACAGCGGAGGGCGGCGAACTTGCCGGCGAGCCGCGCGCCCTGCGCCCTTGCTCAGCCCGCGGCGAGCCCGAGCCACTGGCGCAGCACGCGCGCGTCGGCGCGGAACGCCTCGACGATCGCGGCGCGCTGGGCGAACGGCACGGGCGCGAGCTTGCCGGCGGCGTTCTTGAAGTGCTCCACGTGAATGCAGATTGGCAGCGGGCCGCCGTGGGCGGCGATCACCTGGTCGACGATGGCCTTCTTCACGCGGCCCTGGCCGAGCGGCACCTCGACGACCGCGTCGCCGTCCCACTTGAAACTCTTCACGCACAGCGCGACGGTCCGCGGCGCGAGCAACTGCAGGGCCGTCGGCCATGCCTGGCCCTGTTCGACCATCACGTGCCGGGTATCGAAGGCCACGCCGAAGTGCCGCGGATCGATGTCGCCGAGAATCAGGTCGAGATCCCACGCGGCACTGCCGGCGGCGCGCGCCCCGGCGTGGATTTGGTAGACGGCTTGGATGCCGATCTCCTTGTTCGCGGCGGCGAACTCCTTCGCCATGCTGTGGAAGCTGGCGATCTGCGCCTTGAGCGGTTTTCCCGGCGTATATTGGAATCCACGATGCCGATACTGCGGCACGCCGAGTTGTTTCGCGGTGCGGAGCGCCTTCTCCCAGTGCGGCTCGTCCGGCCGCACGGTATCGAGCGCGACCCAGAGGATCCGGCGCTGCTTCTTCGCCAGTGCGGCGGCCATCACGGGGAGTTCGTCCGGCGCCTTCTCGGGCGTGATGTGCCCCTGTTTCCGCAGGGTGAGCTCAAGGTCGAGGCCGATCTCGTCGAGAGTCTGCGCCATCTCGTCGGGCGTGTATTTCAGCGGACCGCCGTCGCCGCCGTCGAAGAACCACTTCTCAAGGAGGCCAATTTCATAGGTGCGGGCCGGCGCGGCGGTGGCGGCGAGGAGGCGGGCGGGCGCGAGGTAGGCCGCGGCGGCGAGACCGGCGCGCGTCACGAAATCGCGGCGGCTGAGGGAGGGGGAGGAAGGGGTGTTCATGCGCGATGGAGCAGGGGTAGAGCGGAACGGATGAATGACGCGGACGCGGGAAAAGTGGACCGAAACATCCGCGGTGGACAACGGCATTGTGCCCAGCCGCGCGGGCCACATCGCGACCGGATCGCACGCGATCGTTGTCGAATCCGGCGCGCTCCGTGCGACTATTCCGCGCAACCTCATTTCCCCATGCACTACATGCTCCTCATCTACGGAAACACGGAAACCTGGGCCGGCTTGACCAAGGACGAACGTAATCGCATTCACGACGAGTGCGGAGCATGGCACCAGGAGCTGGTGCGGAACGGTCACGCGCGCACGGCGGCCGGCCTCCAGCCGGCGGCGACGGCAAGAACGGTGCGGCAGACGAACGGGAGGGCGGTCATGACCGACGGCCCGTTCGCCGAGACCAGGGAGGTGCTGGGGGGCTTCGAGATCATCGAGTGCCGGGATCTCGACGAGGCGCTGGCGATCGCGCGGCGCTTCCCGGCCTTGCGGGTGGGTTCCGCGGTGGAGGTGCGGCCGGTGATGAGTGAACCGTGTCGCGACTAGCCGACCGGGGCACCGGCGGGCTCAATCTTGCACCGGTAGGAGGGAGTGGCCGCGGCCGCCATCCGGTGCCTGCGCGAGGAAGTTGGTGCGATGCTCCCCTTCGCGCCGTGGTTTTTCGAGAGTGCCTTTCCGGCCATAAAAATCCCCGGCTCCGTTGGCAGCCAGGGATGGTCCTTGCTCGAAGCCGCCGCCGTGAAGCGGTGAGCGCGCGGGCGTGAGCCGGCCGGCGTTACTTTTTCTTCTTCGCCTGGGCCTTCTGCTCCTGCTCGATCTTCGCGGCCTCTTCCTCGGTCACCATGAGGTAGATGTGCGAGGTCTCGATCTCCATCGTGTAGTTGCGGGTGAGCGAGAAGCCGTAGGCCTTCTGCATGGCGGCGTTGTTTTCGTTGAGCTTGGCGAGCGCGGCATCGAGCTGCTTCTTCAGCTCCTTTTTCTTGGCCGCGTCGGTTTCCTTGCCCACGGCCGCGTCCAGTTGCATCGCGGCCTGGCGCTGGGCCTGCACGAGCTGGAGATTGGTCTGGAATTCCTGGTTCGCCTTGACGCTGGCGAGGGTGGCGACGCGGACGAGCTTCGTCTCCTTGGGGGCCGGAGCGGGCGCGGCGGCGGGCGGAGACGATTTGGTCTGGCCAAAGGCGAGACTGCCGGCGGCGAGCGCGAGACCGAGCGAGAGGAGGGAGCGGAGGTTACGGTTCATGATTTGGCGAGGTGGTTGGCTTCGAAAGGCGGACGTGGGTGGGGTTCCCGGCGGCGGGTGGCGATCAGGCTTTCTTCACGAAGCACGCTTTGAGCGCCATCGCGCTGCCGTCGATCTTGCAGTCGATTTCGTGATCGCCGTCGACGAGACGGATGTTCCGGGCCTTCGTGCCGCCCTTCAACACGCCGGAGGAGCCGCGCAGCTTCAGGTCCTTGATCAGGATGACCGAGTCGCCGTCGGCGAGCGGGGTGCCGTGGGCGTCCTTGACCACGCGGGCCGCTTCCGGGGCGGGAGCCTTGGGCCATTCGTGACCGCACGTGGCGCATTCCCAATGCTCGGGATGGCTAAGCACGTCTTCGAGGGTGCAGGCAGGGCAGGCGGGTTTCGTCATGTGGCTTGGCGCAATGGCAGCCGGAGAAATTGCCCGGGGGCCGCACCCTCAGGCAAGTGAGTAATGCGCGGCTTCCAGCCAGGCGCGGCCTTCGCGGCGCGTGCGGCGAAACGCGAGCAACGCAGCCGGGCCGGCCGCGCGGGGCGAAGTCAGAATTTCCAGCTCGCGCCCCCGGAGAAGGCGTGGGCGGTCCGGCCGAAACTCGGATCGAGATCGAGGAACGTGTAGCCGAAGGAGAGCGCCGCCCGGGCATTCAGGCTCCACTCGAACCGGCCGCCGCCGCCGAGCGTGAAACCGGAGGCGGTGCGCCGGCGCGGCCCGAGCAACAGGATCAGCGGATTGGTCGTGGAATAACTGATCACACCGCGACTCGACACCCAGTTGACTTGCGGCGCGAGCGTGCACGTGAGGCGTGGAGCGATCTTCAGGCTGAACTCCGGCGCGAGGCCGATCACGTGCGTGTCGTCATGGTAGTGGCCCCGCACCTCGATGGCCGGTAGCGACGTCCCGGCTGGCGACGTGATGCGATCGACGGTGGCCCGCCCGTGGATGAGGGCGTGGTAGCCGAGCCGGAGCCCGAACGACTCGTTGAAGCTGTAGGTGAGGGCCAGATAAGGCGCGGTTCGCGAGTCTTCATCGGTCGCGGCCGGAGGCGGGCCCGACTCGAACCGGCCGTGCTGGAGATGGAAATACGTCGCGCCGATTTCGGCCCGAAACCCGGGTGCGCCCGAGGCCGGAACGGCAAGCAGCACACCGAGCAGGATGAGGGAACGGGGGAGGTTCATGAGGGGAATGTCGGAACAGGCGAAATTTCCCGCGAGAAAGGCTCACGCTTGGATTCTGCGTTGGAACGGGTTGGCCGTAGGCGTGACCAAGACGGACCTCCCCATGCGCGCGCCGGAAACACCACCCTCGAAGCCCCGCCGGTTTTCGCTGATCCGATCGTTTGTCATGGCCGATTTCCTCACCCTGGGAAACGGCGCGTGCGGCACAGGAGCCGTGCTGGCGGCGATGCAGTATCTCGTGAGTGCGGATCCCCGGTGGCTCTACATCGCGATGGCACTGCTGCCGGCGGCCCTGATCCTGGATTTCGCCGATGGGCGCGTCGCGCGCTGGCGGCACCGGTCGTCGGCGCTCGGGGCCGACCTCGACTCGCTGGCCGACGTGATCTCCTTCGTGCTCGCGCCGGCGGCGATCGGATTCGCGGCGGGACTGCGCGGCGCGCTGGATGTGGTGATTCTGCTGTATTTCGTCGCGTGCGGCATCAGCCGCCTCGCGCGGTTCAACGCCACCGCCGCTGCCCTCGCCGACGACAGCGGCAAGGTGAAGTATTTCGAGGGCACGCCCATTCCGACCAGCGTGCTGATCGTGGGCCTGCTCGCGGTGCTCCTTTCCCAGGGCCTGCTGGGGCGACACGTCTGGCTGGGCCACTGGATGATCGGAGGCCTCGTCCTGCATCCGCTCGCGCTGGTCTACGCGATCAGCGGGAGCGCGATGATCAGCACGATCCGCGTGCCGAAGATCTGACGCGATCGTCCTGTCAGGGAGCGAGGCGCACGACGCGTTGCAGCCAGGCGCGCGCCTGCCGTCGCAGCGGCACATCGCAAAGCACCCAGCGGGCCGAGTGATTGGGGAAGGGCAGGGCGGCAAACGTGAAATCTCCGGTGACGCCACTCGCGGCGAGCAGGGCTTCGGTTTTTTGCGTCGTCAGTTCGTGGCTGATGAACTGTGGACGCGTGCCGAGCCGGCGGAGGCGCTCGCGCCAGGCCGGTTCGTCCGCGGCCGGGTGACGGTAAACGCCTTCGTAGTGACTGTGACAGAGGAAGCCGCGCCAGAGTCGGGCGATCTCGTCGTCGTGCAGGCCGAGGTAATTGCAGGCGATGGCGCCGCGCGAGAATCCCATGAGCACGACGCGCTCCGGATCGCCGCCGAAGCGCCGGCAGACGTCGCGCACCGTCGCGAGGCAGTAGCGCTTGGTCTCGGCGATGTCGCCCCACCATTTGATGGTGTTGTGTTTCCCGCCGGGCACCACCTCGACGAACGGCAGCGTCACCCACAGGAACCCGCGGCCCGCGCTCAGGCCGTAGCCGAGCATGCAGCCCGCAACGGTGCCGTCGCTGGTGTCGCCGAGCTTGTTCGCGTAGCCGCCGTTTCCGGCATACTCGACGATCACGGGCAGGCGCGACGCGGGCGTCCAGTCGGTGGGCAGATAAAGCGCGTGATGCACCGCGGTGCCTTCCCAGCCGGCGGTGGTGGCTCGCACGCGCCGGCCGGCGGCGGGGGTGCCCGACTCCAGCGCGGGCACGGTGAGGTCGGCCGGCACATCGTTGAGGTTGGGTTGCGCCAACGTCGTGTGAGCGACGAGGCAGGCGACCAGGGCGAGCCACTTCATGGCGGGGAGCGGAACGCATCGCGGGAGGAAAGACGAGCGCTCGCGCGCGCCCCGGCGCGGTGCGGATCGATGAAAGACGGCGGCGGCGGCCGGCGTTTAGGAACGGGAGCCCTCTCGTCTCCTCTTTATGAATATGCCGTCACGACTCATGCTGGCCGCGGGTTCCCTTCTGATACTGGCGGGCGCCTGGCCGCTCGCAGCACAGGAGGCGTCCTTCTACAAGGCGATCCCTCCCGGTTTCGATTTCCCCGCCGACGAGAAGACACTGCTCGCGGCCCGCGACCAGCAGGATGTCACGGCGATGCGGCGGCATGCGTGGATGGTGTTTGCCGGCGTGACTCAGCCGGCGCAGCCGAACCAGCCCGACAGCGAGGCGATTTGGGAAACGTGGTATCGCGGCGACCAGGTCTTTGCGGCCGGCCCGCAGTTGCAGGGGCCGCACCAACTGCTCCGACGCTTTACGGCTCCGCGCCAGTTCCGGCAGAAAGGGCACGCGACGCCACAGGACGCGGGCCTCTCGCTGGCGTCGTTCACGCTCTTCAACCAGGAGACCAAGGATCACATTCGGAAGCACAACTACCACCTCGCGGCCACACTCGAGGCGTTGAACGCGAGCTTCCCCGCGGGGGGCGATCCGGCGCGGCGAAAGATCAAGGACTTCGACCGAGCGGCGATGTCGATCAAGGCGGTGTGGTGGCCGGTCAAGGCGACGGGCCGCACCGCGCTGCCCGTCTGGGATCCGGAGAAGCAGCAGCTGCAGGATCCCGCGCCGGCCCAGCGTCCCGAGACGTGGAAGCGCGTCGTGGCCATCGACCCCACCCGAGAGCTCATTCCGGCTGGCGAAGTGGCGGCCGTGACACTCGAGGGCCGGCCGTTTCCCAGATCGCGCGTGGTGCCGCTGCGGGCGTTCTATCATTTCAAAATCACGACGGCCGCGCAGGTGCAGGCGTTGGCATTGAGTAACTTCAACGTGCAGGTCGGCGACGCGCTCGCGTTGGTCGCGTTCCACTACACGACGAAGGAGATCCCCGACTGGGTGTGGGCGACGTTCTGGTGGCACGATGCCCCGGACAAGGGGCCGTATGCCGCCGACCGCGTCGCACCGACGCTGCTCAAAGGGCCGTGGCGAAACTACCTCATGGATGTCGCCTACGACATGACGACGCCGAAGGAGCCGGACGGCAAACCGAACGCGGCGTTCAATCCGTGGCTCGAGGCGAACTTCAACAATGGCGTGAACTCCAACTGCATGACCTGTCACCAGCAGGCGACCTGGCGGAACAGCTCCTTCCTGCCGGTCACGCGTGGCCCCAAGGCGGCGAACGACCCGCTGTTTCAAAACGCCACGAAACTCGATTTCGTCTGGGCCTTCATGATGGAAGGACCCGGCACCCAACTCCCCTGAACTGGATCCCACCCCGACTATGAACCGCTTCGAACGCGTCGTGGAAATCCTCGACCACGCCGTCAACGACGAGGACATCGGCGCGCACGGCGCCTTCTGGCGCACGCTCTCGCGCGATCAGTTCGTCGCGAAAGTCGTCTATGGAAAGAAGCTCGTCGTGCTGAACGACGGACCGAATTCCAACCTGATCCGCGCTCTGCGCGGGCTCCCGCCTTTCGGTCGCGATGTCGGCCAGCCCACCGCGCAGTTCCGCCGCATGCCCGGCGGCTTTCCGGCGGTCGCCGTGGCGGACATTGATTTCATCGAGACGTGGATCAACGACGGCTGCCCCGAGGATCCGCTGCCGTGAAGCGCGGCCTGCCGCCCGCCTGTCGCCAGCCATGAAAGCGCGCCGCTCCCGCCGGGCGTGGCAGCAGGCGCTGGCTCGGGCCACGCGCCTCGCGCAGCGTTTTTCGCAGGTGACCGGCGTCGATCATGGCTACGTCTACCGGGAGGGCCGGCGCACGGCGGAGCTGGGTATCCGATTCCATGTGACGCACAAGCTGCCGCCGGCCGTGCTGGCGGAGCACGACACGCTGCCGCGCGAGATCGACGGCGTGCCCTGCGACGTGGTGCAGGCCGCCTATGGTCCGCACGGGCGGAGCGACGCGTGCGATCCGCTGCAGCCCGGCATCAGCATCGGCAACATCGAACGTGCGCGCCAGGGCACGCTGGGCATGTTCGTGCGCGATCGCGCGACGGGCCGGCCCGGCCTCCTGAGCAACTGGCATGTGCTGGCCGGCGCGACCGATGGCGCGCCGGGCGATGCGATCTCGCAGCCCGGGCCGCGGCACCTCGGTTCCGCGCCCGCCCGCGTCGTGGCCCGGCTCGAGCGCTGGCTCGATCTCGCCACCGGCTGCGACGCGGCGTTTGCGCTGCTCGAAGGCGGAGCCGGCACGGCGCAGCGGCTGTTCGGCGGGACGATCGCGATCACTGGCGTCGAGGCGCCCAGGCCCGGCATGGAGTTGGTCAAAGTCGGCGTGACGACCGGACTGACGCATGGCCTGATCGATGGCAGTGCCGGGAGCTTTCGACTCGACTACAGCGCCTATGGCGACACCACGCGCTGGATGGACGGCTTCCGCCTCGTGCCGCATCCCGACCATCCCGTCGACGAGATCAGTCTCGCCGGCGACTCGGGCGCGGTCTGGGTCAATCCAGTGACGCGGCGGGCAGTCGGTCTGCATTTCGCGGGTGAAGACGGAGTGGGGCCGCTGGCGGAGTATGCACTGGCGCATCCGATCGCCCGCGTGCTCGAGCTGGCCGGGCTGCGCCTTCCCTGAAACGGCTTTGACGAGAAGACGCCTTGGCGGTGGAGCGGCTTGACCCCAAGCCGCTCCACCTGGAGGCAGCGCGCGAGGCGTGGCGTTTTTTGGCGCGGACTGGGTGTCGGGTCACGCGGGGCCCGTTCGTCGTAGATTTTGACGTGACGTCGTTCCCGCTCCATTTCCCTGCCCTGTCATGGCCCACACCACTTCCCCCAGGACCGCCCCCTTCATGTTGCTTTTTCGGAATGCCGGGCCTGAAACGCATCTGCACCTCAGCCCGCAGCAGCGGCAGGAGATGACGCAACAGTGGAATGACTGGTTCGACGGACTCGCCGCGCAGGGCAAGGTGCAACACGGCCGCCCGCTCGGACTGACGGGCCGGGTCGTCTCCGGAGAGCGGGGACAGCGGGTCGTGGACGGACCTTACGCAGAGGCCAAGGAGGTCGTGGGCGGGTATTTTTTTCTGACCGTGGCCGACCTCGATGAAGCGACGGAGATCGCGAAGCAGTGTCCGGGCCTGCCGCTCGGACTCACGGTCGAGGTGCGGCCGGTCGCCGACGTCAGCCCGGTGCTCGAGGGCGTGCACGGTCGTCCCCCGCGGACGTGAGCACGGCGCGCGTTGCTTCGCTCACGATGAAAAGGAAGAAGTCGCCGCCGTCCGCGGCCGCCGGCACCGCTGAGGTGGATGCCTTCATGGCTCAACTGGAGCATCCGCTGAAGGCGCAGATCGAGGCGGTGCGGCGCATCGTGCTTGGGGTGAGCCCGGAAATCGGCGAGGCGATCAAATGGAATGCGCCGAGCTTTCGCACCACGGAGTTTTTCGCGACGACGCATTTGCGTTCGCGCGATCAGGTGCAGTTGATTCTGCATCTCGGGGCCAAGGTCCGGCCCGGACAGAAGGAGCTCAAGCTCCACGATCCGAACGGCCTGGTGAAATGGCTGGCGCGCGACCGTTGCCTCGTCTCGGTCGGGAAGCTCGCGGACAATGAAGCCGCGCTGGCGGCCATCGTCCGTGCGTGGATCGCGTTGGTCTGAGCGCCGCGGAACGGACGCGGCGCGGGAACGGACCCCGGCCGGGCGATTCAGGCGATGCCGCGGGCCTGGAGGAGGGCGGCGAGTTCGGCGGGATCCGCCTCGCCCTTCACGGTGTTGAGATGACTCAGCACGACCATGCGGTCCTCGGGGCCGCAGGTGGAGATGTCGATCATCCAGTCTTCGGTCTTCGGCGCCGAGACGATGACCTCGTCGGCCCAGGCGATCACTTCGGACGCTTCGACGAAGCCCTTCGTGATGCCCTGAATAAAAAACTCGGCCTTGGTCCGATAGTTCATCCGGCGAACTCTTCAGAGGCGGCGGACCATGCCAAGTGCGAAAGCCCCGGCCGCCGGCAGCGGTGCGCTATTTCTTTTTCGCTTTCGGCGCCGCCGGTTTCCCGGCCGGTTTGATGAACTTGGATTGGACGTGCTGCTTCTGTTGAAAGCGCCGCGTCGCCTTCTGGTCTTTGATCGTCGGCAGATATTTGGCTCCCATGCCCACGAGAGCGCCGATCTTCGCGCTGCGCGCAAACGGAATCGCCGGGCGGGGCCCGCCGGATTACTTCGCGGCGCAGTTGAACATCCAGCGGATGCCGAAGCGGTCGGTGAGGCAGCCCCAATAGGCGCCCCAGAACATCTCCTGCAGGGCCTGCTCCACGGCGCCTCCGGCAGCGAGGGCGGCGAACAGCCGATCGGTCTCGGCGCGCGTGTCGGGCTCGAGATTGATGTAGACGTTGTTTCCCTGATTCAGCTTGAAGCCCATCGTCTCGGGCGAGTCCGTGCCCATGAGGACGTGTTCGCCCAGCAGGGGGAGCGCGACGTGCATCACCAGGTTGCCCTGGGCCTCCGACAGCGGCGGCGAGCCAGGGCAGGGCGGACTGTCCTTGAAGCGCATGAAGGGCGTGACGAACTCGGTCTTGAACGCCGATTGGTAGAAGCGGAACGCTTCCTCGGTGTTGCCGGCGAAATTCAGATAGGTGGAAACGCGAGCCATGGAGAGCAAGGGATGAGGTTGAGGGTGCGGGCGGGGAACAGCGTTACAACGAATGATGCGGCCCGCTCCGGACAGGCGAGGCCATCTTTTCGCACGCCGCCGCTCGGACCGGACTCCGGAAAAGGACAAGGCGCGGCGCCGCGTGTCGTCGCGGCGTCGCGCCTTGGGCTGGGTCGGGGTGAGGCGGCGGGCCGGCCGGATCAGGCGAGGTCGAAGCGATCCGCGTTCATCACCTTGGTCCAGGCCGCCACGAAGTCGTGGACGAACTTCGCCGCCGCGCCGCTCTCGGCGTAGACCTCGGCGAGGGCGCGCAACTGCGAGTTCGAGCCGAACACGAGGTCGACGCGCGTGGCCGTCCACTTCACGTCTCCGGTCGCGCGGTCGCGGACCTCGAAGAGCTCCTCGG
>CAZENI010000182.1:0-14179 GCA_964513055.1 uncultured Opitutus sp.
CCGATCGCGCGGGGCGTTCGGGAGGTGGAAGGCCCCCTCGCGGATGCGCGCGTTATAGTTTTCGAAGCCCGGCACGACGCGCGCGATCCGTTCGCGGATGAAATCGTAGTTGCCGACGAAGTCACGCCAGGGGATTTCACCGCCTGAAAGCGCGTGGGGGACAACACGCTCCCGCTCGAACACCGCCTCCGCCAGCCGGCACACGATCGCCGGCTCGCTCAATAGCCACGTCGAGGCGGGCGCAAGTTTGCCGCGCGAGGAGTTGATGATGCCCATCGAGTCCTCGGTCGTGACGAACTGTTCGCCGCCGGCCTGCACGTCGCGCTCGCTGCGGCCGAGGCACGGGAGGATTAGCGCGGTCTGGCCGGTGACGAGGTGCGCGCGGTTCAGCTTCGTGGCGACGTGGGCTGTCAGCGTGCAGCGGCGCAGCGCCTCGGCGGTGAACTCCGTGTCGGGCGTGGCGGAGAGGAAATTCCCGCCCAGCGCGATGAGGACCTTCACGCGTCCGTCGTGCATCGCGCGGATCGTGTCGACGGTGTCGAGGCCGTGCGCGCGCGGCGACTTGATGCCGAACTCCGCGTCGAGCCGCGCCAGCCACGACTCGGGCATGCGCTCGCAGATCCCCATCGTGCGATCGCCCTGGACGTTGGAGTGGCCGCGCACGGGGCAGACGCCGGCGCCGGGGCGGCCGAGGTTGCCGCGCAGGAGGAGTAAATTCACGACCTGCTGGATCGTCTCGACGGCGGCGGGCTGCTGCGTGAGGCCCATCGCCCAGCAGCAAATCGTGGCGCGCGAGGCGATGGCGATCGCAGCGGCGGCCGCGATCTCGCGGCGCGACACGCCGCTGGCGGCGACGATCTCGTTCCAGTCGGCGAGGCGGAGATCGGCGGCGAGCGATTCGAAGCCTTCCGTGTGCTCGCGGATGAAGGCATGGTCGAAGACCTCGCCGGGCCGCACCTCCTCGGCCTCGAGGAGCTCCTTCATGATCCCCTTCAGCAGCGCGAGGTCGCCGCCGATGCGCGGCTGCAGCCAGAGGTCGGAGAGGCGGGCGCCGTCGCCGAGCAGGGTCTTGAGCGCCTTGAGCGGATGCAGGAAATCCTGCGGGTTCTTGAAGCGTTCGAGGCCGATTTCCGGCAGCGGATTGATGGAAACGATCCTCGCCCCGCGCGCCTTGGCGGCGGCGAGGGCGGCGAGCATGCGCGGGTGGTTGGTGCCCGGGTTCTGGCCGATGACGAAGATGGCGTCGGCGAGCGCGAAGTCCTCGAGTTTCACCGTGCCCTTGCCGATCCCGATGCTCTCGGTGAGCGCGACGCCGCTCGACTCGTGGCACATGTTGGAGCAGTCGGGCAGGTTGTTCGTGCCGAAGCGGCGCGCGAAGAGCTGCCAGAGGAACGCGGCCTCGTTGCTGGTGCGGCCGGAGGTGTAGAACGCCGCCGCGTCCGGCTTGGGCAGCGCGCGCAGCTCCGCGGCGAGCAGCGCGAAGGCGTCGTCCCAGGCGATCGGCGCGTAGTGCGTGGCGCCGGGGCGCAGCACGAGCGGCTCGGTGAGGCGGCCCTGGGCGTTGAGCCAGTGGTCGCTTTCGGCGGCGAGCGCGGCGATGGAGTGCGCGGCGAAGAAGGCGCGGTCGGCGCGCTTCGGGGTGGCTTCGTCGGCGACGGCCTTGGCGCCGTTCTCGCAGAACTCGAAAACGTGCCGGCTGCCGTCGGGGCTCGGCCAGGCGCAGGACTGGCAGTCGAAGCCGTTCTCCTGGTTCACGCCGAGGAGCGCGCGCACGCCGCGGGCGACACCCATGTCGCCGACGAGCCGAGCGGTGACGCCGACCGCCGTCAGCCCGGCGGCGACCGGGCTGGGCGCCCCGAGGCGCGGCGGGGCGGCCTCGCGCGGGGGTTGGGCGGAGGGAAAGGCCGGCTCACTCATCGCTCGCACCGCAGCGTGGAATGCGGGAAATTCCAAGCCCCAAGAACGTCCGAAGCGAAAGGATACGGGACGGAAGACGTTTAGACAGAATGGACAGAATGAACAGAATCGATGGCAGCTTGGTTTGGAGCCATTTTGTTCATTCTGTTCATTCTGTCTGAAATCCAACGGTCAGTCGAAAACCAGTCGCCACCGACCGGACCCTTTGCTTTTGCCGGGCGTGCTGGCTACGTTCGCGGCACCCACATGTTCGCCAATCTCTTCCGACTCATTTCGGGGCAGCCGCCGCCCGGCGTGGACCGCCTCGCGTTTGTCGAAGAGGTGCGCGTGCCGCGGGGCGTGCCGCGCAATCCGAAGGTGGAGCGGATGATCTTCGTCTGCTGGGTGCTGATCGCGGTGAAACACGTGCTGATCATCTGGGCGTGCCGGTATTATCCGGTGCCGTTTCACCAGCTCTGGGTGAATCTTCCGACCTGGCTCCTCGGGGTGCTGGCGACGGGAATCTACTATGGCCGCGTCGCGCGCCGGTAGCCGGCGCCGGCGGCGGGGGCATTTTTGAGTTTCGACGGCGGCGGATTTCCGTCCACCTTGCGACCATGCCGCATGTTCCCGGGCTCCGCAGCCCTTACGCGAAAGTGGGTCGGTTGGTCTATTTCGGACGGATGCTCGACAAGATCCGGCTCCAGGCCGCCGGGCGGCTGCCGGCCGACTACCAGGCGAACCTCGGCAAGGGCTTCGACGGGCGGTGCATCAGTTTCCTGCGCGTCAACTACGACGAACTCCAGGCGCGCGTGCGGGTGGGCGACCTGACCGACGAGCAGTTGCTCGCCTGGGCCGAGCAGCGCGGCGGGGTCCGCACCGACGAGGAATGCGAGATCTGGAACGGCTTCATGATGAAGCGCGGCTGGCGCGACGTCGCGGCCGACATCCTCGCCAAACGCATCCGCGAGAGTGCGCTCGAGGCGAAACCGGTGACGACGATGTTCGACTACCTCGACTTCGACGAGGGCCGCGATCCGGTGAGCGCGCGGGCCTGGGAGCTGCGTGAACCGGCGGTGGTGCTGCTGATGGGGGTCGCAGGGAGCGGCAAGACCACGATCGGCCTGCAACTCGCGGCGGAGCTCGGCTGGAGTTTTCGCGATGCCGACGATTTTCACCCGCCCGAGAACGTCGCGAAGATGAGCTCCGGGATGCCGCTCACCGATCGCGATCGCGCGCCCTGGCTTTCGGCGATCCGCGCGCACATCGAGGCGGTCCTCGCCCGCGGCGAGAGCGCGGTCGTCACCTGCTCCGCGCTGAAGGAGGCCTATCGTGCCGCGGCCATCCCGCCGGGCGGGCGCGTGAAGTTGGTGCACCTGGCCGGCGACTTTCACCTGATCCTGCAGCGCATGAACGCGCGGCAGGGGCACTTCATGAAGCCGGAGATGCTGCAATCGCAGTTCGCGACGCTCGAGGCGCCGGCGCAGGCGCTGACCGTCGACATCGCCCGGACGCCCGGGGAGATCGTCAGGGAGATCCGCCGGCAGTTGGCGTTGTAACGCATGCACCCCCGCGCCGCGCGTCGTGTCCGTCTCGCCCTCGGAGTCATCGGCGGCGCGCTGCTGCTCGCCGCGGTGGTGGCAGCCTGGGGTTACTGGCGGCTGCGCTCCAGCCTGCCGCAGCTCGACGGTGCGGCGCGGGTCGCGGGCCTGGCGGCGGCGGTGACGATCGAGCGCGACGACCTGGGCGTGCCCACGATCCGCGCGGAAAACCGCGGCGATGTCGCGCGCGCGCTCGGCTGGCTGCACGGGCAGGAGCGGTTCTTCCAGATGGATCTGCTGCGGCGCGCCGCGGCAGGCGAGCTGGCGGAGCTGTTCGGCAAGCGGGCGGTGCCGCGCGATCGGGAGGCGCGGATCCATGCGTTTCGCGCGCTGGCGGCGAAGGTCGTGGCCGGGCTTCCCGCGGGCGAACGGGCGCTGCTCGACGCCTATGTCGCGGGCGTGAACGGCGGCCTCGGCGCGTTGGGCGAGCGGCCGTTCGAGTATCTCGTATTGCGCGAGACGCCCGTCCCTTGGCGGCCCGAGGACACGATCCTGGTGAATTGCGCGATGACGATGGATCTCCAGCACGCGGACGCCGGCTACGAGCGGACGTTGATGACGCTGCGGGATCAGCTCGGGCGCGAGGCGCTGGCGTTCTTCGCGCCGCTGATCACGCCGGCGGATGCCGCGCTCGATGGCAGCACCGCGCCCCTCGCCCCGATGCCGCTGCCGAAGCATCTCGATCTGCGCACGAAGAAGACCGTGCAGATCGAGCGGCTCGACCCCAAGTCGCTCCACCGGGATCCGTTTCCGTTTGCGCCCCGCGATCCGGAGGCGGTGCTCGGCTCGAACGCGTTTGCCCTCGCCGGCGCGCACACGGCGAGCGGAGCCGCGCTGCTCGCGAACGACATGCACCTCGGCCACGGCGTGCCGAACCTCTGGTATCGCGCGTCGTTCGAGTATGCGGGCCGGAAGATCACGGGCGTCACCCTGCCCGGGACCCCCGCGATGATCGCCGGCAGCAACGGCCGCGTCGCGTGGGGCTTCACCGTCGCCTACGCCGACACCGGCGACCTGATCGAAGTCGAGACCAACAGCATCGCCCCTTCGCTCTACAAGTCGCCCGATCGCGACGAGTTCCTGAAGATTGAAAACCGCCCGGAGACGATTCGCGTCAAGGGCGGCGAGCCGGTGGTCGCGGACTACGCGTGGACGATCTGGGGGCCGGTCGTCGGCACGAACGACCGCAACCGCCCGCTCGTCTACCGCTGGATCGCGCACGATGCCGAGGCGACCAACCTCGCGCTGATCGAGATGGAGGCCGCGACGACGGTCGCCGAGGGCGTCGCGGTCGCGCACCGCGCGGGCATCCCGGCCCTGAACATCCTGCTCGCCGACCAGGCCGGGGCGATCGCCTGGACGATCGCCGGGCGGCTGCCAAAACGCGTCGGCTACGACGGCCGGCTGCCGGTAACGTGGACCTTCGGAGATCGGAAGTGGGCCGGCCACCTCCCGCCCGCCGAGGTGCCGGTCATGCTCGGTGACGCCGCGGTCACGCCCGGCCGGCTGTGGTCCGGCAACCAGCGCCAGGTCGGCGGTGAGGCGCTCGCCCGGATCGGTGACGGCGGTTATCCGCGGCCGGCGCGGGCGGCGCAGGTCCGCGACGGCCTCGCGGCGCTTGCACGCGCGACGCCGCGGGACCTGCTGGCGATCCAGCTCGACGATCGGGCGCTGTTTCTCGCGCGGTGGCACCGGCTGCTGCTGGACACGCTGACGCCGGAGGTGGTGGGGGCGAAGAAGCCGCGCGCGGCATTGCGCGCGCACGCGGAGAAATGGGAGGGCCGCGCGAGCATCGAGGCGGTGAGCTACCGGCTGGTGCGCGAGTTTCGCACCGCGGTGTATGGCCGGGTGTTTGCGCCGATCTTCGCGTCGAGCCGCGAGGCGTATCCGGATTTCGACATCAGCCACCTGCAGTTGGAGGAGCCGCTGTGGGCGCTGCTGCGGGAGCAGCCGCCGCACCTGCTGAACCCGGCGTTTGCGAGCTGGGACGAGCTGCTGGCCGCCGCGGTGGACGACACGATCAAGGCGATCGACCAGCCGGGCGTGGCGCTGTCGCACGCGAACTGGGGCTGGCGCAACCGGGCGCGGATCCGGCACCCGTTCAGCGGATCGTTTCCGTGGCTGGCGCACTGGCTGGACATGCCCGCGGACCCGCTGCCGGGCGACATCGACATGCCGCGCGTGCAGGGGCCGAATCACGGCGCGAGCGAGCGGATGGTGGTGGCGCCCGGCCGCGAGGCGGAGGGCATCTTCCACATGCCGTGCGGGCAGTCGGCGCATCCGCTGTCGCCGTATTACCGTTCCGGACACGCGGCGTGGGTGCGCGGCGAGCCGACGCCCTTCCTGCCGGGGAAAACGATGCACACGGTGACGCTGAAGCCGTGAACTAAACCGGGGAAATGCAGAGAGCCTGGAACCGGATCCTCCGCTTCCTGGTTTCCTGGCTTCTGAATTCTCCTCCGCCTTGTTCGACTTCTGGCCTCCTGGCTTTCTGCTCCTCCCGTCGCCTCCTTTTGCGTTGAGCCGCGCGGGCGCGGCGCGCTTTCTCGCTCCGCGGTGATGAAGAAAAAGCAACGCAGCTACAGCGTCTACCTCGCGGGCGAGCTTTTCTCGCTCAAGCACCTCATCGGCAACGCGTGGCTCGCGGAGGCGATCTACGAGAAGTCGCACGGCCGCTTCCGCGGCGTGCTGCCGCAAGACTTCACGGAGCTGCGCGGGCGCAGCGGCCGCGCGATCCGCGACGCCAACCTGCGCGCGCTGATCGCCTGCGATGTCGCGCTCTTCAACTTCGACGGGCCCGACCTCGACAGCGGCACGGTCGTCGAGTTCATGGCCGCGAAGTTCGCTGATCTGCCGGCGGTCCTGCTGCGGACGGACATTCGCAACGCCGGCGATCACCGCGCCGAGCCCTGGAACCTGATGGTGAGCTACTTTCCGCGCACCGCGAGCGTGGTCCTGCCGAGCCTGCCGGACTACCGCGGCGCGCTGCAGCGCCGCCAGCGCCCGCGGCTCGAGCAGGCGCTCCACCTCGCGGGCCAGCACAGCTCCGCGGCGGCGCAGCAGGTGTGCGAGCGCGTGGCGGCGCAGTGCGTGCGGGCGCTGGATCGCGTGCTGGCGGAGGAGCCGGTGATGCCGAAGCATCTCCGCGAGGAGGCGTTCCAGTGGCTGCCGCTGCTGGCCGGCCTGCGCGGCAAGCAGAAGGAGTTGCGCCGGGAGTTCGAGCGCCATCTCGAGCGGAAGGTGGAGCGGGATTTGCTGTGAGGGGTTGAAGCAGGAAGCCAGGAAACCAGGAAAGAGGCCGTCGCCTTGTTTTTATTTCTCGGCTTCATGGATTCCTGGCTTCCTGCTTCAACTGCTGAACTCCCATGCCGCTGCACGTTCTCGATCACCCGCTCGCCGCGCACATCATCACGCACCTGCGCGACAAGACCACGAAGCCGGCGACCTTCCGCACGCTGGCGTATCAACTGAGCCTGCTCCTCGCGATCGAGGCGACGGCCGACATCGAGACCGAGGACAAGGCGATCGAGACGCCGCTCGAGCCGATGACGGGCCGGGTGCTCGCGCACCAGCCGCTGGTGATCGTGCCAATCCTGCGCGCCGGGCTCGGGATGGTGCAGCCGTTCACGGATATTTTCCCCGATGTGTCCGTGGGCTACGTGGGGCTCGAGCGCGATCACGAGACGGCCAAGGCGCGGAGCTACTACTGCAAGCTGCCGCCGCTCATGGGGCGGCATGTGTTCGTGGTTGATCCGATGCTGGCGACCGGCGGTTCGGCGGTGCAGGCGCTGACGATCGTGAAGCAGCATGGCGGCGCCGACGTGCGGCTCGTCTGCATCGTGAGCTCGCCCGAGGGCGTGGCCGAGGTGGAGAAGTATCACCCGGGCACGATGGTCCACACCGCCGCGCTCGACCGCGGGCTCAACGCGCGGAAATACATCCTGCCCGGCCTGGGTGATTTCGGCGACCGGCTGTATGGGACGTGAGCAGGAATCGATTTTGGACAGGAAGGACAGGAAGGCGGAGACAGGATTCGGAAAGCTCTTAACCATCGCCCGAGGCCGTTCGCTGCCGTTCCGCTATCGCACGGTTCAACTTTTCGACAGGATTCACAGGATGAAAGACAGGATTTTCAGGACCGATCGAACTCGAGCCCGGTATGATCATCGCCGCAGAACGCGGAGTCCTGTAAATCCTGGTTCGTAATCCTGTCCATCCTGTCAAAAATGCTCACCCTTCGAAACCTCCACGCGCCCCGTTTCGCTTGAGGCGCTCCGGCCCCCGACCCCATGACAACTCCCCTCCTGTATCGTCTTTCCCGATTCGTTTGCGCCGGCCTCGGCGTCGTCCTGTGCGGATTGTCCGCCGTCGCCGCGCCGCTGACGGTGCAGAAATTCGAGCGCACCATCACCAGGAAGGTCGGCTACGAATACCTGCTGGCGCTGCCGGCGGGCTACGACGCGGCGGCGGAGAAACGCTGGCCGCTGCTGCTGTTTCTCCACGGCGCGGGCGAGCGCGGCTCCGACGTGTGGCTCGTCGCCAAGCACGGGCCGCCGAAGCTGCTGCGCGGCGAGGCTCCGCCGCCCCCGGACGAGACGCCCGAGGCCCGCGCGCGCCGGGAGGCGGCGGCGAAGGCGTTGACGGAAAACTTCATCGTCGTCTCGCCCCAGTGCCCCGCCGGCATCTGGTGGGATGACGACGGCATCGGCGCCCTCCTCGACGAGATCATCGCCCGCCACAAGGTCGACGAGGGCCGGCTCTACCTGACGGGCCTCAGCATGGGCGGCTACGGCACGTGGAGTTATGCGATGAAAAATCCGGGACGCTTCGCCGCCATCGTGCCGATCTGCGGCGGCGGCGAGCCGAGCATCGTGCGGCGGATGGCGCGCCAGCGGAAGGCCGAGCTCACGAGCCTCGCGGTGTGGGTGTTTCACGGCGCCAAGGATCCGACCGTGCTGCTGGAGGAGTCCGAGCAGATGGTGGCCGCGCTCAAGCGGGCGGGGACGACCGAGTTGAAGTTCACCGTCTATCCCGAGGCGAAGCACGACTCGTGGACGGAGACCTACGCCAACCCGGACCTCTACACGTGGCTGCTGCGCCACGAGCGGGCGAAACCGGCCGGGCCGGCGCGGCCCTAGGCCCGGTCCGGCGCGCGCGCCGGCCGGATCGACGTTGACTCTCCCGGGCGCGACGCATCGGTTTTTCTCATGCCTGCTCCGGAGTCCAGCCCCGGTCCGGTGTCCTCCTTTGCCACCACGCAATGGACGCTCGTGCTGCACGCGGGACGTCCTGATTCCCCGGATTCCGCGCGGGCCCTGGCGGCGTTGTGCACGAGTTACTGGTATCCGCTTTATGCGTTCGTGCGCCGCCAGGGGAAGAGCGCGCACGATGCGCAGGATCTTACGCAGGAGTTTTTCGCGCGGCTGCTGGAGAAGAACTACCTCGCGCAGGTGTCGCGCGAGAAGGGCCGGTTCCGCTCCTTCCTGCTCGCGGCGCTGAAGAATTTTCTGGCCAACGAGTGGGACAAGGTCCGCGCGCAGAAACGCGGCGGCAATCGCACGTTTGTCCCGCTCGATGCCACCGCGGCCGAGTCGCGCTACGCGATCGAGCCGGTCGATTCCCTGTCGGCCGACCGGATCTTCGAGCGGCGCTGGGCGCTCACGCTGCTCGATCGCGCGATCGAGCAGCTCCGCGCGGAGCACGTGAAGGCCGGGCGCGGCGCGATTTTTGACGAGCTCAAGGGCTGCCTCACCGGCGACGGCAGCACGGTGTCGTATGCGGAGCTCGCGGCGCGCTTCGCGACGACGGAGGGCGCGATCAAGGTGGCGGTCCACCGGCTGCGGCAACGCTACCGCGAGGTGCTGCGCGCGGAGGTCGCGAACACCGTGGCGCAGCCGGGCGAGGTCGACGACGAGCTGCGGCAGCTCTTCGCGGCGCTGTCGGGTTGAGCGGCGTGCCGCGGGCGAAATGGCATCCCGCCCGTAACCTCGCGGCCGTTTTGCTTCTGTAGCGGGTGAACGCCATGAATCCAGCCTCCCCCACCTGCCCCACCTGCGGAAAGCCGCAGCCTTCGACCGAACTCCGCGGGCTCTGCCCGCAATGTCTCCTGAGCCAGGCCCTCGCGGCCACCGCGCCGGATGCGGCGGGGGCCGCGACCGCGGTCAGCCTCGAACCGGCGCCGGGCCCCACGCTTCCGGAGGGCGGCGCGCCGGGATCGGGCCCGCTGCGGCTGTCCTACTTCGGCGACTACGAGCTGATCGACGAGATCGCGCGCGGCGGGATGGGCGTGGTCTATCGGGCGCGGCAGGTGAGCCTGAACCGGATCGTCGCCGTGAAGATGATCCTCTCGGGCCAGCTCGCCGGCGAGGCGGAGGTGAAGCGTTTCCGCGTGGAGGCCGAGGCGGCGGCGAATCTCCAACACCCGCACATCGTGGCGATCCATGAGATCGGCGAGCACGAGGGGCGGCATTATTTCTCGATGGACTACATCGAGGGGAAAAACCTCGCGGAGCACGCGCATACGAAGCCGCTCTCCGTGCGCGAGACCGCGCAGCTCGTGCAGCAGCTCGCCGAGGCCGTGCACTACGCGCACCAGCGCGGCACGCTGCACCGCGATCTGAAGCCGCAGAACGTGCTGATCGACGCGCAGGGCCGGCCGCACATCACGGACTTCGGCCTCGCGAAACGCTGGGATGCGACCGATCCCGCCGGCGCCGCTTCCGCCAGCGATCTCACGCGCACGGGCGCGATCATGGGCAGCCCGAGCTACATGGCACCGGAGCAGGCGTCGGCACGGGCGGGCGAGATCGGGCCGGCGACGGATGTCTACTCGCTCGGCGCCATCCTGTATCAGCTCCTCACGGGCCAGCCGCCGCATCGTGGCGGCACCGCACTCGAGACGATCCAACTCGTGATCGGCGAGGAGCCGAGTGCGCCGCGGCGGCTGCGGGCGGAGATTCCCGCCGACCTCGAGACGATCTGCCTGAAGTGCCTGGAAAAACGCCCCGAGCGGCGCTACGCGACGGCGCGGCAACTGGCCGAGGAGCTCGGGCGCTTTCTCAACCACGAGCCGATTCTCGCGCGGCCGGTCAGCGCGCTGCGCAAAGCCTGGAGCTGGACGATCCGCCACCCGTGGATCATCGCGGTCGCCGCGGCCGTGCTGCTCGCGCTGTCCACCGGCCTGGCCTTCAATCTCTGGCAGCGTTTTCGCTTCGAGCACCGGCAGGGATTGGTTTTCCGTGCGCAACAACTCGCGCGCACGATGCCCGCCGAGCTGGCGGCGCGGAACGCGACGTATGAGGAGGGCATGAAGCTGCTGCGCGCCGCGGCGGAGATGGATCAGAATGCGGATGTGCTGCGCGTTGGCCTCGAGTTGATGGCCCGCAGTGGGCGCTCGACCCGGAGGATTCCACACGAGCACGGCGGCGGGGTCGAGGCGCTGGCGGCCGCGGCACTCAGCGTGGACGGGACGCGCGTGGCCGGGGCGTTCCGGAACGGCTTCGTCGAGGTCTTCGAGACTGGAAGCGGCCGGTCGGTCTTCAAGTCGCCGCGACTCCCGTTCGGGCAACCGCGACTCGCGTGCCGCGGAGCGGACCAGCCCGGTCTCGCGTTGATCGATGTGACCGCCCCGGAGGGCACGGTGCGCCTGTGGCGCTCGTGGGCGGACGCGACGCCGGTGGTCTTCCAGGCGCACGCCGGGCTGGTCACGGCGGTCGCTTTCTCGCCGGACGGGCGGCTGCTCGCGACGGGCGGGCAGCCGGGCGCCGCGGCCGGCACGCCGTCGGAGATTCGGATTTGGGAAACGGAGACGGGCCGGCTGGTGCAGACGATCACGTGCTTCGCGCACACGTTGGGGCCGCTGCAGTATGCCCAAGCGCGCCAGCGGCACTTGAACGTGAAGAACCACGTCGTGTGGCTGAGCTTCGGCGCCGATGGCCGCTCGCTCCAGGCCCGCAACGATTTCGGCGCGCAGGAGCGGCTGCGGATCGACGAGCAGCCCGCGCCGGTCGTCGAGGCGACGTCGATCCGCCTGGCGACGCCGGCTCCCGCCGCCTGGACGGGGAGTTCCCCGGTGGTGCGGGCGTGGGCGCGGTGGATCGAAAACATGCTCTACGATTCCCGGGATACCTCCTACGCCGCGCACCGGGCCTGGGTGCAGGAGCTCCGCGGCTATGTGCGATTCGTCTCGGCCGACGCCCGGTTTTCGACCGCCGCCTTCCTTGTATCCGATGCGCAATCACCGGGGCGACCGGCGGTGCCGATGCCGGGCCGGCCGCTGGGTCTCGGTCCGGATGGCGCCTGGCTGACGCACGATCCGCTCGGGGCGGCCCTCGAGCTGTGGCAGCCACAGGAGGTGATGGCCGAGTGGAAACGCATCGGGTTGTGGCCGGTGGTGGCCGAGCCGGCGGCGCGGGTGATGCCCTTCCATCGGGAGTTCCGGCCGTTCGTCGCGGCGTTCTTCACCCTGCTGGTTGCCACCGCGGTCGCCGGGCTCGAGGCGCGCCTGTCGATGCGTCGGGCCCTCGGGCAGGCCATCTCGCGGCTCCATGTCGTGAGCACGCTGGCCCTCGGCACGCTCGTGGTGCTGGCGGGCATGGTGCTGACAATCCATCTCGCCACGTTGTTTGCCTGGAATCTGCTCAATGGTTCGCCGGTCAGCCACATCACGCTGGCGGGGGCGCTGACGGCGGCCTGCTGGGGTCTCTCCGCGGTGGTGCGTGCGGGGCAGGAATATCACGCCTCCCTGATCGGTCAGCGCGGCGGGAGTTTCCGGTCGTCGAAGCTGCTCTGGTTCGGCGGTTGCCTGGGCGGGATCGTCACACTGTGGGGCAATTTCGAGGGCGCGATGGTGCGGGCAAAATACCTGCCGATCACCTCCAGCCAGCAGCAGTCGGCCTACGACGCCGCGCAACTGGCGTGGGCCCTCGCGCTGGCCGGCGGCCTCGCCGCGGGTGCGATGGCGGCGACGGGCGCCGTGTGGGCGGCGCGGCGCTGGCCGGTGCTGGACCGCCGGGCGCTGGCGATCTGGATCGCGCTCTACGTGCTTTGGATTGGCGGCGGCATCCTCTGGAACGACGGCTCGACGCTGGGAGTGTTGTTTGCCGGGTTCGGGCTGGGAGGGTTGATGGCCATCCTGGTGGTCCCGTTCGTGCACGTCTTCGTCGATCGCGCGTTCGAGGAGCGGGAGAGGAAAATCGTCGCCGAACGGCAAAAAAGAAAAGCCGGGGGCGTAACCTTCCTCCGGCGATTCTTAAGAAGGGAGTGAAGCCAGATGCCGCCCGACGCGGCCCGAGGCGACAAAAACCAAAACGTCCGCTCCTCCCTCCTCCCATGAAAAGCCTCCTCGTCACCCTCGCCACGTCCACCGTCCTCACCGCCGCGGTTCTCGCCGCGGGCCAGTCGCTCAGCCTCGCCGGCGCCGGCATGATCCTCTTCGCCGGCGGCGTCGTGAGCTTCGCCTTCGCCGACTACTCGCGCCGCCCGCGCCTCACGCTGCGCCCGGTCGTCCGGGCGTCCCGCGCCGCCCGCCCGGTCGCGGCCCCGGCCCGCGTCACCGACTATTCCGCCACGATGACGTTCAACACGATCGCGGCCTGAGCGACCACCCGCGCCGCCGACGCTCCAGCCCTTCCCGCTTCCCTTTCCGGCCATGAGCCCGACCGAAACCGCCGCCGCGCCCCGGTTCACCTTCAAGCCTCGCGAGTTCATCCGCGACAATCCCCTGCCCGGCGAGGAACCGCACGACGCGCCGATCGACGTCGTCGAAGCCCTGCGCCGCGTGAGCGACTGCGAGCGCGCCGCCGGCCTCGGTGCGGTCGTGGCGCCCGCGCGCCCTTCGGGTCGCCGCCGGCGCGACTTTCTCGCGCTGCTCGTCGCCGGGAACCTGACGCTGCTGGCGCTCTTCTGCGGCTTCCTGCTGTTCGGCGTGGCCGCGCACCCGTGGATGTCCGTGATGCCCGATCAGTTCCTGCCGATCCTCGAGCGCTTCCTCCTGCACAGCCCGCTGCTGGCGATACCGGGCATCTGCATGGCGTTTTATTCGAGTGCGCTGACCTGGCTGATGTTCGGCGTGATGAATGACTACTGAGCCGCCTTCGCCCCGTGTCCTCATCCCCGATCCCCTGCCCCACCTGCGGCGCTCCCCTCGCGGCGGATGCGCCGCGCGGGCTGTGCCCCGCATGCCTGCTTGGCCAGGCGCTCGCCGCGACCCGGCCGGATGCGGCGGAAGCCGGGCTGGCGGCCGTGCCGGCGACGCGGCTGCACTACTTCGGCGACTACGAACTGATCGACGAGATCGCGCGCGGCGGGATGGGCGTGGTCTACCGCGCGCGGCAGGTGAGCCTGAACCGGATCGTCGCCGTGAAGATGATCCTCTCGGGGCAGCTCGCGGGCGAAGCGGAGGTGAAGCGTTTCCGCGTGGAGGCCGAGGCGGCGGCGAACCTGCAGCACCCGCACATCGTGGCGATCCACGAGATCGGCGAGCACGAGGGGCGGCACTATTTCTCGATGGATTTCATCGAGGGCAAGAATCTCGCCGAGCACGCGGCGGCGCGCGGCGCCCCTTTTTCCGCGCGCGAGGCGGCGCAGCTCGTGCAGCAGCTCGCCGAGGCCGTGCACTACGCGCACCAGCGCGGCACGCTGCACCGCGATCTGAAGCCGCAGAACGTGCTGATCGACGCGCA
>CAZENI010000183.1:0-13983 GCA_964513055.1 uncultured Opitutus sp.
CGGAGCTCACGCAGGAGTAATTTGTGCCGGACGCGTTCAGCCCCGAACCCGGCGCGCGGCTGTATCGCTCCGGCGACCTCGCGCGGTGGCGTCCGGACGGCAGCGTGGAGTTCCTGGGGCGCATCGACCGGCAGGTGAAGATCCGCGGCTTCCGGGTGGAGCCGGCCGAGGTTGAGGCGATTCTGCTGACCCATCCGGCGATCAAGGAATGCGTCGTGGTCGTGCGGGACGACGCCGCGGGCGCGAAGTGCCTTGCGGCCTACGTCGTGGCACAGGCGCTGCCCGCGCCGGCCGCGGATGCCTGGCGCGCGTTTCTCGAGGGCAAGCTGCCCGAGTATCTCATGCCCTCGTCGTTCACCACGCTCGACGCGCTGCCGCTGACGGCGAACGGCAAGGTCGACGTGGCGGCGCTGCCGGCGTTTGACGGCAGCCGGCCGGAGCTGCAGGGCGGCTACGTCGCGCCGCGCGATCCCCTCGAGGAAAAGCTGGCGGAGATCTGGAGCCACGTCCTCGGCGTGCATCCGATCGGGGTGCACGACCGCTTCTTCGATCTGGGCGGGCACTCGCTGCTGGCGGTGCGCATGGTCGCGCAGCTCGAGAAGCACCTCGGCAAGCGGCTGTCGGTCGCGGCGATCTTCGAGCACCGCACGATCGATCAACTGGCCCGGGTGGTGCGGGGCACGGCGCCGCGGGTCGCGCGCGTGACCTCGCTGGTGGAGATCCAGGGCAACGGGCGGCGTCCGCCGGTCTATTTCGTGCACGGCGTCGGCGGCGGGATGTTCTGGGGCTATTCCAACCTCGCGCGCCATCTCGGCGGCGATCATCCCGTCTATGCCTTCAAGTCGCGCGGCCTCGAGGGCCTGCCGGAATGGCCGTCGATCGAGGAGATGGCGGCGAGCTACCTCGCGGACCTGCGCGCGCGGCAGCCGCAGGGGCCGTATCTGCTTGGCGGTTACTGCTTCGGCGGCGTCGTCGCCTACGAGATGGCGCGGCAGCTCGAGGCGCAGGGCGCGAAGGTCGGGCTGCTGGCGCTGATCAACTGCTCGCCGCCGAACACCGACTACGAGCATCCGGATCGGCGCAGCGTGGCCTGGAAGCTGAAGTTCGCGCGCAACATCGGCTTCTGGATCGGCTGCTTCCTCTTCCGCTGGACGCTCCGCGAGCGCCGGGATTTCGTGCAGTGGAAGCTGGCGGTGCTGCGGCGCCGGGCGACGGGCGCCGTGTGGGCGCCCGAACAGGCGCAACTGGCGCTCACCGACCTGGACGAGTTGCTGAATCTCGCCGACTACTCCGTGAACCAGCGTGAGCTGTGGCAGCATCATGTGCGCCTGCTGAGGGCCTACCGGCCGGCGTCCTACGGCGGGCGGGTGACGCTCTTCCGCACGCGCGGTCACGCGCTGGTGACGTCCTTTGACGAGCACTACGGCTGGAGCGAGCTGGCGCGCGGCGGACTGACGATGAAGATCCTGCCCGGCGGCCACGGGAACATCCTCGACGAGCCGCACGTGCGGGCGGTCGCGAAGGCCTTTGCCGGCTGCGCTGCGGCGGCGGCGAACGAGGGGGGCGCATGAGGCCGGACCGGGCGTGTCCGGCGAGTGGCCCCGGCCGGCGGTTGCGATGCGCGGGCCCGGCCGGCCCGCGGGTGCCGGTCTTCCTTCTCCCATGAACCTGATCCGATTTTTCTTCCGCGGCTCGCGGACCATGATGACCGCGACGTTCGCGGCCGCGATGTTGAGCGGCGCGTGCAACGTCGGCGTCATGGCCATGGTCACGCGCGTGCTCGGTCAGACGGCGAGTCCCGCGGAGTGGATGCTGTGGGTGTTTCTCGCCCTCGCCGCCGGCCGGCTGATCACCAACTTCATCGCGCAGTTGATGCTGGCGCACTATTCCCAGCACAATTGCGTGAAGCTCCGGCGCGACCTCGTCGGCAAGATCCTCGCGGTGCCGCTCCGGCAGCTCGAGGAGATCGGCGCACCGCGGCTGATGGTCGCGCTGACCGAGGACGTGCTCACGCTCACCGAGGCCATGCTGATCATCCCGACCTTTGCGGTGAACATCGCGATCCTCCTGTGCGGCGCGGCCTACCTCGCGTGGCTGTCGTGGTCGGTGCTGCTCGGGATGGGCGTCTTCATCCTGCTCGGCGCGGTCGGCTACCGCATCCTGATCCGCTCCGGATTCAAGCGGCTCTTCCTGGCGCGCGAGGAGCAGGACCGGCTCTACAAGCACTTCCGCGAGCTGACGGAGGGCATGAAGGAACTGAAGCTCCACCGCGAACGGCGGGGCGCGTTTTTCTCGCAGAGCATCCATGGCTGCACCGAGCGCTACAAGCGGCACGCGATCAGCGCCGAGATCCGCTTCATCGTCGCGCACAACTGGCGGGACTTCCTCTTCTTCACGGTGGTCGGCGCGATTCTCTTTTACCTGCCGCAGGTGAGCCACGTGAGCCCGCAGGCGATGGCCGGCTATGTCGTGGCGATGCTCTACATGATGGGGCCGCTGTCCGGCGTGCTGGGCAGCCTGTCGGTCTTCGGGCGGGCGAGCGCGGCGCTGGCCAAGGTCGACCAGCTCGGCGTGTCGCTGGCGGCCCGCGCCGGCGAGGAGCGCGTCGTCGACGACGGGCGCGCGCTGACGTCGTTCAAGAAAATCGAACTGGTCGACATCCAGCACACCTACTGGCGGGAGAAGGAGGACGAGAGCTTCACGCTCGGCCCGATCCGCCTCGCTTTCGAGCCCGGCGAAATTGTCTATCTCGTCGGCGGCAACGGCAGCGGCAAGTCGTCCCTCGCGAAGGTGATCACGGGACTGTATCCGCCGAAGGCGGGCACCATCCGCCTCGACGGCCGGGTGGTCGACGACACGAATCGCGACGACTACCGGCAGCTCTTCTCGGCGGTCTTCGGGGACTTCTACCTCTTCGACAACCTGCTCGGCACGCCGGGCCCCGAGTTGGATGTGCAGGCGCGCAAATACCTCGGGCTGCTGCATCTCGAGCACAAGGTGAAGGTGAAGGACGGCGTGCTCTCCACGACGCAGCTCTCGCAGGGCCAGCGCAAACGGCTCGCGCTGCTCAATGCGTATCTCGAGGACCGGCCCTTCTACCTCTTCGACGAGTGGGCGTCGGATCAGGACCCGTTGTTCAAGGACATCTTCTACACCCAGCTCCTGCCCGACCTGAAGGCGCGGCACAAGACGGCCCTGGTGATCACGCACGACGATCACTATTTCCACCTCGCGGATCGGATCATCAAGCTGGACTACGGCCGGATCGAGACGCACCGGGCCGGCTCGGGGCAGCCGTTTACAAACGGGCGGAACGCGGAGGGCGGCGCGGCGCCGGTGCCTGCGATCGACGGAAACGAACCGCCGGCGCGCGCGCGGGCGACGGTGGTGTGAGGGAGACAGAAACCGCTAATGAGCGCTGATGGACGCTAATTCGGAAATCCTGAATTAGCGGCCATTAGCGTTGATGAGCGGTTTCTCCGCCTGCTTTTCCGCTTCCGGTCTCAGCTCTTCTCGAGCTTGGCGCCGGACTTCTTCCAGCCGTCGATGCCGGGGGAGTAGTGCTTCACGTTGGTGTAGCCGAGTTCCTTGGCGGCGGTGGCGGCGGCGAGATAGGCGTTGCAATACTCGTTGCCGCAATAGGCGACGATCAGCGTGTCCTTCTTTTTGGGCAGCAGCGCGGCGAGTTTCTTCTCGTTGGCGATGTAGTCGATGGCGCCGGGGATCCGGCCCTCCTTGAAGGAGTCGGTGCCGTTCACATCGATCACGACGACGGACTTGTCGGCGATGGCCTTCTGCAGATCGGCGTGCTTGATGTCGGGGAATTTCGAGGAGGCGGCGAAGGTGACGCTGACAAGGCCGAGGGCCAGGAGGAGGGTGGTGAGGAACTTCATGGGGCGGCACCGTAAGAGGCTTTGCCGGGAGGGCAAGTCCGGGGAGGGAACGGGAGGGCCGGCGATTCCGCGGCCGCGGACGGCTGG
Organism: uncultured Opitutus sp.; assembly: GCA_964513055.1. Lineage (GTDB taxonomy): Bacteria > Verrucomicrobiota > Verrucomicrobiia > Opitutales > Opitutaceae > ER46. The sequence goes on from CAZENI010000183.1 coordinate 3,981, forward strand.
ACTGCCCGCGATCTCCCACTGTCGCAATCCATGCACGGCTAATACCAAGGGCTGCGTAGTGACGGGGGCGCCGTCGTGGCATGATGGGGCCGACGGAGGCCTTTCCTGGTTTCTTCCCATGCCCACCTGCTCCGCTTTCCCAGATGTTGCCCGGTGCATTGCCACCGCCGGCGAACCTGTGCCGGCGGCGGCGGCCCTTTTCCCGACGCTTTCGAACAACCCCCAACTGTGCGCGCCCGCCGGAGCCGGCGGCTGCGACCCCAAGGAACAATGAGCGAACCCCATCCATTGTTACGCGATCCCAAATACGCCTGGGCGGCCATCGCCCGCGCCACTCCCCCCAAGCGGGAGGCGGACGAGCGGGTCGGTGATTTCTGCGAGATCTACGGCAACTTCGACGAGGCCTCGATCCGGGAGCAGGCCAGCCGCTGTATCCAATGTCCGAATCCGCTGTGCACGCAGGGTTGTCCGCTGCACAACCGGATTCCCGAGTGGCTGGCGCTCGCGGCCGAGGGGGATTTCCTGGGCGCGGCCGCCCTGTCGCGCTCAACCAGCAATCTGCCCGAGATCTGTTCGCGGGTGTGTCCGCAGGAGCGGCTGTGCGAAGGCGCGTGCCTGCTCAACACGAAGAGCGATCCGGTGACGATCGGCGCGATCGAGCGGTTCATCAACGAATACGCGTTTGCCCACGGCGCGGTGCAGCCGATCCAGGTGATGCCGAACGGCATGCGCGTCGCGGTGGTCGGCTCCGGGCCGGGCGGCATCGCCTGCGCCGACGAACTGGTCCAGGACGGCTACGACGTGACGATCTTCGATTCGCAGCTGATTCCGGGCGGACTGCTCGTGAACGGCATCCCCTCTTTCAAGCTCGACAAGGATCTCGTGAATCGCCGCATCGATCTGCTGGTGCAGCGCGGGGTGAAGTTCCGGCTGGGCGTGGAGGTCGGGCGCGACGTGACGCTCGAGCAATTACGGCAGGAGTTTCACGCGGTTTTCCTGGCGTTTGGCGCCCAGCGGCCGAAGCCGCTGGATATTCCCGGGGCGAATCTGACCGGCGTGGTTCCGGGGCTGCCTTTCCTGATCCAGAAGAACGTGGTGTCGCCGCTGGTGAACATCCCGTCGGTCAACGTGACGGGCAAACGCGTGGCGGTCCTGGGCGGCGGCGATACGGCGATGGACTGCCTGCGCACGGCGATCCGCAGCGGCGCGCGCGAAGCGGTCTGCATCTACCGGCGCGACCTCGACAACATGCCGGGCAGCCGGAAGGAATATGCCAACGCCCTCGAGGAGGGCGCGCGCTTCGAGTTTCTGGCGAACCCCGTCGCGTTGCAGGCCGGGCCGGACGGCGCGGTCGCGGCGGTGGAGTGCGTGCGGATGGAACTCGGCGCGCCCGATGCCTCGGGGCGACGTTCGCCGCGCGCGGTGCCGGGCAGCGAGTTCGTGGTCCCGGCCGAGATTCTGCTGGTCGCGTATGGCTTCGATCCGGTGCCGATGTCCTCGGGAAATCCGGCCGCGCCGCTTGCCACCGATCGCTGGGGCTCGTTGAAGGTCGACGCGAACCAGATGACGAGCCTGCCCGGGGTTTTCTCGGGTGGCGATTCCGTCCGCGGTCCCAGCCTGGTGGCGCACGCCGTGTGGGACGGCCGCAAGGCGGCGCAGGCCATCGAGCGCTACCTGCGGAGCACGCAGCCGTCGGCCGCGGCGCCGACGGGCGGCGCGGTGAAACTTTGAGGTGGGGCCGATCGACGATCGGTCCGCCCTGCGTTCGTTGCAGTTCGGGGCGATCGATTTGCCCCGAAAGCTCCCGGGCCGCGCTTAGCCTGGATTCGGCAGAAGGCGAAACCGCTAGTCTTCGCTAATTTTCGCTGATGAAAAACTTGGGCTTCGATTCACTTTGCCGCTCGAGTCACCCGTTTGGTGACCCTGAACCATGGCAATCAACCCATGGCAGGTTTCTGATGAGCGCCGACTAGCGTTTTCTTCAGCTGCCGTTTTTAGGCTCAGCCGATGCCGGGGAAACGAATCGCGGCGAGCGAACGCGTGATCGTGTCGACGACGCCGGCGGGCACGAGGCCGAGGCCGGTGATGCCGACGATCAGCAACAGGCAGAGCGCGACGGTCGAGGCGTTGAGCGGCAGGGGCGCGGCGTCCTCGTCCGTCTCGCCAAAGAAGGCCGAGCGGATGATCCGCAGGTAGTAGTAGATCGCGACGGCGGAGTTGATCACCGTGATCACCACGAGCGCGAGATGGCCCTGGTTGAGGGCGGCGGTGAGGAGGCTCAGTTTGCCCATGAATCCGACGAAGGGCGGGATGCCCGCGAGCGCGAAGACGGCGATGAGGAGCGTCGCGGCCAGGAGCGGCGACCGGCGGTGCAGCCCGGCGAGATCGCCGATGCTGACGTTCGCGCCGTCACGCGACACCCGGCAGATGACGACGAAGCAGGCGAGCACCATCAGCATGTAGCCGACAACGTAATACAGGGCGGCCGCGTAGCCGGCGTCGTCGAGCGCGACAAACCCCACCAGGGCGTAGCCGGCGTGCGCGATGCCGGAAAAGCCAAGGAGCCGCTTGAGGTCGGTCTGCACGAGCGCGATGAGGTTGCCGTAGACCATCGACGCGATGGCAAGCCCGGTGAGCAGCATCGCGAACGTGGTGTTGTCGGGGGCCGCGAGCGAGACGAGCCGCACGAGGACGGCCACGGCGCCGACTTTCGGCAGCGAGGCGATGAGGCCGGCGGTCTCGTTGGCGGCGCCCTGGTAGACATCTGGCGTCCAGAAATGGAATGGGAAGACCGCGAGTTTGTAGAGCAGGCCGGCGAGCGTGAGCGCGAGGCCCACAATGGCGATCGGCGAGCCCAGAAGGGAGGGGAGCTTGGCCAGGATCACGGGCAGCGACGTCGAGCCCGTGAGCCCGTAGAGATAGCTCATGCCGAAGAGCATCACGCCGGTGGCGGCGACGCCGAACATGAGGTATTTGACGGCTGATTCCATCTGCACGCGCTGTCCGGCCCGCTCGCGGCGCAGCGGCACGAGCAGGTAGAGCGCGAAGGACGACAACTCGAGCGCGAGCACGAGCGTGATCAGGTCGACGCTGCTGACGAGCAGGAGCAGGCCCAGCACGCTGAAGCTGAGGAAGAGGTGATACTCGGGCCGCGCCTTGCCGTTGATGTCGCGCAGCTCCCGGCTGAGCAGGCCAAGGCAGAGATAGCCGAACGCGATGGCGAGCTTCAGGAACTGTGAAAACGGATCGACGCGGAACGCGCCGTGGAAGAGCACGGCCTGCCGGCTGAACGTGAAGACGGCGGCGAGCAGGACGGCGCCGGCGGTGATCAGCGTGACGGTGCGCGCGAGCTTGTCCCGCTCGTCGCCGAGGGTGACGAAGAACAACACGAGCGCCCCGGTGAGCAGGGTGAGCTCGGGCAGAAAGGCGAGGAGGGTCGTCATGGGAGTGGCAGCGCAGCGACCTGCACCGCGGTGTGATTCGCCTGCTGCAGCAGGTGCACGACGCTGACGTGCATGATCCGGACGATCGGCTGCGGATTGAGGCCGATCCAGAAGACGAAGGCGATGAGCGGGGCGAACATCGCCATTTCGCGGAAGTTCAGGTCGACGAGGTGCGCGTGCGCGGGATTCTTGGCGCTGCCGTAGGCGAGTTTTTGGAGCATGCGCAGGTTGTAGGCGGCCGCCGCCACAATGCCGGGCACGGCGCAGGCGATGAGCAGCTTCGACACCTTGAAGCCGCCAGCCATGACGAGGAATTCGCCGATGAAGCTGTTCGTGCCGGGAAAGCCGAGCGAGGAGAGGCAGAACACGCCGTAGCAGAAGGCGAAGATCGGCATCTGCCGCCCGATGCCCGAGGCGGCCGCGAGATCGCGCGTGTGCAGCCGCTCGTAGATGAGGCCGACAACCATGAACAGGCCGCCCGTCGTGATGCCGTGGTTGATCATGACGAGCGTGGCGCCCTCGATGCCGCCGGCATTGAGGGCGAAGATGCCGAGTGTCGCGAAGCCCATGTGGCTGACGCTCGAGTAGGCCACGAGCTTCTTGAGATCCGTCTGGGCCAGGGCGGCGAATCCGCCGTAGAGAATCGCGGCGACCGACAGCCACATGATGGCGGGACTGAAGGTCTGCACCGCCTGCGGCGTGATCGGCAGCGCGAAACGCAGGAAGCCATAGGTGCCCATCTTCAGGAGCACGCTCGCCAGGAGCACGCTGCCGGCGGTGGGCGCCTCGACGTGCGCGGCCGGGAGCCAGGTGTGAAAGGGGAACATCGGCACCTTGATCGCGAAGGAGACGAAGAACGCCGCGAACACCCAGGACTGGAAGTCGGACGAGAGCGGGTGCCCCATCGTGGCGACGAGGTCGAAGGAGCCGGTCTTGAGCCGCAGCGCGATCAGCGCGACGAGCAGGAAGACGGAGCCGGCCATCGTGTAGATGAAGAACTTCAGCGACGCATACACGCGGCGCGGGCCGCCCCAGATGCCGATCAGCAGCGCCATCGGGATCAACATCGCCTCCCAGAACACGAAGAAGAGAATCGTATCGAGCGCGCAGAAGACGCCGATCATCGTCGTCTCCATCAGGAGCAGCGCGATCATGAATTCCTTGATGCGCTTCTGGATGTAGTTCCACGAGGCGAGGACGCACAGGGGAGTGATCAGCGTGGTCAGGAGGACGAGCAGGAGGCTGATGCCGTCGACGCCGAGCGTGTAGTTGATCTTCAGCGTCGGGATCCACTCGGCGTGCTCGCCGAACTGAAACGTGTGGATGCCGGTGTCGAAGCGCGGCAGGAGCAGCAGCGAAAACAGCGCCATCGCCGTGGTGAACGCGAGTGTCCACCAGCGCTGCGCGCGCTCGCTGCGCAGGAGTGTGAGCACGACGACCGCCGCCACCGGGCTGAAGATCAGCACGCTGAGGAAGGGAAAACTGGAGGCGGCCGGTGTCATGGTGGGTGGTGTCGTGGGAGTCGCAGCGAGCTCAGAACCAGATCACGAACGCGCCCACGACCACGGCCGCGGCGCCGAAGGTGAGGGCGAGGTTTTCCTGCAGCGCGCCCCGCTGGAGGCCTCGCAGCTTGTCGCCGATCGAGCGGAACGCGCCCGCCACGCCGTCGACCACGCCGTCGATCACGACGTTGTCGAAGCGGTTGATCAGGCTGGCCGAGCGCATCAGCGGCACGATGCCGCCGGCGCGGTAGATCTCGCCGACCGCGTTGTCGAGGAGCTGGATCGGCTTGCGCGCGAGCCAGAGGAAGGCGCGGCCGCCCATGCGATACGGCCAGTCAAGGTCGATGCTGATCGTCGGGGTCGGCTCCAGTTTCTTGAGGAGCAGGAAGAATCCGACACCGGTGAAGCAGAGGATGAGCAGCGTCTCCGAGACGTGATACGACGTGTAGGGCGCGTAGGCGACCGGGTAGGGGAGCATCTGATACAGATACGGCGTGTAGCAGCCGATGAAGATGCAGAGCGCGGATGCGATGAGCATCGCGGCGTGCATGTTCCACGGCGGCTCGGCGGCGCGCGCCCAGGTCTCGGGCTGGCAGTTGTTTTTCCCGAACCAGATGAAATACGGGACCTTCAGGCCGGTGTGCAGGAACGTTCCGGCGGAGGCGAGCATGAGCAGGTAGCCGACCCAGAGCTTGTGCTGGTCGAAGCCCGCCGCGACGATCATCGACTTGGAGACGAAGCCGCTGAAGAGCGGAAACGCCGAGATGGAGAGCCCGCCGATGAGCGTGAAGAGGAAGGTCCAGGGCATCTTCTTGTAGAGCCCGCCGAGCTCGGTGAACTTGCTTTGGCCCGTCATGTGCAGGACGGCGCCGCAGCCCATGAAGAGGAGTCCCTTGTAGAGGATGTGCGCGAAGGCGTGGGCGCAGGCGCCGTTGATCGCCATCTGCGTGCCGAGGCCGACGCCGGCCACCATGTAGCCGACCTGGCTGATGATGTGGTAGGCGAGCAGCCGGCGGCTGTCGTTCTCGAGCACCGCGTAGACGACGCCGTAGAGCGCCATGATCACGCCGAGCGGCACGAGGATGTCCATGCCGGCGAAGCCCCGGCAGAGCGCGTAGACGGCGGTCTTCGTGGTGAAGGCGCTCAGGAAAACGGAGCCGTTGAACGTGCCTTCGCCATAGGCGTCGGGCAGCCAGGCGTGGAGCGGCGGCACGGCGGCGTTGAGGAGCACGCCCGAGAGCATGAGCCAGGTGGCGGCCGTCGGGTGCTGGACGTCGAAGAGGTTGAACGCCCAACTGCCGGTCGCGTGCACGTGCAGCATGATGCCGGCGAGGAGGGCGACGCCGCCGGTCACGTGGACGAGCAGGTAGCGATAGCCGGCGTTCTGCGCCTTCTGGGTGCCGCGGAACCAGACGAGGAAGACGGAGGAGAACGCCATCACTTCCCAGAACAGGAAGAGCGTGAGCAGGTCACCCGCGTAGATGGCGCCGAGCGAACCGGCGGCATAGGTCCAGGCCGCGATGTGCTCGGCGTCGCGCTTCACGTGCGCGCCGTAGAGCGTGCCGATGAGGCACGCGATGGCCATGATGTATCCGAAAATCAAGCTCAGCGAGTCGACGCGGCCGAAGGTGAGGGTCCACTGCAGGAACGACACCTCGCCGAACACGCCCTTGCCGAGCAGCAGCGTGCGGGCGAAAAGCAGCACCGGCACGAGGATGAGGTAGGGCAGCTTGAAGCGGCGCGGCACCAGCGGCAGCAGCGCGGCGCCGCCGAGGAGGATGAGGGCGGGATGCAGCCAGAAGTTACTCATCGTAGAAGTCCTCCCGTTGCATGATGCCCGCCTTGCCGAAGGCCTTGGAGGCGAGAATAATCAGGACGCAGGCCACGAAGCCGAAGGCCGCCCAGAACGCGGGGAACTTTTCCACCGCGGTGTGCGCGTGGTGCTTGTCGACAAGGAAAGGCAGCGCGTCGATCGCCACGAGGGCGAAGAGCACGATCGCGCCGACGCGCACGACCGTCTTCAGTCGGTCGCGGAGGAAATCGATGAGCCGGACGAGATTCATGGAGGGTGGTCGACAGGTTGGCTCAGGGCAGCACCGCGTGCGCGAAGCGCAGGAAGAAATCCGGGTAGAAACCCAGCGCGACGGACGCGACGGCGGTCACGCACAGCGGTATGACCATCGCCAGCGGTGCCTCGCCGTGCGGGGCGGCGGCGTGACCGTGGGCGTCGTGACCGTTCTCCGGCGGCGCCTTGCCAAAGAAGGCCTGATAGACCACCGGCGCGAAATACGCGGTGTTGAGGACGGTGCTGGCGATGAGCACGAGCAGGATGCCGATCGTGCCGGCATCCATGGCGCCCACAAGCAGGTAGAGCTTGGAGATGAAGCCGCCGACCGGCGGCGCGCCAATCATGCCGAGCGAGGCGAGGGCGAAGGCGCCGAACGTGAACGGCATCACGCGGCCGAGCCCGCTCATCTCCGAGATGTTCTTCTTGTGCGAGGCGACGTAGATGGCGCCGGCGCAGAAGAAGAGGGTGATCTTGGCGAAGGCGTGATTGGCGATGTGGACGAGGCCGCCCTCGACGCCGGTGGGCGTCAGGAGCGCGACGCCGAGAATGATATACGAGAGCTGGCTGACGGTGGAGTAGGCGAGCCGCAGCTTCAGGTTGTCCTTCGTCAGCGCGATGATCGAGGCGACGAGGATGGTGATGGAGACGAAGTAGGCGGTCGGCATGCCCAGGTTGAGCCGGTCCATCGCATCGACGCCGAAGACATGTAGCATCACGCGCACGGTCGAGAACACGCCGACCTTCACGACGGCGACGGCGTGGAGCAGCGCGCTGACGGGCGTCGGGGCGACCATCGCGCCCGGCAGCCAGTGGTGGAACGGCATCACGCCGTTCTTGGCGAAGCCGAGGATGCAGCAGGCGTAGAGGACGGTGACCACGCCGTTGTGGGCCGAGACGGGGATGATGCCGGAGCGGGCGTCGGTCGCGAAGTCGAGCGTGCCGGAGAGGACGAAGATGAGCACCATCGCCGGCAGGATGAGCGCCTTGGCGGTGGTCGTGAGGTAGACGAGATACTTCCGGCCGCCCTCGTAGCCCTCGCCGTCCTGGTGATGCGCGACCAGCGGGTAGGTGGAGATGCTGACGATCTCGTAGAACAGGTAGAGCGTGAGGAGGTTGTCGGCGAAGGCGCATCCGATGGCGCCGAAGAGGGCGAGGGCGAAGCAGGCGCTGAAGCGGGTCTGCGAGTGTTCGTGCAGCCCGCGCATGTAGCCGGCCGAGTAGAAGACGGTGAGCACCCAGAGCGACGACGCGACGATCGCGAAGATCATCGACAGCGAGTCGGCGCGGAGGGCGAAGGTCAGCGCGGTCGACTTGGCCGCGAAGGTGAGACTGCCGGTCAGGTCGGCGGGCAGCAGCTCGAACAAGGTGTAGCGCAGCGACTCGCCGCGGGCCACGGCGGGGATCAGCGACGCGACGAGGATCGCGAGCACGAGCGCCGTGACGAGCGAGACGGCCTCACGCAGGTTGGGCTTTTTCCCCACGAGCATGATGAGCCCGGCGCCGAGGAGCGGCGTGAGCAACGCGAGGAGGAGACGGAGATCGGTCGTGGCTTGCACGCGTTATCCCTTGAGCTCGGAAAGCTCCGCCGAAGCGATGGAGCGATAGTTGCGATACACCGCGATGATGATGCTCAGCGCGATCGCCACCTCGGCGGCGGCGAGTCCCATGATGAAGAGGACGAAGATCTGGCCGGTCGCCGGGTCGGGCGCGAAGAAGCGGTTCACGGCCATGATGTTCAACGAGGCCGCGGCGAAGATGATTTCGCCGGAGATCAACATGCCGATCAACGTGCGGCGATGGAGGAAGCCGAAGAGGCCGATCGCCAGCAGCAGCGCCGCGAGCACGAGGTAGACGGCGGGTTGTTCGTGGAGGTGCAGGGGATTCATGGCGGGGGGCGGCGGTCGATCATTTGCCGGCGAGCGCGGGTTCGGGCTCGGGCGCAGGGTTAGCGAGGGGCGGGGCGGGGCGCGGACCGGCCGGGTGAATCGGATGGCGTCCACCGCGTGCGATCGCGAGCGCGCCGAGGATCGCGAGCAGCAGCACCAGGGAGATGAGTTCGAAGGCGAGGCTGTAGGTGGTGAGCAGCGAGCGGCCGATGGCGGCGACCGAGCCGTCGCTCGAAAGGGTCGCGGGCAGCGCGGGCCATGGGCCCTGCAGGCTGATCCGCGCGAGACTGAGGCCGACGATGGCGGAGACGCCGAGAGTGATGCCGCTCCACAGCCAGCCGCGGGAGCCGGCGGTGCGCAGCGGCTCCTCGGGCTCGGCGAGCATCACGGCGAACACGATCGTGACGCAGACCGCGCCGACATAGATCAGGATCTCCATCAACGCGAGGAAGGGGCTGTGGAGAAAATAGTAGAGTCCCGCCAGGCCGAGGCAGGAGATCATCAGGCCGCAGACCGCGCGGATGAGCCGGCTGGTGAGCACGGCGATCAGGGCGCCGCCGATCGTGGTGCCGACCGCGAGGGCGAAGACGCCGGCGACGATATACGGCGCGAAGGGGATGGCGGAGCTCATGGCGTTTTCGCCTCCGGCGGTTGGGCGGCGGGCGGGACGGCCGGCGCGGGGCTGGGCGGGTTCGCCGCGGGGGCGGTGGCGGCGACCGCAGCCGGGGAGTCGGTTGCTCGTGCCGCGACCGCGGGCGCTTTCGGGGCGGACGCAGGCGCGGCCGCAGCAGCGGCGACGGGAGCAGGAGCGGGAGCAGCGGGCGCCGCGACCACCGCCGGTTGCGGATGGGTCTCGGCCCAGGCCTTCGCCTCGGAAGGCAGCACGATGTTGGGTAGCACTGCCTCGATGAACGCGCGGACCGAGGATTCCTCGAGCCCGGGAGGCAAGGCACCGGCGAGCCATTCGTGAGCCTCCTCCGGCGACAGATGATGCGCTGCCTGCTTCTGCCAGACATCGAGCTGCTGCTCGTCGAAACGCGAAGGTGCGCGCCCCAGGTGGCGGACGTCGAACGCCCGCGCCATCGCCTCGAGGTCGAGCAACCC
>CAZENI010000184.1:0-13916 GCA_964513055.1 uncultured Opitutus sp.
GCTGGCGCCAGACGCTGATGTCGCGCTCGCCGGTCTCGGAGTAGTTGGCGCGCTGCGGGGTCGGCGGCTCGCTGCCCCAGGGAAACTTGATGTCGGCGCGGCCGGCGCGCGCGGCGTATTCGAATTCCGACGACGTTGGCAGCCGGTAGACGCGGCCCTCCTTCGCGGAGCGCCAGTCGGTGTAGGCGCGCACGTCGGTGTAGCGGCTGACGAAGACCACCGGGTGCTGCTCGAGTCCGGCGGGCGGCCGGCCGCCGGTCCAGTAGGGCGGCGGGGGATGTCGCGTGTCGGCGATGAACACCTGGTAGTCGGCGTTGGTCACCGGCCGCGCCTGCAACTCGAAGTCGTCGAGCCGCAGTCCGGGCCGCAGCACGCCGCCGCGGATCAACACAAAGTCCTCCGCGACGAGGGGGCGCGCCGCGAGCAGGAGCAGTCCGAGGAGGGGTATCGCCCGGGACATGGGCCTACGTCCCCACGCCGGAGCGGCCCGGTCAACGCCCCGGGCGAACGGACAGTTCGACCCGGGCCCGGAAGCGCCGGCCGCGGCGCCGGCCGTTTTTGAAAGTTGCAGAATCCGCCGGACGGAACCTGTTTAGAGGGCTCCAGTCAGACGCCGCTCCGCGGCCGACCGCCCACTGCATCACCCTTTTCGCCGAAATGAAATCGACCCGCTTCCTCCGCACCGCGCTTCCGCTGCTCGGTTTCGCCATCGCGTTCACCGGCACCGCCGCGCTCTCGCTCTCCGCCGCCGACAGCAAGACCGACAAGAAGTCGCCCGCGGCGCAGAAGCGGAGCGCCGAGAAGAAAAGCTCCGCCACGGACGGCGCCGCGAAGGCCGAGGGCAAGCGCGCGCCGCTCACGATCAGCATCGACTCCCGGCCCATCAATCGCGACGCCGCCGACCGCGTGAGCTACGCGCCCATCATCAAGCGCACCGCCTCGAGCGTCGTCTACGTGCACTCTAGCAAGACCGTGCGGGCGCCGGACATGTCGCAGTTTTTCAACGACCCGATGTTCCGTCGCTTCTTCGAGGGCCCGGGTGCGCCGGGCGCCGGTGACGACGAGAACGCGGCGCCCGAGTCGCGCGGTCGCACGCCGCGCGTGACGCCGGCGCCGAAGGGCAACAACCGCAACCGCGGTGGCAGCGCGCCCACGCCCACGCCGCGCAATCGCGCGCCCGACCAGACGCAGCAGGGCCTCGGCTCCGGCGTCGTCATCACGGCCGACGGCTACATCCTCACCAACAATCACGTGATTGATGGTGCGGACGACGTGCGCGTTTCCATCGGTGAATCGACGAAGCGCTACGAGGCGAAGGTGGTCGGGCGCGATTCGTTCGCGGATCTGGCGGTGTTGAAGATCGAGGCCACGGGCCTGACGCCCGCGGTCTTCGGCGACAGCGAGCAACTGCAGGTCGGCGACGTCGTGCTCGCGATCGGCAATCCCTTCGGCGTGGGCCAGTCGGTGAGCCGCGGCATCGTCAGCGCGCTCAGCCGCGGCGTGGGCATCGGCGTGATCGAGGACTTCATCCAGACGGATGCGGCGATCAACCCGGGCAACTCCGGCGGCGCGCTGCTCGACACCGAGGGCCGCGTCGTCGGCATCAACACCGCGATCCTCAGCCGCAGCGGCGGCTTCGCCGGCGTGGGCTTCGCGATTCCGATCAATCTCGTGCGCAACATCGCCGAACAGCTCGTGAACAAGGGCCGCGTCGATCGCGCCTTCCTCGGCGTGGCGCCGCAGGACATCACGGATGAGCTCATGTCGCAGTTCGGCGCCGAGAAGGGTGCCATCATCAGCGAGGTCACGCCGGACAGCCCGGCGGAGAAGGCCGGCCTGAAGGCCGGCGACGTCATTTCCAAAATCAACACGACGGAGATCCTCGATTCCCGGCATCTGCTGCTGACCATCAGCGGGCTCTCCCCGGACACGACCGCGACGGTGGAATACCTGCGCGACGGCAAGAAGGCGACGGCGAGCGTGAAGCTCGCGCGGCGTCCCGAGTCGGCGGTCGCCGGGATCGACGATGCCGCCGGCGGCAAGGACATCGGCGTGCTCAACGGCGTCGGCGTGGGCGAGATCACCGCGCAGGTCCGCGATCAACTGCAACTGCCCCCGCGCGTGAAGGGTGCGCTCATCACGAGCATCGAGCCCGATTCGCCGTCGGCGAAGCAGGGTCTGCGCGAGGGCGACATCATCATGGAGCTCGACCGCAAGGCCGTCGCCGATGCGGAGGAGGCGGTGAAGCTGAGCGAGGAGATCAAGGGCCCCAAGGTGCTCGTCCTCATCTGGCGCAACGGACGGACGCGTTATCTGTCGATCGACGAATCGAAGTGAGGATGGGGAAAGAGACGGAGGATTAATGTAGAAAGCAGGAAAGGGGGAAGAAGACTGGCATTGGCTCGGCTGCTGGCGGTTCGTTTCCTGCTTTCCAGCTTTCCACATTTAATTCCGCTCGTCCGCGGACTTCCCCATCCCCCATGCGCTTCATCCGCCCCATTGTCCTGACGGGTCTCCTCATGGGTTTTAGCGCGGTCGCGCTGCCCGCGGCGGACAAAGCGCCGAAGGCGCCGAAGACCACGGCAAGCTGGGAGGCGACGATCAAGAAATTCGAGGACGGTGACGCGGCGAACCCGCCGCCGAAGGGCGCGGTGCTGCTCGTCGGCGGATCGAACGCGCGGCGCTGGACGGACGTCGCGGACTATTTTCCGCAGCACCACGTGATCAACCGCGGCTTCGGTGGCGCCCGGCTGACGGACGTGCTGCATTTCACGGATCGCATCGTGCTGCCATATGCGCCGCGGTTGATCATCCTCAACGCGGGCGGCAACGATCTCAGCGCCGGCAAGTCGCCCGAACAGGTGCGCGATGCCTGCCGGGCTTTCGTCAAAAAAGTCGGCGCGGCGCTGCCGCAGACGAAGATCATCGCAATCTCGCTGCCGCCCGTCCTGCGCGCGGCGAATTCGCCGGAGGGCATGGCCGCCATCCGGAAGAACAACGCGCTGCTCGCGGAACTGGCGCAGGCGGAGCCGACGCTCGAGTTCATTGATCTCTTTCCGGCGTTCACCGGGCCGGACGGCAAGCCGCGCACGGAGCTGTTCGTCGAGGACGGCACGCATTTCAGCGCGAAGGGCTACGCCGTCGTGGCGGAACTGCTGCGCGGGAAACTGTAAGCGGCCGAAGGTGGAGCGCGTTGTCCCCAACGCGCCGGGGTCGGTGGGGGCGGCTGGGAAGCCCGCCGCTCCGCTCAAACCAGCGTCTTGGGGACAAGCCGCTCCACCTTGGGCGCGAATTGCGGCTTGCGATCTACTACAAGAGTAGTTTTTACTACTACACGAAGCCCAATTATGACCGCCCCGAAGGATTTCAAACCCACGCGGCTCGAGCTCGAGCTGCTCAACGCCCTCTGGAAACTGGGCTCCGGCTCGATCCGCGAGATCCAGGAGAGCCTGCCGGAGGACACCCGGCCGGAATACACCACGGTGCAGACGATCATCTACCGGCTGGAGGAGAAGGGCGCCGTCGAGCGCACGAAGAAGATCGGCAACGCGCACATCTTCGCGCCGCTGGTCACGCGGCAGCATGCGTTCGCGACGCTGATTGAGGATTTCATCGGCACGCTCGGCGGCTCGGCCGAGCCGCTCGTCGCGCACCTCGTCGAGACGGGCAAGATCTCGTCCGCCGAGCTGAAGCAGATGGAAAAACTGCTCAAGGAGCGGCGCTCGAAGTAGCGCGCGTCCCGGCCCAACCCCGAAACTCAACTCGCTCCCGTCATGAATGCACTGCCCCGGCTCCACGTGGTCGCGTCGCCCTGGCTGGCCGATCTGCTGACGCATCTCTGGCAGTCGACCGTCGTCGCGGTCGTGATCCTGCTGCTGCTGGTGATCGGCCGGCGGTTGTCGGCGGGCACCAGGCGCACGCTCGGATGGATCGCCGTGGCCAAGTTTGCGGTGCCGGCGGCTTGGCTGGGCACGCTGGTGCGGGGTGTCACCGGGCCGGCGCAACCTGCGACATTGACGGATGCGGTCGCGTGGTCGGCCGACTTTGCGCCGACTGCGTTGCGGGCGGTGGCGCCGGTGAGTGCGTGGACGCCGCCGGTGTGGTTGTGGCCATGGCTCGGCGGGGTGTGGGCGGCGGTCGCCGCCGGGTTGCTGGTGCGCTGGGCGCTCCGGGCGGTCCGCGTGCGGCGGGAGCTGCTGGCGCGGGCGCGGCCGGTGGGCGAGACCGTGGCGCGCGAAGTCGCCGCGGCCGCGGCGCGCGCGGGGTTGCGTGCGGCGCCGCGCTGCGTCGAGGGGGCTCGCGAGCACGGCCCGGGTGCGCTCGGGATCGTGTCGCCGGTGCTCATCTTGCCGCGCGGGCTGATGGACGGGCTGACGCCGGCGGAGCGCACGGCGATTCTGATTCACGAATGCGTGCACGTGCGGCGTCGCGACAATCTCTGGAGTGCGGTGCGCGCGCTGTTTGTCGGCGTGCTCTGGTTCAATCCGATCGCGTGGCTCCTGAACCGCGCCCTGGCGATCGAGACGGAAAAATCCTGCGACGAGCGGGTGCTCGAGATCACGGGCGACGCTGACAACTACGCCAGCGGCATCGTCGCCTCGGTGCGGCACACGCTCGGTGTGATGCGACCCGGCTTCGCCGCGGCCACGACGCCACCGGTGGTAGCGCGGCTGCAGAGCATCCTGGCGTATCCGGCAAAGCCGGACCGGCCGGCGCTGCGCTGGGCGTTTGTGGCGGCGGCGCTCGCGCTAGTGGCCCTGGCTGGGCGGGCGGGATCGATCGCGGCCACGGCACCGGCCGCGCAAAAGACAGCGGCCACGACGACTGCTCCGGAAGTCTCGACCGCAGCCGAGACAGCGTCGAACGAAGCGGTGAACGACGCGGTGAACTTTCTGCGCGCCCAAACGGAGCGATTGAAGGGCGAGGCTAGCGGCATCGGAAAATCACTCGAATTGGAAGCGGCGACGAAGGAGGAGCAACATGCGCAATTGCTCAAGCGACTCCGGGACGTGGAGAAGTTTCAGTCGATGCGATCGCGGGGCGCCGTGCGAGTGGCACAAGCGACTCCTACGCCGAACGCCGCGCAGCCCGCGCCGCCGACGCCGTCCAAGCCGGTCTACAAGATCGGAACCATCGAACTCAAGTTCACCGGCCCGGCGAGTGTGACCGCGGAGCGGGTTCTCGCCGCCATGCAATTGCGCAAGGGTGGCGAGTTCGACGAGCGTTCGCTCGATCGCGACATCCGCGCGATTTACGGGCTGGGGGCTTTCAAAACGGTGGAGGTGAAACACGAGCCGGTCGATGGATCGACCTTCAACCTGCTGGTCGAGCTGACGCCGAAGCCAGCGGTGGGAGCGCTCACGGAGGAGACCGGCAGCAAAACCTCGCTCACGGCTGCGCCGCCCGCCTCAGCCGTATCTCCTCTCAGCGATCGCCAAATATTGGAAAAGCTCGTCACCCGAATCTCGCCGACTGCTATCCTGGAAACGAGAGGCAAACGGATCCTCAAGATTTGGAACCAGAGCTACGAAGCAGGTGCGCGGCTTAACGTGCAGCTCGACAATCAGGACTACGAACTCGAACTCGCCGCCATCGAACGCACGCAGTATACATTACGTTTTCGCGGCGAGGAAATGGTCCGGCCCATCGCCTCGTCTGTGCGAGCGTTTACTCTCGAAGAAGGTAAAGTGGTGCTGGGCGACGGTAGCGAGACGACGGTAAAAAACGTCCACCAAATGGGTGCGGGGACGCTCACGCTGGGCCGCGAGCCAGGACCAGACAGCGGGGTGACGTTTAAGCTGCCGGACCGACCCCATTTTCCGAAGCCGACCGCGGCGCCGGCTGCGACGCCCGCTGGGGACGAGGAGTTGCGTTTTGCTCAAGCGCAACTCGCGACGGAGAGTGCGGAGTTGAAACGGCTCCGGGAAGAACGCGCGGAGGTCCTTCTCCGACAAAGACAGGAGCAGGAGGAACGGGCGCAGCGCGCGGCATCTGCGCGCGAGCAACGCGCAGTGGCACCGCACGAGGAGCCAGACTTGAGCGCGGCTAAACAGAAACGGGCGGATGCGGAGGTCCGGTTGGCTCAGTTGCGGGCCGAGCGTGCGGCAGCGTTGGCGCGTCAGCTCGCGGCCGGCGCGACGTCGATCGAGTTTGATGGGCCGGTCTTCGAACCTAAGGACCTCGATCGCGCGCCGGTGGTGCAATTTCAGGCGCGGCCGCAGTATCCTTTCGAGATGCGGCGCGCAGGAATCACCGGAGAAGTCGTGGTCGATTTCGTTGTCGATATCGACGGCCGGGTGCAGCTCGCTCACGCCATTCGGTCCTCACGCGTGGAATTCGAGGCGTCGGCGGTGCAGGCCGTCACCAAATGGAAATTCCTCCCCGGCCAGAAAAGCGGGAAATCCGTGCCCACGCGCATGCAGATGCCGATCGTTTTTACGATCAATAGAAACTAAGCCGGAAGGGTGTCGTCGAGGGCTCCTCTGTTCTGAATGCACTTGGTCCCTGGTGGAGCGGCTTGACCCCAGGCCGCTGGTTTGACGGGCAGCGAATCTCGCTCGGTGTTCGCACGTCTTGAAGCGGCTTGAGGTCAAGCCACTCCAGCTCAACAGCACGTTTCCGGTCGAGAGGAAGAGCCGATCGTCTCAACGCCGGTGATCTTCCCAGTTCGTAATTGAACGCCGCGACGGTGTCCGCGAGCGTGGGCGCGCTTTCCGGTCCCCATGAAACTTCGACTCCGCTTGTCCGCGCGGCTGGTTGCCGGCGTGAGTATCCTGCACCTCGCGCGGCTCGCTGCGCAGGATCTCACGGTCGGCGATCCGATTTGGTTTTCGAGTGAACCGCCGCCCGACACACCGCTGAAGACGGGCGCGTTGCGGCCGAAGGTGCCGGCCGAGCTGAAGAAACTGGAGGAGGTCGGCTACGTCGTGCTCTCGCGCAGCGTGGCCGTGGACGGCCAGCTTATCTCCACCGCGGTCAAGGGCACGCACCCGCCGCTCGAGCGGGCCGTGGAGGAGGAGTATCGGGCGGCCGCGTGGACTTTGCCCGCGGTGAAGCGCGACGGCAAACGCGTCGCGGCCCGCGTGTGGGTGCCCGTGATTTTTAATCCGAAGTCCGCCGCCGAAAAAGGACCGGACGCCACGCCGCGGCTGCTGGCGGCCGCGCCGGCGTTCACGTTGATCAAGCCGGCGCCGAACGAGGAGCCGCAGGTCGTGCGCATGAAGCTGTCGCTCGACGCCACGGGTGCGATCACGGCGGCGGCGCCGGCCGGCAAGGCGACGGGCAATCTGCTGAAGGCCGTCGAGGAGGCGTTGAAGGAGTGGAAGTTTGCGCCCGCCCGCCAGGCGGGACAGCCGGTCGCGGCGGAGATCGTCGTGCCCGTGCTGTGCCACGGGATGCGGCGCGATGTCTCGAACTCCGTGCCGGCGCGGACGCTCGAAACGGTGCGACCCGAGTATCCGCTGGCGATGCGGCGCTTCGGCCTCGGCGGCAAGGTGGTGATCGATTTCAACGTCGACGTGGACGGCCGCGTGTCCAAGCCGGTGATCTTCGAGTCGGACAATCCGGCCTTCGACGAGCCGGCGCTCACGGCGCTGCGGCAGTGGCGTTACCAGCCGGCGACGCGGGACGGGAAACCGGTCAGCACGCGCGTGCGGCAGGCGATCGCGTTCAACTCGGACAGCCCGGCGGCGTTTCGGGTCAACGACAAGGCGGACCAGTCGAAGCTGCCGCCCGAGATGCGCTACGACACGCCGATGAAGATCCGCAGCGTGCTGCTGCCGGTGTATCCGCACGCGCTGCGCCGCGAGGCGGTGCGCGGCAAGGCGCGGGGGACGATGCTGGTCGACCCGCGCGGCCTCGTCGTGGCGGTGAAGCTGGGGGACGCCGACCGGCCCGAGTTCGGGCACGCGCTCGCCGTCGCGCTGCAGGGCTTCAAATTCGATCCGGCGTATCGCGACGGGAAGCCGGTCCCGAGCATGATCGGGCTCGAGCAGGTGTTCAGCCCGTTCGAGCTGCCGGACGGGGAGGGCGACACGCTGCTCGGGATCGAGAAGAAGTCGCCGGACAAGATCGTGCCGCTCGCCGCGCTCGATGCGCCGCTGAAGATCGTGTCGCGCCGCGACGCCCCTTTTCCGTTGCTCGCGCCGGAGGGGGTGACGTTGGGCGAGGCGGTGGTGGAGTGCCTGATCGACCGGACGGGTCGCGTGCGGCTGCCGCGGATCAAGTCGGCGAGCGACGACGCGTTTGGCTATGCGGCGGTGCAGGCGGCGAGCGGCTGGTGGTTCGAACCGCCGCTCGTCAACGGCAAGCCGGTGGTGGTGCGGGAGGAGATTCCGTTTCGCTTCGTGAAGGCGACGGCGGCATCGGGAAAGACAAAGGCGAAGCAGGCGCCGTGAGCGGGGAAGGTGGAGCGGCTTGACCTCAAGCCGCTGCAGAACTCCCGAATGTCAGGAAGAGATTCGTTCGCTCCCAAACCAGCGGCTTGGGGTCAAGCCGCTCCACCTTGAGCCCGGCTGCCGTTCGTCACACGCCGCTCGATTTTGCTAACCGCCGCCGGCAGCGTCGCGTCGAACCCGACCGTGACACCCATCGCCGCCGACGAATCCCCAGTGTCCCGGGTCGCGGAGTCGACCGCGGAGACGACCGGCCGTGCGCGGTGGATATTGGGCGCGGCGGTCGCGCTGGCCGTGGGGCATTTGTGGTGGATCACCGCGCACCTTGCACCGGCGATCATGAGTCCGGATGCCAACGGCTACGTCGTGCAGGCGCGGCTGCTGGCGGAGGAGGGGCGGACGTCGTTTGCGACGGCGTCGCCGGTGCAATACGTGGGCATCCACTGGCTGGAGACGGAGCGCGGGGTGTTTCACAGCCGCTACCCGGCGGGGCTGCCCGTGCTGTTCGCCGCGGCGTGGAAAATCGGCGGCTTGGGCGCCGTGTTGTATGTGAACCCGCTGCTGGCGAGCGCGACGGTCTTCCTCGTGTTCCTGCTCGCGCGGCGGTTCGTCGACGGGAGCCTGGCGCTGCTCGCGGCGGCGGTGGTGGCCGCGGTGCCGGTGGCGAACCTGCACGCGCTCGATGCGGACGCGCATGCGGCGGCGGCGTGCTTCCTCACGGGTGGCGTGCTCGCGTTGCTGCGGTTCAGGGAAACGCGTGCCGTGGGGACCGGGCTGCTGGCGGGCGCGCTGCTCGGCGCGGTGCCGGCGATCCGTTACCCGGAGGCGATCGTCGGAGTGACGATCGCGGGTTGGCTGGTCTGGCGCGTGCGCCCGCTCGCGGCGGCCTGGCCGGCGGTGGCGGGGGCGGCGCTGCCGATCGGCGCGCTCTGTCTCCACAACGCGGCGGCCTACGGGGCGTTCTGGCGGACCGGATACGCGCTGACCCACGAGCAGACGGGCTTCGGCCTCGGCTATTTCAGAGCGCACGCGCT
The DNA here is from genome assembly GCA_964513055.1 of uncultured Opitutus sp. Classification (GTDB taxonomy): domain Bacteria; phylum Verrucomicrobiota; class Verrucomicrobiia; order Opitutales; family Opitutaceae; genus ER46. The sequence goes on from CAZENI010000184.1 coordinate 9,428, forward strand.
TCCCTATCTGCAGGCGCTGGGCGGGCAGGGACTCGCGCTGTTCTTCGCGTTTGGCGTCGCGGGACTCGCAGCGCTGGCGGTCGATCGCACGCGCCGCCGCGAGGGCCTGCTGTTCGCGGGCATCGTGGTGCCGCTCGTGCTGCTCTACATGGCGTATTACTTCGGCGGCGGGCCGGGTGGAGGAGCGGGCAACCTGCGTTTTCTGATCCCGACGTTTCCGTTCTTCGCCGTCGCGGGAGTGTGGCTGCTGGCGCAGGTCGTCGTGCCGCTCGGTGTGGCCGGCCGGGCGGCGCTGGCGGCGGTCGCGGCGGTGCAGTTGTTCATGACGCTCGGGGCTTCGATCCCGCTGCTCGCCTCCGCGCGAAATTCGCTCCGGGCGGCGGCTGGTGCGCGGCTGGTCGCGGACCGGGAGATGCCGGCGGGCAGCGTCGTGATCGTGGATCGGCTGCTGGCGGAGAGCCTGGATGCGGTCGGGCGCTGGAAGCTGGTGGAGGAGAGTTTTCTCGCGGGCGGCGGCCCGGGCCCGGGGTTTGGTCCTGGAGGGCCCGGTGGTCCGGGCGGGAGATTTCGTCCGCCGGGCGCCGGCGGTCCGCCGGGCGAGCCCGGAGCGGCGGACGATGCGCCCAGCCCGCAGCAGCGCGGGAAAAATCGCGCGCAGGCGGAGCGCTACGTTGGGCTCGAGCCGGGCGCACGCCGCGCGCGGGCGTGGGCCGACATCGCGGCGTGGGCGGCGGGCCGGCCGATCTTCTGGTATGCGCGCTCGCTCGACCTCCTGGATCGGGCGCTGCCCGCCGGGGCCGACTACCGGAGTATCGCCGAAGTGGATGCACCGACCATGATCGGTCCGGGCGGCGGCGGGGGCGGAGGGCCGCCGGGTGCGATGATGCCGGGCGGTCCGGGTCGTGGCCCGGGGGGCGGGAACTTTGGGCCGCCGGGAATGGGCCAGGGGCCGGGTGGGATGCCCGGGCGAGGCGGGAGGCCGGGCCTGCCTGGGGCAGGGAACGGCGGCCCGGCGAAGCTGCGCGTCGTGCAGATCGAGCTGCCGAAGGGGTGAGGGATCGAGGTGGAGCGTGTTGTTCCCAACGCGCTGCGGGAGCGCTCCCACGCTCTCAAACCAGTGTCTCGGGGACAAGCCGCTCCACCTCGGACGTTGAGCTCACAACCCGCCGGTGATCTCTTTGAGCTTGGCGAAGAACGCTTTCTTTCGCGCCGAGTGGATGCCCCAGTCGACAGGCACGCTCTGGTAGCCATCGGTGAAGCCTTCGCCCTTCATGCGGAAATCGAAGTAGCCCCACGAGGCGCCGGCGCGGACGGCGTTGGCGAAGTTGTTCACCGGTTTGTCGAAGTCGAAATGGTCGTCCTCGTTGAACACGATGGGCATCGGGCGCCACGCGGGCTTGGCGCGCGTCTGCGCCACCATCTGCGTGATGCGCGCGGGATCCTTCACGCCGTTGCCGTGGATCAGGATGAAGTCGGAGACTTTGATCACGCTGTCGTCGGGCACGCGACCGCCGCCGTAGCTGGTGCCGACGAGCAGGCGGCGGCCGTCCTTCGTGCGTTCGCGCACGCGCGTGATGAGCTCGTGGACGCGGGCGGGCTTGAGGATCTCGTGGTCGTATTTCTTCACGTCGCACTCGTTGTTGATCTCGATGAGCACGTGGCGGTCGCCGCGCTGGAGCAGCCAGTCGGCGGTGGCGTCGACGGCGCGGATCACGGCGGCCTCGTCCTTCACGCGCTCGTCCTGGCCGAAATAGAAAATTCCGAGGATCACGACCATGCCGAGCTCGTTGGCGCGATCGAGGATCCTGGCGGTGCGCGCGAGGTAATCGGGGCGGAGCGAGCCGTCGGCGTTGAGCGCGGAGTTGTGCCAGGGCTGGTGGGCGGAATAGCCCTCGGGGCTGCCGCCCTGCAGGCAGAGGGTGAACGCGAGCAAGCCGTGGCGTTTCCATCCAGGCATCGCGGCGATGAACTCGCGGGTGTTGCGATCGGGGTCCCACTTGCCCGTATCCGGATAGTTCCAACGCGAGCGCGTCTCGGGGTTCAGGTCGTCGAAGATGCCCTGCACCATGCGCGAGTTCATCAACATCCCTTCGATGGAGACGCCGTCCCAGGTGCGGCCGGCGTAGGTGGGTTTCCCGTTGATCAGGAATTTTTCGCCGGCGATGGCGACTTCGGTGCGCGGGGCTGGGGCGGCGGACGCCAACGACGTGGCGAGGGCCAGGGTGAGGAGAGAGGCGAGAGCGAGGACGCGCATGGAGTTTAATAACGCTGGCCGACTTTTTTGTAGACGAAACTCATCAACCACGCAGGACCGATGAGAAGGAAGATCACGTCCTTGAAGAAGGAGGGTTTTTTGCCCTCGATCTTGTGGCCGATGAACTGGCCGATCCAGGCCAGCACGAATGCGATCGCGGAGACCTGCCAGACGGGCCACGGGGCGAACAGATCGAGCAGGACAATGATCGCGTAGCTAAGCGCCATGAAGGCCAGCATGCCTGCGCTGAGCGCGGGCGAGAGCCACGCGTAGAACAGCGTGGCGACGAGGATGGCGGCGAGCGACCAGTTGAACCAGGGAGCTGACTCGCCCCAGGTTTCCGGGACGGGGATCGTCCAGATGAAGCCGAGCACGCTCGCGAAGATCACCGGGACGCAGACCCAGTGAATGAGTTCGTTGGCGGGGTTTTGGTGGCTTTCGCCGTATTCGGCGAACCAGGCGTCGGCGGATTTTTTCGCAGCCATCGGGGTGAGGGTTGCGGCCAGCGAAGCGTCCGAAGGAGGCGCGGTCAAGGGGGGCGGGACATGGTGGCGCGCGCAAGTTCATGGCATCGGCGAGATTTGTTGTTTCTATTCCCGGCTCCGCCCGGCAGGGTGCGCCTCCGTGAATGAAGGCGAAGTCACGCTGATCCTCCGCAGGATCGAGCAGGGGGATCCGAACGCAGCCGAGCAATTGCTCCCGCTCGTTTATGGGGAGTTGCGGCGCCTCGCGGCTGCCCGCCCGGCTTCCGACGCCTCCGGTCAAACCCAGACCCCCACCGCGCTCGTCCACGAAGCGTGGCTCCGCCTCGGCGGCGAGGCGCAGGAGCCGTGGCGCAACCGCGCGCAGTTTTTCGCCGCGGCCGCCGAGGCCATGCGTCGTATCCAGATTGACCTTGCACGCGAACGGCAGGCGCAGAGTGCAGGCGGCGGGCCCGTGGCCCCGGACGCGGACGACGCGGAGCTGCTCGTCGTGAACCGGGCGCTCGACGCGCTGGCCGCGCACGATGCCGGCCTGGCCGATCTCGTGAAGCAGAAATACTTCGTCGGCCTCTCGCCCGAGGAGGCGGCCGCGGTGCTGGGCGTCCCTCTCCGCACCGTCAACCGCGACTGGGCCTACGCGCGCGCCTGGTTGTTCAACGAGGTGCAGCGGCTGCGCGGTTGACGTGCGACGAGTTCCTTGCGCGTCCGTTCTTCCTGTTTCGCCGCCCCTCGCCCCGCCATGAATCGCGACCTCGAAGTCTTCGGCGAAGTGTTCGAGCTTCCTCCGGCGGAGCGCGCGCCGTGGCTCGACCGGGCCTGCGGCGGGGATCCCGCCCTGCGCAGCCGTGTCGAGGCGATCCTGGCCGGCTACGATGCGGCCGGAGACTTCCTCGAAGTCGGACCGGTCGAGCGCGCGCCCGCGCTACCCGAGGAGAAGCCCGGCGACGTGCTCGGCCGTTACACGCTCATCCGGAAAATCGGCGAGGGCGGATGCGGCACGGTTTACCTCGCCGAGCAGAAGCTGCCCGTGCGCCGGCAAGTCGCCCTCAAGGTCGTCAAGCTCGGCATGGACACGCGCCAGGTCATCGCGCGTTTCGAAGGCGAGCGCCAGGCCCTCGCGATGATGGACCATCCGGACATCGCGCGCGTCCTCGATGCCGGCGCGACCGATGCCGGCCGGCCGTTCTTCGTGATGGAGCTCGTCGCCGGCGTGCCCATCAACAAATTCTGCGACGAGCACCGCCTGACGGTGGCGGCGCGGCTCGAGCTCTTCGCGCGCGTCTGCCTCGCGCTGCAGCACGCGCACCAGAAGGGGATCATCCATCGCGATGTGAAACCCTCCAACATCCTCGTCACCGAGGTCGACGGCGTGCCCACGCCGAAGGTGATCGATTTCGGCATCGCCAAGGCCACGCAGGATCGCATCTCCGAACACACGCTCCTCACGGGCGTGGATCAGTTCATCGGCACGCCGGCCTACATGAGCCCCGAGCAGGCCGATCTCCGCGACCTCGATATCGACACGCGCAGCGACGTCTACGCGCTGGGCGTGGTGCTCTACGAACTGCTCGCCGGCCGCCTGCCGTTCGAGGCCGCGTCGTTCCAGCGGGGCGGCGTCGAGGCGATCCGCCGCATCATCCGCGAGTTCGAGCCGCCGCGCCCGTCCGCGCGGCTCGCCGCGCTCACGGCCGACGAGCGCGCGACGGTGGCGCGCCTGCGCGGCACGGCGCCCGCGTCGCTGGCGTCGGCGCTC
>CAZENI010000185.1:0-13848 GCA_964513055.1 uncultured Opitutus sp.
GCGGGACCTTGACCACCGGGACCGTCTTGCCGGCCGGAGGCGTCGCCGGCGGAGCCGCGGGCGCGGGAGTCTGGGCGCGGCCGACGGTCAGGAACGCGAGCGCAAGGACGAGCGCAACGGGGGGCTTCATGCTCGGACGATAGCCGCCGGGCCGGAGGCGGCAAGCGGCTTGACGCCGCCGCGAAGGGTTTCAGTTCCGTTTGACGCCCGCGCCGACGGCGCAACGCTCGCCGGCAACTCACCATGCCCGCCATCGATCAACTCTTTAAGAACAACCAAGCCTGGGCCGACACGATGCGCGAGAAGAACCCCGAGTTCTTCCTCAAGCTCTCGCGCCAGCAGTCACCGCGCTACCTCTGGATCGGCTGCGCCGACAGCCGCGTGCCGGCAAACGAGATCGTCGGCCTGCTCCCCGGCGAGATGTTCGTCCACCGCAATGTCGCCAACGTGGTCGTGCACACGGACCTGAACTGTCTCTCGGTGATGGAATTCGCCGTCGAGGTGCTGAAGGTGGAGCACATCATCGTCGTCGGCCACTATGGCTGCAGCGGTGTGCATGCGGCGCTGCACCGCGACCGCATCGGTCTCGCGGACAACTGGCTGCAGCACGTGCAGGACGTGCGGCACAAGCACGAGCGCAAGCTCGAGTGCGTGGTCGGCGATCCCACCGCGCGCTGCGACCGGCTCTGCGAGCTCAACGTGATCGAGCAGGTCTCCAACGTGTGCCGCACCACCATCGTGCGCGACGCCTGGCTGCGCGGGCAGAGCCTGTCGATCCACGGCTGGATCTACGGCCTGAGCAACGGCCTGCTCCGCGACCTGAAATGCAGCGCCACCAGCCCCGAGGAGGGCGCGCGCTCGTATCGCGAGGCGCTCAACCTGTTGTAGGCAGGGGCGGTTGTCCCCAACCGTCCCCTACCCTTCGGCGCGTATCCGCGCCTTCAATTCCTTCCAGCGCGCCAGCCGATCGGCGATCTTTGCCTCCCAGCCCGCGGTTTTCGGCGTGTAGAGCGCGAGGGGCGTGGCGAGGTAGTCCTCGCCCGAGATGTTCTCGGGGAAATCGTGCGCGTAGCGGTAGCCCACGCCCTGCCCCATGCGCTTGTTCGCCTGGCCGGTCTTGCTGCGCAACGACGACGGGATCGTCTGCACCGGCTGCTCCTTGATCGCGGTGTGCGCGGCCCCGAGCGCGAGCGTGGCGGAGTTGCTCTTCGGCGCGGTCGCGATGTAGAGCGTCGCATGCGCGAGCGTGAGCTCCGCCTCGGGCAGCCCGATGAAGTCGCACGCGTGGTGTGCCGCGACCGTGAGCGGCAGCGCCTGCGGATCCGCGAGCCCCACATCCTCGCTCGCGAGAATCACCAGCCGCCGCGCGATGAACCGCGGGTCCTCGCCGCCCGCCAGCATCTTCGCCAGCCAATACATCGCCGCATCCGGGTCGCTGCCGCGGCAGCTCTTGATGAAGGCGGAGATCGTATCGTAGTGCTCGTCCTCGTCGGCATCGTAGCGAATCCGCCGCTCGCGCGCGAACACCTCGAGCTCCGCCGCCGTGATCGCCCCGCCCTCCGCCAGGCCGAGCGCCAGCACCTCAAGCGAGTTCAGCGCGCGGCGCATGTCGCCATCGCAGAGCACCGCGAGGTCCGCGAGGATCTTGTCGTCCGCGCTGATCCGGCGTGCGCCGAGCCCGCGCTCGGCGTCGGCCAGCGCCTCCTTCAGCACCCGCACCACCGCCCCGGCCGCGAGCGGCTCGAGCCGGAAGAGGTGGCTGCGTGAGAGCAGCGGCGGGTTGACGTAGAAACCGGGATTGTGAGTCGTGGCGCCAATCAGCCGGACGTTGCCCTCCTCGACATCGGGCAGGAGGAGGTCCTGCTGCGACTTGTTGAAGCGGTGCAGCTCGTCGATGAAGAGGATCGTCGCCGCCTCGGGCCGCAGCCGCGCGGTGCCGAGGATCTGGCGCAGCTCGGCGACATTGGACATCACCGCGTTGATCCGCACGAAGCGGCTGTTGGTCTCGCGCGCAATCGCCTCGGCGATGCTGGTCTTGCCGCACCCGGGCGGTCCGTAGAACAGGAGCGAACCGAAACGGTTCTGCGCGACGAGCCGCGGGAGCAGGCTGCCGGGTTTGAGAATGTGTTCCTGTCCGACGACCTCGCTGAGCCGGCGCGGGCGCATGCGGGCGGCGAGCGGCTGATGCGCCGTCCGCACGGTCGCGGGCCACTCCGCCGCCGGCGGAGGGGCGTCATCGGCAAACAGGTCGGGCTGGTCCGCGGACGGCATGGTGCGCCACCAATCTCCGCGAAACGCGGGGAATGAAAAGCAGTTTGTCGGTGCGTGCGTCTGAGAGGGCGTCGAAAAGGGTCTTTTCCGGTAGCGGAAGCCGTGAGGCTTTCGTGGCTGCGCCTCGCGGCGTCGGACGAAACGCTCACGCGTTCCGCTACCGACGAGAGCCGCGCTCCACCTTTTTCGACGCCTTCCGAGGACGCAGGTCTGGGCGGCCCTACCTGAAAATTAGCGTCGATCAGCGTTCATGAGCGGTTAACTCAGAACGCCATGATCAGTCGCAGCCTCGGACACCGCGCGCCGTTGCTGTGGCTCGTGCTGCCCTTTATCGGGGGGCTGGCGGCGGGAAAGATGGGCGCGCCGGGCGCGATTGCGTGGCTGCTCGCGGCGTCGCTGGCGGGCGCCACACTGGCGCTGGTGGCGTCGTGGCGGGCGCCGCGCCTCTGGGCGCCCGCGCTCGTGGGCACGATGTTCCTCGCCGGCATGGCGAGCTATGCGCTGCACCGCGTGCGGCTGCCGGCGTGGGAGACGCTGCCGCCGCGAGAGGCGCGGCTCGCGCTGCGCGTCGACCGGGTGTTCGTGCCGTCCGATGCGCGGCGCGCCACCGGCCTCGCCACCGTCGTGCGCGCGGACGAGCACCTGCGCGATCTACCGGGGCAGCGGGTTTACTTTTCGCTCACGCTGCGCGCGGGCGAAGCGGCGCCGATCCGCAGCGCGGTGGTGTCCGCCGTCGGCGTGCTCGTGACGCTGCCGCGCAATCCGCCGGCCGACACCTTCGACGGCTACCTCGCCGGCGCGGGGATCAACTTCCAGCTGACGCGCGGCCGCGTCGTCGCGACGGAACGGCCCGCGCACGGCTACTACCGCTTCTGCGCGCGGGCGGCGGCGCGCTGCCACGCGATCCTCGGCCTGGGCATCGCGGAGAAACGCGCCGAACTCGCGGGTCTGCTGCGTGCGATGATGCTGGGCGCGACGCACGAGCTGAGCGACGAGCAGCACACGCTCTTCATGCAGAGTGGCACGATGCACCTCTTCGCGATCAGCGGGCTGAACATCGGCGTGATCGCGGGCGCGCTCCAGGCGCTGCTGCTGCTCCTGCGACTGCCGACGTGGGCGCGCCTCGTGCTCGGCGCGGCGCTGCTGTGGCTGTTCGTCGACATCACGGGCGCGGCGCCGTCGGCGGTGCGGGCCTTCGTGATGGCGGTGTTTCTGCAGGCGGCGTTTGTGCTGCAGCGACCGGCCAACGTCCTGGCCGCGCTGGTCGCCTCGGCGCTCGCCGTGCTGCTGGTCGCGCCGCTGCAGGTGTTCAGCGCGAGCTTCCTCATGAGCTATGCAATCGTGGCGGCGCTCCTCGTGCTGGGGCTGCCGCTGGGCGACGCATGGCTGCAACGCTGGACGCCGTGGCGCAGCCTGCCGAAGCCGGCCTGGCGCTGGTGGCAGCACGCGCTCGACGCCGCCTGGCGCACGACGGCGGTGGCGCTGGCGGTGGGCATCGCCACGACGCTCGTGAGCCTGCTCACGGGGGTGCAGTTCTTCCGGCTCCTCACGCCCGGCGCGCTGGCGGCCAACCTCGTGCTGATTCCCGCCGCGATGATCGTCACGCTCGCCGGCTTCGCCTCGCTGCTCAGCGGGCCGCTCGGCTTCGGCTCTGGCGCGGTGCTCTGCAACCACGCGGCGGCGCTCGTGCTGGCGGGGATCGAGTGGCTCGTGCGCCTGAGCGTGAAACTGCCGGGCGCCTTCGTGCCGGCGCGGTTCAGTCCCGCGTGGGTCGGTGACGTGGCGCTGGTGGCGCTGGTGGCGGCGCTCCTCGCCGGCTACGCCGCGCAGTGGCGCCTCCGCCGCGGCGGCTGGTGGCCGCCCTTCGCCATCGTCGCGCTCGTGCTGATCTTCGGCGTGACCTTCGGATGAGGAAGGACGGGCACGGATTGAATGTGGAAAGCGGGATGGGAGGAAACAGCAGCGAGTGTGCGCGCGCCCCGTAGTCCGTTTCCCTCTTTCCCGCTTTCCACATCCCACATTCGAGCCATCCTGTTGCCACACATGAAAAGCGCCTACGAACTCGCGATGGAACGGCTGGCCAAGTCGGAACCCACCTCCGCCCCGCTCACGCCCGAGAAAAAATCCCGCCTCGCGGAGATCGACCGCGTCTACAAGGGCAAGCTGGCCGAGCGGGAAATCTTCCTGAAGCAGCAGCTCGAGGACGCGTTCGCGGCGCAGAAGCTCGAAGAGGCCGAGAAGATCAAGCAGCAGCTCGCGAACGAGCGCGCCCGGATCGAGGAGGAGCGCGAAGAGGAAAAGGAACGCGTGCGCCGCGCGAAGTAACGGAAGGATGGGCGAGGAACCACTGATTCTGGATTCGGCAGAAGGTGAAACCGCTAATCTTCGCTAATTTTCGCTGATGAAAATCTTGGGCCTCGATGCACTTTGCCGGTTGAGTCACCCCTTTTGGTGACTCTGAACCACGCCAATCAACCCATGGTAGGTTTCTGATGAGCGCCGATTAGCGTGGATTAGCGGTTTCTTCAGCTGCCGTTTTTATGCTGATGGAGTTCAGCAAGTGCTGAAATCAATTTACCCCTTCGACTCATCGCGATTTCGCCCCTTGGCGAAATCCATCAGTGGTCCCTTCCCGCTCAAACGAACTCGAAGTCCCCCACCAGCGCGTGGTGATCGCTCGCCGGCGTGGGCACGACGCGATGACCGACGCAGCGCAGCGCGGCATTATGGAAAATGTGATCCAGCACGAACGGCCGGCGGCGCCAGGTGATCTCCTGGTCCTGCACGGTCGCGAAGCCGCGCTCCGCGAACTGCGAGACGAGCGACCCGTGTTTGCTCACGTTGAAATCGCCCGTGAGGATCGTCGGGCCCCGCGCCGCCGCGAGCTGCTCCGCCACGAGGTTGCGTTGAAACGGATTCGACGTGCTGCTCGACCCCAGCATGAAGAACGCGAGCAGGTGCGTGTTGAAAAGCTGCAGCTCGCGCCCGAGCACCGTCGTCTTCGCCCCGATCAGGAGCCGGTCGGTCGGCGTCATCTTCTTGCCAAAAAAATCGAACTCGATCGGCGGCGACGGCAGGTCCAGCCGCATCGCGTCGCGCAACGGCGTGCGCGAAAAGATCGCCAACCCGATCCCGAAGGGCAGCTCGCGCGGGTCCGCGCGCGGGTAGCTGAAGGTGCTGTCGTAGCCGGCCAGCTCCTCCTGCAGCCGGGTGTAATTCGGCGGCGGCTGAAACTGCACGCCGCCCGGCATCGCCTGCTCCACCTCCTGCAGCAGGATGATGTCGGCATCGTGCTGGCGGATCTCGGCCAGCGTGGCCTCGAGTCGGACGGGCGCACGGTCCGGGTAGGTGTCGTCCCAGATCTGGCCGAACTGCATGTTGAACTGGAGAACGCGAAATCGGCTCATCAGCGGCACGGCAGTGCGATCATTTCAGGAGAGTCGAACCGCCGGCGGCGGGGGTGACGCTGCGGCCCTCGGTGCCGACCGCAGCCTCCGTCGGATTCTTGCGGAAGACAAAGCGGTTGATCTTCGCGCCGGTCGCGCGGTCCATCGCGGGAAAGCGCGCCATGTTCGTGGCGCTGGCCGCGGTCAGGCTGTCCTGGTAACGCGCCACCGTCGGCGGCTTCGTCGTGTCGTCGGCGGTCGTGATCGCCGCCGTCCGATGATTGAACGCGCTCGTCGGCTGCTCGGTGACTTCGGGGCGGTGCGAGTCCTTTTCCTGCACCTGCTTCTCGCGCGTCTCCCGGATCTCCACCGCGGCGCGCCGGTCGCCGACCGGCGCGATCCGCCGGTCAACGGTCGGCGGCTGCACGCGTTTCTCCTGCACGACTTCGTTGGTGACGGGGGCCTGCCGCGACGGGACGACGCCCGTGGCCGCACCGGGCGCATACGGGCTGTTGCGCTGGGTGTAATCGACGGGGCTCGTCGCATCCGCCCCTCGCGCAGTCGCGAGGCAGAGACCTGACAATACGAGGACTGCAAGGCCGGACGGCTTCATGGCAAAACGCACGAGGAGGAAGTCCGCGCCCTCACTTTGCGGCAAACATTTAATTGCCAGTCATGCCGGTCAGAAGTGGAGCTGGCGGCGACGGCCGGACCGTTCACTCGGGCTCGGCGGTGCCCTCGACGACCCATTCCGCAGCCTCGGGCACCTGCGCGCGAAACTCCCGCAGCGCCGCGCTCAGGTGCTCGGCGTAGCGGAAATGCGCGCCCATCCCCGTGCGGAGTTCGGCCTCGTAGATGAACTTGTCCGCGTGCGTGCTGTGCTCGAACGGCGTCTGTGCGCCGAGCAGCAGCGAATACACATACGCGGGCGAGCCGCGCGTCAGCAGTTCGCGCGTGAGCTCGAGTTGATCCGCCAGCAACGCGGCATGCGGCGCCCGGTCGATCTCGGGCGGCAGATAAAAGCCGGCCTGGATCAGCGGCGTGTAGCGGTGCCCGGTGCGATGGCGGTTGAGATCGCGCAGTTCGGCGAGCGCCATGTTGTTCCAGGCAAAGGCGACGCGCATCCGGCGGGTCGCGGTGCCCTGCTGGCCGTAGCGGTTCGCGCGGTGGCGCAGCGCCTCGGCGACGGGCTGCTCCTCCGCCAGCCACGGCGGCGCGGAGCGGTCGACCTGCACCCACACGGCATCGGCGAGCGGCGCCGCGGAAAGGCGCTCGCGCCCGAGGCGGAGTGAGGTCTCCAGTTCCTGCTGCGCCTGTTCCACGAAGGAATTTTCCGCGGAGCTGTAGCGCATCAGCCGCGGCGACTGCTTGAGGAGTTCGTCGCGAATGAGACCGGCGGCGGCCCGGGCCTCGGGCTGCGGCAGCGAAGCGAGGTGCTTCACCGTCGTCGCCCACATGCGCGACGACTGCACCAGACCGAGGTTCGTGCGCATGGCGAAGGGGATGAAATAGCGCGCGCGATCGAGCGCGTAGTTCTTCCGCAGCCGCGCGGCCACGGCGGGCTTGGCGCCGGCCGGCAGCCGCACGCGCTCCGGCTCGGCGACGGCGAGCGCGTCCAACCGGTTGTATTCGGCGTGATAGGCCGCAAATGATCGCGCGAGGATCTCCCGCCACCGCGGCGCGAGATCGTCCGGGATGCCCAGTTCCTCCGCGGACGGCACGTTCGAGGCCTCCATCGTGATGTAGCGCGTGCTCGATTCCTGTCCGTCCGCCATCTGCGCAATTTCGAAGATTTTATACGCGAGCCACATCGAGACATCGTCGAGCGCCACGGCGAGCCCGCCCGTGAGCCCGCCGATCGAGGCGTGCCCGTAGTCGACGAACTTCAGGATGCGATCGATCGAGGCGTCGGGATTCGCCAGGTCGACCTTCGACAGGATGGCGGCCAGACCCTCGTTGCTGCGGGAGTAACGCGCCAGCACCGACGCCAGCAACTCGGGCGTGACCTTGGGCAGATCGGCGGCGGTGGGAGGCGGGACAAGGGCGAGGCCGGTGATTCTCATGCGCGCGTGAATGGCCGCAAAGCGGCGCGGAATGCGCAAGAAGGGAAAGCGGGAAACCCACTATGCGGCCGACGGCGCGGATGGCAGCAGGACGAAGCCGGTGCGCAGATCGCCGACCACTTCGCTGCGCCGGCCACGATGCTGCACGTGCCAGAGGCCAAGCAGCGCGCAAAAGAAAGCATCGAGTTGGTCCTCCGCCCGCTTTGCCAGCGGCGCGCGCAACAGCGCCTCCGTGGCAGGATCGAGCGAAAGCGTCGAGAACTCGCGCGCCATCAGTTCCCGGATCAGATCCTGATAGCGGGCAAATTCGGCGGCGCAATGGGCACGGGACCGCCCCGGCTTGCGTTTGTATTCGAGCACGCGCGGCAGCCCAAACCACCGCACCATCGCCGGATGAGGATACACCTCGGCCGCGACGCGCATCGCCGCGAGCGAATCGGTGCCGGCGACAAAGCCATGTCGCGCGAGTGCCGCCAGCACTCGCGCCGGTCTCGGACAACGGACGGCGTTCGCCGAGTGGCAGCCAGCGTGCTCCCGCCAAAAGCGGCGACTGATCTCGCGATCGACCGGGCGGGCGCCGGTGAGATTCGGACATACGATGGGCGCATCAATCGCGAGCAACGTTCGATTCGCTTGCGGCAGCCGTTCGAGCAGGGTCGCAAGCAACGCGGCATCTCCCTGCGGGTAAGCCAGGCCACCCACCCACGCCGCGGCAGCGCGACGATGGATGAAACACACTCCGTCGGGCTTCGTTTCACCCCAAGCCAGGTCGACGCCGACAATCAGCATAGCAGTCCGCGTGTCCTCAGCTTGGACGAAGCGGGACGCGGCTCACTCGAACGACAACTCCGCAAACAACTCGGCCAGCGGCAGCCGGAAGCCGGGGAGCACATCCTCGCCGTCGAGGGCGTCGGTCACGCGCAGGAGGCGGTCGGCTTCGGGTGTCCGATAGACGAGCACCGTCTTCTCCGGAGGGTTCAGCACCCACGCGAGGCGCGCGCCGCTTGAGAAATAGTCCTCCATCTTCTTCCGGAGCTTTCCGACCGTGTCGAAGGGCGACATGATTTCCACCACAAGATCCGGCGAACCACGGAAGAATTTTCGCGGCGCGAGCCTCGTGCTGGCCAACCGATCGCGAGAAACGAAAGACACGTCCGGGCACAGTAGATCTTCGCTGGTCATCCAGCACCCGAGGCTCGAACCGCAAACCACCCCGAGCGCATGTTGCTCAGCGTGGATCGTCATTCGGGTAAGCAGGCGCGCGCCAATCCGTTCATGGTCAAATCCGGCCGGGCTCATGGTGAGTTCTCCTTCGATGACTTCACGTTTATAGCCGTCCTTCGGCAAGGCCATCAGCTCCTCTTCGGTCCAAGCGTGAGTGCCGGTTTCCATGACAATGGCAAACCGTGCGGGGAATGCGGGGTGAGGCAAGGCGGGACTCGATGTGCGTTCCCTCCAGCAACACGGCTGAAAGCCGGACGCGGTGCGTGCGTTGCCCTCAGGTTTCGGCAGGCGCTGCTATCTGCACCCTCTTCAAGTTGAAGCCCACGGGGTGGCCAAAATCTCACGATTTTGGCTACCACCACCGACTCAACGCGTCCCCAGCCACTGCCCGAACGGCCCTTGATAGAAGCCGAGTCCAATCGAGGCCAGCGCGAGCGCGCCGAGGGCGAGCGCCGTGCCGGTTCCGACGGGCGTGCGGGCGGGGCGCGCCGGGGTGTTTTCACCCGACGGCGTCCACGTTTCGAAGAACGCGGCCTTGATCCAGCCGAAGTAGTAGTAGATCGAGATCACTACGCCGATCGCTGCGATTGCCAGCAGCGCGCGCGCGCCCGACTGGAAGGCCGCGAGGAATACGAGCAGCTTGCCCATAAAGCCCGCGAGGGGCGGGATGCCCGCCAGCGAGCCGAGGCCGACCGCCAGCACCGTGGCCAGGAACGGGCTCTCCTTCGCGAGGCCCGCGTAATGGTCGAGTTCCTGGTCCGCGTCGTCGGCCCCCGCCACGTGCGCCATCACGCCGAACACCGCGAACGACGCGATGAGGTAGGCGAACAGGTAAAAATAAACCGCGCCCACCGCGAGCGGCGTCGTCCGCGCCGCCACGACGCCGAGCAACAGGAAGCCCGCGTGCGACACGCCGGACAGGCCGATGAGGCGCTTCACGTTGTGCTGCGTCAGCGCGGCGAGGTTGCCGAAGAGGATCGTCGCCGCCGCCATCGCCGTGAGCACCGGCGTGATCAGCCAGCCGTAGGACGCGAACGCCCCGCCCGCGCCGCAAAGCCCCAGCAGCACCGCGAATCCGGCCGCCTTGGACGCCACCGCGAGGAACGCCGTGACCGGCGTCGGCGCGCCCTGGTAGACATCGGGCACCCAAATCTGGAAAGGGAACGCGCCGACCTTGAAGGCGACGCCCGCCAGCACGAGCACGATGCCGAGGCTCGCGACGAAGTTGTCGGGATTTGCGGCGAGGAAGCGCGCGAGATCGCCGTAGTTCATCGCCTGCGCGGTGTGTTCCTTTAGCGCAGGATTCCCGGCCACGCCGTAGAGGAGCACGATGCCGAAGAGCAGCAGGCCCGAGCTCAGCGCGCCCATGATCAGGTATTTCAACCCCGCCTCGAGCGAGGCCGCGCTCGTCCGGAAGTAGCTCACGAGGATGTAGAGGCCGATCGTCAGCGTCTCGAGCGCGACGAAGAGCATCACGAAGTGATTGCTCTGCGCCAGAAGCATCATCGCCGCGGTCACGACCAGCACGATGTGGTAGAACTCGACGCGCGGCATCACCTGCTTCGCGAGCGACACCCGCGCGAGCAGGCAGACCAGCAGGGCCGCGAGCAGGAAAAACACTCGCATCACCTGACCCCACTCGGTGTGCTGGAGCAGGCCGTTGAACGTGGTCGAGCCGACGGCGTCCTGCCAGCGGAAGAGGTGCCCGCCCAGCGTCCCGAGGAGGCCGGCGGCGGCGACGCTCGGGATGAGCCCGTGGTGCTTCTTCGGCAGCACGATCTCGAGCACGAGCAGCGCCAGCGCGAGGCAGCCGAGCATCAGCTCGGGGAAGATGGCGCCCCAGAGATTGTCCGCGGCGGCGAGTTTGACGGCTTCGAGATTCATCGCGACGAGACGGAGCAAACCGCTGATGAGCGCTGATGGACGCTAAAAAATCCCGGTGACTTCGAGCGCAACAGACGAAATTCTGAATAAGCGACCATGAGCGTAAATTAGCGGTTTCTTCAGCTACTTGGCCTGAACGATCTTCGTCGTCGCGGCCCGCTCCGGGAGTTTCATGGCGACGACCGCGTCGTTGATGGCGGTCGACATCGACTTCGGCCAGAAGCCGACGACGAGCAGCACGGCGACGAGGAGGAAGGCCGGAATCTTCTCCGACCAGCGCAGGTCCACGGGCGGATGCTTCGCGGCAATCTCGGTCATGCGCGCGGTCGGCGGGCCGAAGAAAACCGCAGCGGCCGCCCGCAGCCCGTAGATCGCCGAGATCACCACGCCCGCCACCGCGAGCGCGGTGAGGAGTGGCGAGAATTTCCAGAGCGCGACGAAGATGGCCAGCTCGCCCCAGAAATTGGCGAAGCCCGGGAGCCCGATGCTGGCGAAGGTCGCGGCCACGAAGAGCGCGGCGAGCACGGGCGTCTTTTGCGCAAGCCCGCCCATCTCATCCAGCGCGAAGGTGTGCGTGCGGTGATGCACGCTCGTCGCGAGGAGGAACAGCAGCGCGACGGAGAGGCCGTGCGCCACCATCATCAGCACCACGCCGCCGACGCCGACCGCCGAGCCCGCCGCGATCCCGAGGAACGCGTAGCCCATGTGCATGACCGAGCTGTATCCGATCATCTGTTTCAGGTCGCGCTGGGCGATCGTGATGAGGCCGACGATCAGGACGTTGCCGATGACGGCGAGCCAGGCGAGGGGCATGGCCCAGTGCGCGGCGCCGGCCGGCAGAAGCGGCAGGCCGACCTGGATGAGACCGTAGAGGCCGAACTTCTTGAGCACGCCCGCGTGGAGCATGGCGTTGGAGCTGGGCGCGGCGCCGTAGCCGAGCGGCGCCCAGGTGTGCAGCGGCCAGAGCGAGACGAGCACCCCGAAGCCGAACATCAGCAGGCCGAAGATGTTGTTTTGCACGGTTTCCGCGATCGGGTTGGCCGCGAGGTGCGCCTTCAGTGCGATCAGGTCGAAGCTGTTCGCCCCGCTTTTCACGTAGAGCGCGATCAGGCCCACGAGCGAAATCATCGCGCCAACCGTGAGGTAGATCGTCAGCTTCATCGCCGCGTAGCTGCGATCGCGGCCGCCCCACACGCCGACCATGATGAACGTCGGGATCAGCGCGAGTTCGTGGAAGAAATAGAAGTAGAACACATCCACGCTCGCGAACACGCCCATCAGGCCACCCTGCATGATCAGGAGCAGCATCAGGTAGAGCTTGAGCCGCTCCGCCTGCGATTGGATCGCGTAGAGGCCGGCGGCCAGGCCCACGATGCCCGCCATCACGAAGAGCGGCATCGAGATGCCGTTGAGCCCGAGCTTCAGCCCGATGCCGAGCCCGTCGAGACCGGTCGAGTAGCGCGTGAGGAAGGCGTAGCCGTCGGTCTTGGCCGCGTCTCCGAAATTCCACCACACGCAGATCGCGAGGAGCGCCGGCAGGGCGAAGGCCACATAGGAGAGCCGCACCGACCAGCGTTTCGGCAGGCCCAGCGCGATGGCGAGCGCCAGCGCCAGCGGAGCGGCGATCGCGAGCAACAAACGGTCGTGGAGAAGTTGGCTCATCGCGTCAGAAAGTCATCGCACCCGTCGCGAACGCCCAGAGCGCCACGACGCCGAGCAGGAACCAGTAGGCGTAGGCGTTGACGTTGCCCACGTGCAGCGCCCGCGTGCCGAGGCCGAACAGCCCGACGAGGCCCGCGAGCCCGCGCACAATCACGCCGGCCAGCAGGATCTGCTCGAGGAAATTCAGGAGCATCGCGAAGCGCTGCTGCACCTTGGCGACATAGTAATCGTAGACGCGGTCGAACGAGGCCTTGAGCGCACCGAGCGCGCCGAAGAGGCCGGGCGCCTTGTCCGCGAGCGCATCGGTCGGCGCGGGCCGGTAGACGACGAAGGCCGCCAGCGCGCCCACGATCATCACCGCGAGGCTCGTCGCCAGGATGATCGTGTGCGTGGAGCCTTCCGCCGGCAGCTCCGGCACGAGGTCGATCACTCCGTCGAATTTGCCCGCCCACACCTTGGTGTAGAACCAGCCGTAGCCGCCGACGATCGACAGCGCGCCGAGCACCACGAGCGGCGCGGTCAAGGACACGCCACCCTCGTGCGCGTGCTCCGCGGCGTCGGTCCGCGGCGTGCCGAGGAAGACGAGCTTCCACATCCGCACCATGTAGAACGCCGTCAGCACCGCGGTCAGCGCGAGGATCGCGAACACCGGCGTGCTCTTCACGTAGGCGAGGTAGAGGATCGCGTCCTTCGAGAAGAACCCCGCCAGCCCCGGCATGCCGATGATCGCGAGCACGCCGATCGTGAACGTGACGAACGTGAGCGGCATCTTTTTGGCGAGCCCGCCCATCTTGAAGATATCCTGTTCGTGGTGACACCCGTGGATCACCGAGCCGGACCCGAGGAACATCAGCGCCTTGAAGAAGGCGTGCGTCGTCAGGTGAAACATCGCCGCGCCCACGCCGACCGCGATCAGGTGCGTGTGATCGCCGTGCACGGTCGTCTCCGAGCCGAGGCCGAACGCCGCGACCATGTAGCCGAGCTGCGACAGCGTGGAGTAAGCGAGGACCTTCTTGATGTCGCTCTGCGTGATCGCGCACAGCGCCGCGTAGAGCGCCGTCGCCGTGCCCGTCCACATGATCACCGTGAGCGCATCCGGCACCATCAGCATGTTGATCCGGCAGAGCATGTAGATGCCGGCCGCCACCATCGTCGCGGCGTGGATCAGCGCGGAGACGGGCGTCGGGCCCTCCATCGCGTCCGGGAGCCAGACGTGGAGCGGAATCTGCGCGGACTTGCCGACCGCGCCGCAGAAGAGCAGCAGCGGAATGCCGGTGGCGACGGCCGTGCCGCCATCCACGGCCTTCGCGAGCGCGGTCAGATTCGTCGTGCCGAACTCGGCGTAACAAAAAAGGATG
>CAZENI010000186.1:0-13846 GCA_964513055.1 uncultured Opitutus sp.
GAGCCTCCTCCCGCCGCCGCTCCGCGGCCAGCCGCCAAACCCGCCGCGCGCACGCGCCGCACAAGAGGACAAACACCACCAGGCCGCCCGACCACAGCCACGCCTGCGTCGCCCGTCGCGCGACAGGCTCGAGGAAGAACGGATAGCCGGCGAGCGCCAGCAGCGAGCCGGCGTTCGAGAGCGCATAGAGCCGATACGGGGACGCGCCCGGCCGGGTCTCCGTGAACCAGCGCTGAAGCAGCGGCGCGGTGGCTGCCAGCGCCAGATGCGGCACGCCCACCGTCACCAGCAGCAGCAGAATCCTCCCGGTCGGTTCATCCGTCGCGGCGGGTTGCCAGCGGGCGTTCGGAATGATCGGCAGGAAGGCGCACGAGACCGCAAGCAGCGCGCCGTGCACCACGACCTGGCTCCGCCGCCGCAGTCGCGACGAGATCAGCTGCGCGTAGGCATAGCCGCCGAGCAGCGCCGCCCGGAAGAAAAGCAGGCATACCGTCCACACCCCCGGGCCGCCGCCACGGCGACGCCACACGACCACCGCCAGCGCCGAGGCGCCTGCGAGCGCTGCGCCAGCTGCGGGTTCAGGCACCACCGCCCCGACGGCGAGATCGCCGGTGCTTTGACTGAAGCTCAGTGTCCGGCCTGCCGTCGTCAGCGTCCAGGTTCCGCCGCTGTTGGTGAAGCTGCCCGTGTAGCCGCCCGAAGCCGTGACGGCATCGAACGACGTGCCGGCGACGCCGCCTGTCAGTTGGAAGAGATCGAACGTGGTGCCCTCGGCGAACGGGTTGCCGAACACCAGCGACAGCGTGCCGCCATAACTCGTCTGCCCCGTGATGTTCAAGCCGTCGTAACCCGAGCCGCGCGTAGTGCCGTTGACCTCGAAGGTCGTGAGCGAGCCACGCGCGAGCGTCAGTGTGCTGCCGAAGCTCAACACCCCGGGGCGATCCGGAAATCTCAGTCCTGCGGACCCGCGATCGTGTATGGGTTCTGGGGAAAAATATCCGGCGCCAGCGTCAGCGCTGGGAGCCAATGAGTGAGATGTTCGAGATCACCCGTAGCCCAAGGCTGCTTGGTGAACGACAACTGAAAAAGAGGAGACAGCGTGCTTTGCTCCTGCGAACTCACGAAGCGATTCCAGACGTGGATGACTTCGACAATCTTGAGCCTCATGGCGTCAGCAGGATCGTCGCCCTGTTTGGCGATCGCCTCCATCGTCGTTGGGTCGAGACAGCCGACCAGCGTGAGTTCCTCTTCTGCCACGGGCTTGAAGGGTCCATACCACAGCGGAATTTCAAATCCGCCGCGCATATTCCACCCGATCAACGGATCGCCCGGAAACCTTCCTCGAACGATGCCCTGCAATCGCTCCCGCAATACCAATTCCGCGCTACTGTCCCCCCAGACGACCAATCGCTTGGTCTTGCGCAAGCCTCGGCGCACGTCCCAGAACCAGACGCCGACGCGGCGCAGCGCCTGCGCAAAGAAATGCGTGAACGCCTCGCGCCACCGGGGGCTCTGATAGATCACGGCGTCGCGGCTGCAGTTGTCGCGCCCGATGAAATCCAGTTTCTTGGCGGCCAGCGCAACTACCTCGAGCGCCTCGGTGCTCCAGCCAGGCAGACCGACATCGTCGCGATCGAGGGAAAGGACGCCCCAGGAAACTCCGTTGCGCGTCACAAACCGAACTGGCATGCAGACACCCGATTCGACCCGCGCGCACTCGGGATACTTGATCGGACGATAGATTTTGCACTCGCGGCCGAAAGTCGCCGGGTGCGCGCCCCCTCCTGGCGGGAAGCAACTGAGTCCAACACTCGCTCGGTGCTTCTCAAATTCCTTCCGGTTTTCTTCGACGAGCGGCTCGTCGATGCCCAGCCGATGGATGCAATAGAGCAGAAGCTGATCTTCCTCCGGCTTCCCTTCCACCGGCGACTTGAGGCGCAGGCTCGTGATGACGCCGCCGCACTTCCCGACGCGCCAGTCGGGCAGTCGGAATACTGTCACTAGATCGATGAGCACTGACTCGACTTGCCGCCGGTTCCAGACGGAACCGGCGAGAAAATCTGCCCCCAGACGGCAGACCGCGTCCACCTTGGGCTTCGGCAGCCCCGCCGCTCCGAAGACCTTTTGCGCAAACGGAAATCGCCTTCCGAGCCGAAAGGCGGATTGAGTGTTGGCCAGCCGGCTGGCGTTCCAGCGGAGAAAAAGCCCATGGATCGCGCGTCCGAACATCTGGAGCAGTTCCACGTCCGATGCGACAAACGGCTTCGAGCCGGAGGCGCGCAGGACGCGGAATACGCCGGCGGGCCACGATCGTTTTGGTTCTCCCTCATCGGACAGACGAGGATCGTCGACCGACACGCCCACGAAGGGCCGGTGCTCCGTGTCGGAATGGGAGAACGACTCGCGATACCGGTTGCGCGGCAGCAAATCTCTCGCGTCAGCTGCCGCCGGCGTCGCGCTGCCTTCCTCTGGCGAGCCCGGCGTCCGCAGTCTCACCGCTCGGGTGTTGGGCGCCACGACACTTCGAACCCGATAGACCCGGCCGGACGATTCCCCGAGTGCCGAGGTGAGCCCCCCATCGCCGTTTTCACCCAATCTGTAGACGGCGTCTCCGATCGCCACCGGCGAGCCGTCTTCGTCCAACAGGCCCGTGGTCGCGACTCCCGACAGGGTGTTTCTGGGCACGAATTGCAGACGGCCCCTGTCATCCAACACCACCTCGAAGTCGCGGGCGAAGATGCTGCAGCAATGGGCGTCGAGACATTCCATGATCACATCCCGCACCGTTTCGAAGCCGGTCAGACCGGGTAGCATGTGCTCGTGCATGCGGTAGCGGAGATGTGCCGCCGCGCAGTCGATCCGCAGGGCGCGGTAGTGCGAAATCAACTCGCCCAACTGTCCCGCCAGGTCTGCGGCCAGATGCTCCGGGAATCGCGCCGCCACCTCCGCTTTCTGTTCCGCAGTGAGTTCGCCACTGAAGAAGGCGAAATTCAAGGTGCCCACGGGTTCCGGCGCGGATGGCACGTAGATGGGCGTCGCGACGACATGAGCCATGCCCATGTCCTTGCTTTTTTCTTTGCGCTGGAATGAGGCGATCTCCTCCGGCTTGCCGAACAACACCGTGCCTTTCGCACTGGCAAACGCGATACCCGTGAAACTCCGATCAGCCGGGAGCCACTCGCGCGCGATATACTCGTAATCGAAACGGGCCGTGCTTCTCACGTGCAGCTCGCTTCGATCACGATCGCGCTCGCCATACCAAATCGTGCAACTGGGGCGGGGCAGCCACGCCGTTGCGTCCGGAAAGGGCTCCTGGCTCGGCTCGCGCCACGGCTTCGACGGCGCCGTGTAGGCGACCGCGGTGCAAAAATCGTCGAACAGCCGCTTCGGGGTCCAACCCGAGAGGTCCGGATGCCAGCCGAAGGCCCGCGGATTGGCGACGAGGTGTTGCACAATCAGGATGTCCACCGCCAGCTTCGTCGCCGCCGACAGCAATTCCCCCAGGTGGGAGGCCAGGAATCCGTTCACATGCTCGGATTCGAAATTGCAGACGCCGATCACCCGGCGGTCCTTGCCGTTGAAGTGGAGTATCGGCACGGCAATCTCGGACTTCGTTCGTTCCGCGGACGACATGTAGTGCTTGTCCCCTCCGCCGGCAGATACGTCCAAATTGGGAGCGAGGTAGGGGCGTCCGGTGGCCGCCACATAGCCCGTGATGCCATTGCCCCAGATCGTGGCCGCCTTGGGGCGCTGCGCGGTGGAGGCGATGCCCGTGTTGTGCTCGGCCAGTGAGCGGATCGGGTCACCGGGATTGATCCAGAACGGCCCCGGGCCGCCCGGGTTGTCTCGGATAAACAAATACGACGACGCCGCGCCAAACCGCTCGGTCAACGCCCCCATCGTGTTCTGGATATTCTGGATCGCCTGCAAATAGGCCGCGTCCCGGGTGCGCTCCCGCATCTCGCTGACTGCGGCGGTGATCATCGCGGAATATTCCACCTGCCGCGGCGTGGAACGATGGGGCGGAAGCACCCGCCATCCGCCGCCTTCAAGTGCCTGGGTCGCTCCGGGCCAGACGCCATTCGCCCGGAGTCTCTCCCGTTCCTTCGCGATCCCGTCGAGTGGAAGTTTCAGCACTCGGTTCTCCAACTCCGTCATCGTTGCGACCGGATCCGCCCTCAGCACCTCTTGTGCTTGCACCGCCTCGCGATACCTCGACTGCAACTCCCGGAGCACGTCCGACTCCTGTTCGCTCTGCCCGGCCTCGAGGCGGTCGACGGGAAACTCCTCCCGCAGCGGGATGTAATACACCGGCACCTTCGCCTCCCGCGCGAGTTGCGCCTCCAGCTGCGTATAGCTGACGCGACCGTAGGCCGCATCCACCACCGTCGGCTCGCCCCCATACCGGAACCCGACCAATTGGATCACCACGTCGCACTTCCTGATCTGCGCCCTCAGTTCATGCACAATCTCCTGCCCGTATCGGGGAAAGATGGACATGTGGGCCACGGAATGGCCATTCGTCCGCAGAATTTCGTCCACCCGGCCGCAGGCCGATTGGAGATTGGAGGTATAGGAAATGAAGATCGTGAGAGCCATGGGAGTGGGAGCGGTCGCAGTTGGAGGCGCCCGCCGGCACTACAAAAGAGCGGCGAAGAGCCGGCGCGAGAACGATTTCCGCAAAGCACCGCACGTGTGTCGCGTGCCGCATGCCGGCCGCCGCTTCGGGTCCGGCGAGTGGCGGCGCCTTCCGTTCAACGAGCCATCGCGTCGACAAACAAAACCGAACAAGAGTTTGAACCGGCGGCGCGCTTCGCCACCGTGCCGTCCGTCTGCATGTGCGCACCGCCAACCACCTCCTCCGTCCTTGCGCCCTCGCCGTTCTTTCCGATGTCCTGCGCGGTTCCTGCGCCCACCTCTTCCTTCGCATGATTCCTCGCCCGCTCCTGCTCTGCTTCGCCTTCGCATTGATGACCGGGGCGAGCCGTGCGGGCTTGCCGTTGCCGCTGCAGGACGGCGAGAAACTCACCTATCGCGTCTCATGGGCCATCGTGCCGGGGGCCGGCGAGATCAAGATCGCCGCGCAGCAAGAACCCGCCGCCGCCGGCGGTGCGCCGCAACTCGTGGTGACCACCACCACCGCCACGCGCCGGCTTGCGCGCTTCCTGCTGCCCTTTGATGCCGAGGCCCGCTCCGTGTTCGATCTCGTGTCCGGACGCTTGTTGTCGCTGCGCGAGGCGAGCGTGCAGAAGGAGAAGAAATCCGAGCACAGCGTCGCGTTTGATCACACCGCGCGCCAGGCGACTTACATCGCCGCCAACGATCCCGGCAAACCGCGCCTGCTGCCGATCCCGGCGGGCGATCCGACCGATCTCATCATGGGGCTGCTGCAAACGCGCTCCTGGGATCTGAAGCCCGGCGAGAAGCGCGACGCGCTCATCCTTTTCGACGACGATTTCTACGAGCTGACGATCCACATGGCGCGCTACGAGGAGGTGCGCACGCCGCTTGGCACCTTTAAGACCGTCGTGCTCGAGCCGCGCATGGACAAGACCGCGCCCAAGGGGATGTTCAAGCGCGGCAGCTCCGTGCGCGTGTGGATCGCGCAGGACAGCCACCGCCTGCCGGTGAAATTCGAGGTCGAGTTCAAGATCGGCACGGGCACCGCGACGCTCGAGGCCTACGAAGGCCCGTCCGCCCCGCTCGTGCCGGCCGCCGCGGCCGATGCGAAGAATCCTCGTCCTTAGAGGCGGCGCGCTCGGCGATTTCATCGTCACGCTGCCCGCGCTCGCCCTCCTGCGCCGGCGCTGGCCCCTCGCCCGCCTCGAACTCGCCGGCAACGCCACCGCCGCGCAACTCGCGGTGAACCGCGGCCTGCTCGATGCCGCGCATTCGCAGCACGAGGCGCGCTGGAGCGCATTGTTCGGCGACGAGGCGCTGCCGGCGGAGTTCGCGCACTGGCTAGCGAGTTTCGATCTCGTCGTGAACTTCTGGCCGGATCCGGACGGCGATTTGCGCCGGCGCTTCCCGCTGCACGCGGATCAGGTGTTTCTCACGGGCGACGCCATGCCGGGCTCCGCGCCCGCGTCCGCCCACTACGCCGCGCCGCTGCAGTCGCTGGGCCTCGCCTTCGCGGGCGGTGCAGACGAACTCTGGTTCCCTCTCTCTCCCCTGCCGCCGCGCGCCAGCGATCGACCCACCGCGCCGCCCGCGCAGCGCACCACACTCTGCGTCCATCCCGGCAGCGGTTCGGCGCGCAAGAACTGGCCGACGGAAAGCTGGCTCGCGCTCCTTGCGTCGCTCGCGGACACGTCGCCCCTCTTGCTCATCCTCGGCGAAGCCGAGCTCCCGCGCTGGAGCGCGCTGGCCTCTGCGCGCTTTCCGCGCGCGACCACGCTGCTGCAACCGCCGCTCGAGGAAGTCATCACGCACCTTTCGGCGTGCCGGCTCTTCCTCGGCCACGATTCCGGCATCAGTCACCTGGCCGCGGCGTGCGGCGCGCCCTGCGTTTTGTTGTTTGGTCCAACGGATGCGATGACCTGGGCGCCGCCGGCTCCCCGGGTCCAGGTGCTGCAGCGCGGCCCTGATCCGGCCTCGATTCCGCTCGCCGACGTGCGGGCCGCGGTGACGGCAGCGCTCGCGGATCGAACGTGAAGCGCCAGAGCCGCCCCGCCCAGAACGCGCCCGCGTAGTCGACACCGATCCGCGGCGTCCTCGTCACCAACGCCGGCGGCACGCGCACGCCGCGATCTTCCACCCAGAGCCCGCCGGCGTCCGTCGTCGCCGCCAGCGTGTTCAGGCTCCGGTCGATCTGCAGCGCCTTCGTCACGCGCCCCGGCCCGATCGCTCCTTCCACGCCGCGGATCAGAACGGCGGCCGGCCAGTTCACCGGGCCGACGACGAGGTTGAGCATCTCGTGGATGCCGTAACAGAGATACACATACCACACGCCGCCCGGCGCATACATGACCGCCGTGCGCGCCGTCCGGCCGACGCGCGCGTGGCACGCGCGATCATGTTCGCCGTGATAGGCCTCCGTCTCGGTGATCAGCCGCGCCTCCTCGCGGCCGTCGGCGAAGCGTCGCACCAGGTGCTTGCCCAGCAGCCACCGGGCGAGCGCAACCGTTTTTTTCCGCTGCAGCACTTTGGCGTCTACAATCGCCCTCATTTTCCTTTCATTCGGGCCAAACGCCCTTGAACGCAAACACCGTGCGCGCCGCCGCGCTTCAACATAAGGCCGACCTGCTCCGCTCGCTGCGGCTCTGCACCGCCGAGGGCATCATGGCGATGCCCATCGTGACGATGTCGCTCCCGGTGAATGTGTTCATGACGGCGCTGGTCGCGAAGGCGTTTGTCCTCCCCAAGACCACGATCGGGCTGATCAGCGCGCTGCCCTTCGTCGGGAACTTCCTGCAGATCTTCATCGCGACCCTTCTCGCCCGCTGGAAACCGGCGAAATTCCTCACCGTCCTCGCGGCGTCCCTTCACCTCGTCTCATGGGCCGCGCTCGGCCTCCTGCTGCCGTGGATTCCGCGCGACGATCCCACGACTGCGGGTCGGTGCCTGATGGTGTGGTTCTTGGTGACGAGCTGTTTCGGCGCCGTCGCGGGCGTGTCGTGGAACGCGTGGATCCAGGAATGGGTGCCCTACCGCATCCGCGGCAAATTCTTCGGCCGGCGCAACGGCACGCTTCAGATCTCGACCACCGCCTTCCTGCTCGTCGCCGGCTGGTCGCTCGGCCACTGGAACTACGCGATCCCCGTTTTCCAACTCCTCATCTGCGTCGCCGTGCTGATGCGGGTGTTCTCGCTCCGCTGGCAATGGGTGAGCCCGACCCGATCGCGCCGGCAGTCCGCGGAGAAGGAGCTGCCGATCCCCGAGCAACTGCGCGTCGTCCTCGGCGCGCGTTCGCTGCTGGTCTTCATCGCGTTTGGCGCCGTGTGGTCGTTTGCCGCGAACTGCTTCGGTCCGTTCTACCACGTGTTCATGTTCGATCAGCTCGGCTTCTCGGCGTTCGAGGTCGGACTGCTCGCCACGCTCGCGCAGCTCAGCGGCGCGCTCTCGCTGCCGGCCTGGGGCCACCTCCTCGATCGCTACGGGAACAAGTCGGTGATGACGTTCTCCCTCATCCTCTGGCAGGTGCAGAACTTCCTCTGGTGCTTCCTGACACCGGAGAACCGAAACATCCTCTACGCCATGTGGATTTGGGGCGGCGCCACGAGCGCGGGTTTCATCCTCGGGCAGTTCACGATTCTGCTGCGGCTGATCCCGGTCGAGGCCAAGAACCTCGCCATCGGCGTGAACCTCGCCGTCACCTCGCTCGTCGCCGCGAGCGCGCCGATCACCGGCGGCGCCGTGCTCACCTGGGCGCTGGCGCGCTGGCCCGATCCCTTCGCCGTCCACTACGCCTGCTTCCTCCTTCAGCCGGTGCTCGCGCTGCTCGGCAGCTTCCTGCTGCTGCGCGTGCACGAGCCGCGCGCGAGTTCGCTCACGATGGTGTTTGGCGCGATGCGCAACATCCGCACGCTCAGCGGCGTGCTCGGCCTCAGCTTCCTCGTGAACTACGTCTTCTACCGCGCGCAGAAGCCCGACAAGCCATGACCCCGCCCGCCGCCTCCCGCGCCAGCGCCGCGCCGCATATCTTCACCCTGACGGGCAATCTGCTCGCCGAGCGCACCTTTGACTTCGCCGCCTGGTCGCCCGGCCGCACCCAGCGCGCGCAGACCGAGTCCTTCCAGGTCGGCGGCAAGGGCGTCAACGTCGCCCGCATGCTCCACCGTCTCGGCACGCCGAATACGGCCCTCTGCTTCGCCGGCGGCCCCCCGGGCGCCGAGTGCGTCGCGTGGCTCGCCGCCCGCGGCCTCGCGCACCGGGCGTTCGCCACGACCGCCGCCACCCGGACCGGCCTCGTCGTGCGCGACGCGGCTGCGGGTCACCCGGAGACCACGTTCCTCGGCGCCGATGCGCCGCCCGATGCCGGCGCCGTCCGCGCGTGTGCTGACTTTCTGGATGCACAGCCGGCCGGCCAGGTGCTCGCCCTGTGCGGCAGCTTTCCCGGCTGGTCCGCCCCCGGCTTCGATCCCCTGCGCGCCGCCCTCGAGCGCTGGCTGGCCCGCGGCCACCTCGTCGCCGACACCTATGGCCCGCCGCTGGCCTGGGCCGTCGCGCGGCCGCTCGCGCTCGTCAAGGTAAACGCCGACGAGATCCGCTCCGTCGCCGGCGTCGACGGCACGGCAAACCAGTGGCCCGGCCCCGTGCGGCGCTGGGTGGTCAGCGACGGCCCGCGCCCCGTGCTCGTGCGCGACGAGGCCGGCCGGACGCACCCCCTGGTCCCACCGCCCGTGCGGGAAGTCTCGGCGACTGGCTCGGGCGACGTTCTCCTCGCCTGCGTGCTGCACGGCTGGTTCGTGCGCGGCTTGTCGCTCCCGGATGCAGTCGCTTTCGCCCTGCCCTTCGCCGCCGCGAATGCCGCGCACCCCGGGATCGCGGAGTTCCCCGATTCATTGCCCTCAGCACCTCCACCCGCGCCGGCATGAGCACGCGTTCGACCGACGTCCTCCCCGACCACGGCGCGCGTTCGTTTTCCTCGCGCGTCGCCGCCGCAAATCCTCGCGGAAGCACTTTGCCCGCCGCGGTTCACGTCGGCGCGCGCGATTTTCTCGTCGGCTCGCGCGTGTGCGCGATGAATTCCAAATAAATCCTTGCGTTCACTTCCGCCAAACCGCTTATTCCGCAGTTTTATTTATGAAAGCGACCAT
This sequence comes from uncultured Opitutus sp., assembly GCA_964513055.1. Lineage (GTDB taxonomy): Bacteria > Verrucomicrobiota > Verrucomicrobiia > Opitutales > Opitutaceae > ER46. The sequence goes on from CAZENI010000186.1 coordinate 9,759, forward strand.
CAAAACCCAGGGCCAGCAGTTCACTGTGTCCGAGGGCGACATTCTCACCGTGAACCGCTATCCCGGCACCGAAAAAGGCTCGACCGTCGAGATTAAGGACGTGCTCGCCGCCGGCGAAGGCGCCGGCTACAAGGTCGGCACGCCGACGCTCACGGGCGCCACGGTTTCCGCGACGATTCTGGAGAACAAGCGCGGCGACAAGGTGATCGTCTTCAAGAAGAAGAAGCGCAAGGGCATGGAGCGCAAACGCGGCCATCGCCAGGAGCTTTCGGTCATCAAGATCAGTTCGATTAACGCTTAAGGAGACACTCACCATGGCGCACAAGAAGGGTCAGGGCACATCGATGAACGGCCGCGACAGCCAGTCGAAGCGGCTCGGCATCAAACGATTTGGCGGGCAGTCCGTTCTCGCCGGCAGCATCCTCGTCCGGCAGCGCGGCACCAAGCTGCACCCGGGCAAGAACGTCGGCCTCGGCCGCGACTTCACGCTCTTCGCGTTGAAGGACGGCACGGTCAAATACGACAAGGCGCACCGCAGCGTCTCGATCGTCACCGCCTGAGGCGCTTCCCGCTCCTCGCACTTTCCCAGGCCGGTCTTCGGACCGGCCTTTTTCATGTCCGCGTCTCGCCCTACGCAAAGCCCGCCCTTGCGGGGGCCCGGCTCATCGCTCAGCGTCGCCGCCCATGTCCGATCGGCTCCGCGAACTTCTTCGCCAGCGCGCGCTTCTGCAGGAACATCTCGCCTGGCTCGACCGCGAGATCGCCGGAGCCTCGGATTCCACGACTGCGGCGCCCGCGGCTGCCCCCACGGTCCGGTCCTCTCAGCCGGTGCCGGTCCCGTTGCCTGCCGCCGTGCCGCTCCCCGCGCTGCCGCCTGCGTCCTCCGCCCCCATCGCGTCCGCCCTGCCCGCCCCGCCGCCCGTCGACGTCACCCCGGTCGCCGAGAATATCCTCCGCGAGTATCGCGTTGAGCCGCGCTCGTTGCAGCAGGACGTGCGCAAGGGCTGCCTGCTCTATTTCGTCGCCGCCTTCGTCCTCCTCGGGCTCGGCGTGACCGTGCTCTACTTCGCGATTAGTTCGCGTTGAGTCGGCCAAGAGGTGCGGCTCCGCCCACCTTGCGCGCACCGTCCTCCGCCGTGCGCCGCGCGCTCAGCTCACCGCCGGATAACTCCCGAGCCACTTCACGAGCGGGCAGAACGTCTTCAACTGCGACAACGCCTCCTTCATCCCTGGGTCGTCGAAGTGACCCGTCACATCGAGGAAGAAGTAGTAATCCCACGGGCGCTTCTTGCTCGGGCGCGACTCGATCTTGGAGAGATTGATGCCGCGCTCGGCGAGCGGCATGAGCATCTTCAGCAGCGCGCCGGAGTGAGACGCGGCCTCGTCGCCGAGCGAGACCAGCAGGCTCGTGATGTCCTTGCCGCCGCCGACCGGGCCCGACGCCTTGCGGCCGATCACGAAAAACCGCGTCGTGTTGTCCGCCTTGTCCTGGATGTTGCGCTCGACGATCGGCACGCCGTAGTGCTCCGCGGCAAGTTCGCCCGCCACCGCTGCCGTGCCCGGCTCCTGGCTCGCGAGCTGCACCGCGCGCGACGTGCTCGGCGCGTCGACCAATTGCGCATGCGGCAGGTGTCGCTGCAGCCAGTGGCGGCATTGCGCGAGCGCCTGGTCCTTCGAGTAAACGCGCTCGATGTCCTCGAGCGACGAGTTCGAGATCAGCGCGTGGTTTATCTCGAGATAGATCTGCGCGACGATCTTCACGTCGCTCTCCACGAAGCTGTCCAGCGCCTCGCGCACCGAGCCCTCGGTGGAGTTCTCGATCGGGATCACGGCGTAGTCCGTCTCGCCCTTCTCCACCGCGGTGAAGATGTCGCTCACCGTCGCCATCGCGTGATAATCCACGCTCGCGCCGAATTTCTTCAGCGCCGCCGCGTGCGTGTTGCTCGCCTCGGGCCCGAGGTAGGCGATGAGCAGCGGCTTCTCCAGCGCGATCGCGGCCGACATGATCTCGCGATAGATCGCGCGGAGCGCCTCGTTCTTGATCGGCCCGTCGTTCTGCGCGGTGACCTTGCGCAGCACGGCGTCCTCGCGTTCCGCGACGTAGATCTGGCCGCCGGCACTGCGCTTCACCTTGCCGATCTCGGCGGCGAGCGCCAGGCGGCGGTTGAGGGTCTCGACCAGTTGCTTGTCGAGCGCGTCGATCTGTTCGCGAATAGGGCCGAGGTCCATGTCAGGATTGCGCCGGGGTTGGCTCGTCGGGCTGCGTCGCGGCCGGGGCCGCCTCTTCCACCGGCGCCGGGGCCGGCGCCGCTGTCGCTTCGAGCGGCAATTGTTCATCCGCGAGCCCCATGTCCGTGTCGGTCGGCGTGTGCGCGTTCGACGAGGTCTTCAGCCACTCATCGATCTGCCGCGACGACAGCACGTCCGAGGCGGGCAGCTCATCCAGCGACTTGATGCCGATGAACTCCAAAAACTGATCCGTGGTCCCGTATTGGATCGGCCGCCCCGGCGCATCCGCGCGGCCGACGATGTAAACGAGTTCGCGCTCGAGCAGCTTGTTGAGGCCCGCCTCGGCCGACACGCCGCGGATCGTCTCGATCTCACCGCGCGTCACCGGCTGCCGATACGCCACGACCGCCAGCGTCTCGATCGCCGACTGGCTCAGCTTCACCGGCGGCGGCTCCTGGCGCAGGATGCGTATCCATTTTCCGAACCGCGGATGCGTCACGATTCGGAAACCCGCATTGCCCTCAATCAGCAGCAGCCCGTCGTCCGCCACCCGCAGGTCGCCGGCCAGTTGATCCATCGCCTCGCGAATCTGCGTCGCCGTCACCAGCGACGGCACGTCCGAATAGAGTTCCGGATCCTGGGGCGTCGGCTCGAGGGCGATCTCGGTGACCTCCTCCGCGGCAGGGACGGGCGGCTCGCCCGTCCGCTCCGGCGTCTCCGCCTTCGCAACCTCCGTCTCGGACGCCGAAGTCTCGGCCGCCGCCGCCGCTTCCCCGCCCGCCTTGGGTTCTTCCGTTTCCGGCTCCAGCGGCAGCGTCGACTGCTCGTGGAAACGCGTGAAGGCCGCCTGGATGTCCTTGATCGCGAGGGGCTGGCTCGAGGAGAGCAACAACGCCTTCAGCACTTTTTTCAGGTTGAATGCCATGCGGGTAAAGTCGCGTCGAGTGATGCGGTGGCAGTTGGCACATGCAACCCGATTTTCAGCGGCGGTGTGACGCCGTCGGCCGTGTTCCGCGCTTGCCGGCCACCGCTCAGCTCTGGACTCTCAGCCCTCCGCGCTCAAACCTGCGTCCTCCCTTTTCCGGCTCTTCCAGCGCTCACTCCTCAACTCTCACCTTTCCGTCTCTCCCCCATGTCTTCGCACAAACCCGACCCGCTCCGCCCCCATTCTTCCATCCTCGTTGACGGCCCCGCCCGCGCCGGCGCGCGCTCGATGCTGCGCCCGGTCGGGTTCTCCGACGCCGATTTCAAGAAGCCGATCGTCGGCATCGCCTCCACCTGGTCGATGGTCACGCCCTGCAATATGCACATCGACGCCCTCGCGCGCGAAGCCGAGGCCGGCGCCAACGCTGCCGGCGGCAAGGGCGTCATCTTCGGCACCATCACCGTCTCCGACGGCATCAGCATGGGCACGCCCGGCATGCGTTACTCACTCGTCTCCCGCGAAGTCATCGCCGACTCCATCGAGACCGTCGCCGCGGCCGAGGGCTTCGATGCCGTCGTCGCCATCGGCGGCTGCGACAAAAACATGCCCGCCTGCGTCATGGCGCTCGCCCGCCTCAATCGCCCCGGCCTCTTCGTCTACGGCGGCACCATTCTCCCCGGCATCCATCCCGACACGAAGCACGAGTGCGACATCGTCTCCGTCTACGAAGCCATCGGCCAGCACGCCGCCGGCAAGATCGACAATGCCGGCCTCCGCAAAATCGAGGAATGCTCCGTCCCCGGCCCCGGCTCCTGCGGCGGCATGTATACGGCCAACACCATGGCCAGCGCCATCGAGGCCCTCGGCATGTCGCTCCCGAATTCCTCCGCGCAAATCGCCATCAGCGCCGAGAAGAAAGCCGACTGCCGCGACG
>CAZENI010000187.1:0-8315 GCA_964513055.1 uncultured Opitutus sp.
GGGGCCGTGGCGGCGAGTATGGGGGGCTGGGCGGGTAGGCGGATGGTCATGGGGCGGACGGAGGCGGGGTGCGGGTGAAAGGGGAATTCACCGTGAGGTTACTTTAGCACGGGCGGCGGGGCGGGACCGCTGAGAAATGGCGCAATAATCCTGAGAAAATTCCCCGCGGCGATCGCGGTCCGGCCTGAAGGTGGAGCGGCTTGACCTCAAGCCGCTTTCTGAGGGGTGGGTGGTCTTGCAACGGGCGGGCGTTTCCAAACCAGCGGCTTGGGGTCGAGCCGCTCCACCTTGAGAGCGCTGAGTTATTTTGCGGGCGAGCGGAGCAGGGCGATCAGGTCGAAGAACTCCGCCTCGGTCAGCGCGGACTCGAACGTGGCGGGCATGGGCGAGGTGGCGGAGGCGGTGATCTCACGGATCTCGGAGGCCGGCACGCTGTGGTCCTGTCCGGTCGCGGGATCGGCGAGCAGGAGACGATCGGGTTCGCTGCGCGGGTTCATCCCCGTCTTGGTTTCGCCGTTCCTGAGCGTGACCGTGGTGAGCCGGAAAGCGGGGTCGACGTTGCGATTGGGGTCGAGGATGTCCTCGACGAGCCGGGCCATCGCGCGTGACTCGATGCCATCGAGGCTGGGCCCGAGGTTGCCGCCGGTATCGCGGAAACGGTGACAGGCGGCGCAGTGGGTCGCGAAGACGGAGGCGCCGCGCGCGGCGTCGGGCTTGAAGCTGCCCGCGGCGCCGAGGCGCTGGGCGATGAGGGCATCGAGCCGGGCGTCCTCGGGTGGCAGCGTGCGCGTGAGGGCGGCGGCGCGGTCGCGCAGGGCGGCGGGGCGTGGCGCGAGGGCGGTGGCGACGTAGCGGTGGCGCAGGAGGGACGCGCGGACTTTGCCCGCGGCTGCCAGTTCGAGGAGATCGGCGGCGCCCGCGTCGCTGCGCGCGAGGGCGGTGGCAAGGCCGAGGGCGAGGTCGGCGGAGGCGGTGGCGAAGGCGCCGGTCAGGGCGGCGCGGGCGGCGGGACTGGGCTGGGCGGTGCCGAGGAGATCGGCGGCGACGCGGCGGTAGGTGTTGGCGTCGCGGCCGCCGACCACCGCGATGAGTGTGGCCTCCGTTTCGGGGGTGGCGGGGTCGAGCGAACGCAGCGCGGAGGCGCGGTTGCGCTCGACGGCGGCGCGATCGAGGGCGACGGCGCGCAGGGCCGGATCTTTTTCGGGGAACGACATGCCCTTCAACGCGAGGATGGCGCGATGGCCGATCGCGGTGTTGGCGCCGGTGACGGCCTTGACGAGCTCGGTGCGCATCCAGGCTTCGGCTTCGGGGGGAAGGGTGCGTCCGGGTTTGGCGGCGACGGTGGCAAGGCCCTCGGCGAAGGCGACGCGCTGGCCGGTCGTCGCGCGCGAGAGCGAACCGAGCAGCGGGAGAACCGCGGAGAAGTTTTCCGCGGGCAGTTGCAGCACGGCGTGACGGGCAAAATCGCCGGCGCGGGTGTCGGCGAACTTCGTGCGTTCGAGATGGCCGAGCAGGAAATCCGCGGCGGCGGGGGTCGGCACGGCGAGGCAGACGTCCGCGACGCGTTCGGCGGCGGCGAGATCAGTGGGTTTGTCGGAGGCGGCCCAGGAGCGGAGCGTGGCGGCATCGGCGGTGAGCGCGTGGGTCCTGAGGGCGACGCGCAACGCGTAAATGAGTTCGGTGTCGGCGGCTGGCGCCCTGGCGAGCAGCGCGAGCAGCAGGGGTGGCTGCCAGGGCTGCGGGTGGCGGCGGAAGACATCGGCGGCGAGGCGGGCGGCGAACTCAGGGGCGGCCGGTTTGAGGAGCGTGGTGAAGAGCGCCTCGGCCTCGGCGGGCAGGCGGTCGCGCGCGGCGAGGGCGCGGAGCGCGGCGGCCGCGACGTCGCTGTCGGGGCGTTGGAGCGCCTGGCGAATCAGCCCGTCGTCGGAGGCACCGAGGCGATCGAGCGTGATGAGCAGCGGGAGGGCCGCGGTGCCGGCGGCGGCGGGATCGGTGCCGGCGATGAGGCGGGCGACGGCGGCGCGCAACGCGGGCGCGGCGGACGCGGCGTCCTTGCGCGCGAGCAGCTCGGCGGCGGCGAGCGAGCGCACGACGAGGTTGGGATCGGCGAGGCGCGCGGCGAGGGCGGTGGTTTTTTCGCGGGCGAGGTTCGGCAGCGACGGGACGGGCACGCTGCCGTCGAGGCCGCGCCAGACGATGCGCCAGAGGCGGCCGTGGGAGTTGTCGCGCGCAGGATGCGTGAGCGGGACTTCGTAGTGGCCGATGATCGGGTTGTAGAAATCGGCGACCCAGAGCGCGCCGTCGGGACCGAGTTTCACCTGCACGGGGCGGAAGGCGGGATCGTCGCTCGTGAGGAAATCGGGCTGGCGGACGGCGGCGGGCGTGGAGCCGCGCCAGTCGAGGCGGGCGCGATTGATGCGGCGGGTGACGGGATTGCCGTTGAAGAGATGGTCGTGATACTCGCGCGGGAAATGCGCGGCGGTGTAGTGCGCGATCCCGGCGATGGCGGAGGAGCCATGGTCGTCGGTCGTGATGGCGGGCGCGAAGCCGAGGCCGTCGTGCTCCTTGTTGATGCCCTCGTAGAAGCCGCCGGGCACGAGGAGATAGACGGGTTTCGAGTGCGAGTCGGCGGTGTAGAGATCGCCGCGCGCGTCGAAGGCGAGGCCGAAGGGATTGGTCTGTCCGTGGGCCACGACCTCGAACTGCGAGCCGTCGGGACGAAACCGATACGTGTGGCCGCTGGTGAGCCTGGTGACGCGGCCGGCGCGGTCGGTGACCTCGCTGGCGTTGGCGAAGCCGTGGGTGCCGTAGACCCAGCCGTCGAACCAGTGCCAGTAACTCGAGGACATGCCGTGCGTGTCCTTGAATCCGAAGCCGTCGTAGAGTTTCTCGCGCACATCGGCGCGGCCGTCGCCATCGGTGTCGGTCAGCCGCCAGATCGCGGGGATGGAATAGACGAGTGCGGTGTCGCCCTTCGCGCCGGGCGGGCGGGGGAGCGGCAGGACGCCGACGGGGATGTTGAGGCCGTCGGCGAAGGTAGTGGTTTTTCGGGCACGGCCGGTGGCGGGATCGAAGTCGGAGAGGATGCGCACGGTGTCGCGGCCGTTTTCCGGCGGCTCGGGCGGCGTGGAGGCGGCGCGGAAGGCGAGTGCGGTGTCGCCCCACTGTTGATCGAAGGTGGCGATGGGCTGGCCGAGGGCGTCGCGTTTCGCGGGCCAGGGGTAGAGCTGCGAGCCGGTGACCCAGACGCGGCCGGCGGCGTCGAAGGCGAGGTTGAGCGGTTTCTGGATCTCCGGCTCGGCGGCGACGAGCTGCACCTCGAAGCCCGGCGGCACGTGGAAGAGTGCCTGCTCCTCGGCGGGCGGGCGCAGCCGGGTGTCGAAGGCGTCGCCGCGCTGGGCACAGAGCGGGACGGAGGCGAGCAGGGGCAGGAGCGCGGCGAGGCGGCGGACGCGGAGCGGGCGGAGGTTCATGGGGGCGGGCGCCGGTGCCGGCGCCGGGGGAGCCGGGGCATCAAGGGTGGCGGGTGGGCGGCGTGCAATCCCGATGCGTGCGGCGGAAACCGCTGTTCATCGGCGGCGTGTGGCGGCAAGTTCCCCGGTCATGCGCATCGCCGTCTTCTCCGACACGCACGATCGTTATCCGGCGAGCCTGCCGAAAAAATTGCGCGGCGCGGACGAACTCTGGCACCTCGGCGACGTGTGCTCGCCGACGACGCTGGTGGAATTCGAGCAACTGGGGCCGCCGCTGCGCGTGGTGGCGGGCAACTGCGATGCGCACCCGTGGCCGCTCACGCTGGACTTGGAGCGCGAAGGACTGCGCTTCCACCTCGAGCACATCCCGTCGCGCCTGGCGCCGAAGGGCGTGGAGGTTTTCCTGCACGGGCACACGCACGTGCCACGCGACGAGATCGATCCGGTCGGTGTGCGGTGGCTGAACCCCGGGTGCATCACGCGGCCGAATCGCGGCGCGCCGCCGAGTTTTGCGTGGCTGACGCTGCAGCGCGGAAAACCGCTTCGATGGGAACTCGTGCGGGTGTGATGGCGGTTGAGAGCTGAGAGCGGAAGGTGGAGAGGTGGGCAGCCCCAGCCCCTTGAGATCGCTTTGAAAAATCTCCCGACGAGCGCACGGTTTGGGCTCGATCGGAGAGGTTGTTTTTAGGGACAGGATTTACAGGATTCGAACCAAGGATTTTCAGGACAGACGATCGAGCCCCTCGAGGCAGATCCGGGCTCGGGAATTCCGACCTCAGCGGGGCGGGTGACTCGGAACGACGTGACAGGCTCTCAACTCACAATTCTCAACCCTCAACTCCCGTGAACCCCAAACTCTGGCCGAACATCCTCAGCGCCACGCGCATCGTCCTGATGCCGGCGGTGCTGACGTCGGCGATTGCGGGGTCGAAGCCGTGGTTCATCGTGCTGCTGACGGCGGCGCTGACGACGGATGCGCTCGACGGCTTCCTCGCGCGGCGGCTGCACGCGTTCACGGATTTCGGACGCAAGCTGGATAGCGCGGCGGACTACGTGACGATGGTGACGGGGCTGTCGGGTATCGCGCTGCTGTGGCCGGAGATTGTGCGGCGGGAGCTGCCGTGGGTGGCGACGGGGCTGGCGGCGTTCTTCGCGGTGGTGGTGTATGGCTTCGTGCGGCTGGGGCGGGCGCCGTGCTATCACACGTGGGCGTCGAAGGTGGGTGTGATCGCGTGTGCGTTCTCGATGATCCCGCTGCTGGCGGAGTGGACGGCGGTGCCGTTTCACGCGGCGATCGCGTTTCTGATCGCGGCGGGCGTCGAGGAGGTGGCGATCGCGCTGCTGGTGCCCGCGCACACGGGCGAGATGGCGAGCGCCTGGCACGCGTGGCGACTGCGGCGCGAGCGACGCGCGGGGGCGGTGGCGGGCGACGCGAAGCCCGAGGCGCCGTAAATGTGCTGGCGGTGCGGTGAATTGAGGGTCCGCGAATCGCGGGCGGGGATGGGGTGGCGGGACATGTCTCGTGGTTTTGACGGGTCGCATGGCCGTCGGGGAGATCGATGCGTCGGTGATCTGGAAGTAGAGGGGATATGTATCGCACTATAATCACACTAATCACACTTATGGCTTGCGGCGACGCGGTGAACCCCTCATCCGTCTTCCGCGACGAAAGGAAGCGCGATGACGAAGCCCGACCCCTTCTGCGAGTGGTGTGAGCGCTGGGAAAAGCGGCTTTGGCGGATTTTTGTCCTGACGTCCACCGCCCTGGCTCTCGCCGGCGCCACGATCGTCGCGGTGCATCATTTGCTCGTGCTGGCGGGCGTCGCCGCAAAGGCCTAATCGCACTTTTACCCATGCCAATCGAACCGCAGCGCAAGATCCTTTCCGAGTCCCGCCTCCGGCGCCTGCTCCCGTCCATCTACGCGGAGCTGGGTGCGACCAAGCGCGAGCGACTGGAGGCCATTCTGCCGTTGCTGGGCGCCGACGGCAAAGCGCGGCTTTCCGAGTGCCTGAAGGCGGGGTTTCCGGGAAAGAACACCGCGGACGCGCTGAAGCTCTTCACCAATTTCCGCATCGATGTAAACGCGGCCGCGGCCGAGGCAGGCATCGGGCTTTCCTTCGAGTCGGACTCGCGCAAGCGCGACTTGCCGGAGGCGCGCGTCTGCTGGTTCGAGGACGACGACTCGACGGGGCAGGAGATTGCGACGAATTCGGCCGCGGGCACCGCCGATATCCAGCGGCTGGAGCGACAGGGCGCCTTGATGGCCAATCGCGGACTCCCGCGTTCCGGCAAAGCGTTGGAAACGACCCCGCGTGTCGTGCGGCTCTTCGTCTGCCATGCGGGTGGGGACAAAGCGCTGGTCGAGGCGTTGCTGGATCAACTGGCGCGGCCGTTTGGCGAGTCCGCGTATTATCGGTTCGAAGTGTGGGGCGACTGGCTGATTCCGGTCGGGACGCCGTGGAAGGAGCGCATCGCCGCCGAAATCGCGCGGTGCGACTTTGGGCTGCTCCTGCTCAGCCCGGCGTTTTTTGCGAGCGAGTTCATCCTGAGCGAGGAACTGCGCCGGCTGGCCGAGGGCCGGAAGCCCGTGATTCCCGTCGAGCTTGTCGCGCTCGGCGACGACCACGACCGGCTCGGCCTGGAGAGCCTGCAGAGTTTTGCGCTGCCTTCCGGCGGGCGCGGCGCGGCACTGGCCTTTGATACCTGCTTCGACTCACGCGCCCTGCGCCGTGGGTTCGCGGAGCTGCTCGCTGAGCGCATCGAGGAGCGGCTGGATGAGTATTTTGCGTCCGCCGATGCGACGACTCCGGCCGGGGCCGTCCCGGCGGTCGGGGTCACCGACGAGGAACTCGGGGAACTCGCCCGGGTGGCCGGGCACGACCCGCTCGCTAAGGCCTTCGTCAACACCCGCGGCGCCAACTACGGCCTGCGCGACCTGGAACGCATCGACCCCGCCGCGCTCAAGGCGAGCGAGCGCAGCGTCGACGCGCTGGAGTTTCTGGAGCAGTGGGCGACCTCCACTGACGCGAACCAGCCGCCGTTCTGCGCGGTGCTGGGAGAATACGGCATCGGCAAGACCACCACGCTCAAGCGTCTCACGCGGCGGCTCAACGAGCTGCATGCCCAGGACCCGGCGTCGCCCCAGCCGGTGTTCGTGGATCTGCGCTCGGTTTCGCTGGCCGGCGACCGCACCGCGGTGCCGCAGCTCGCGGAAATCCTCGCGGCCGCGGTCCGGCACAACTGGCGCCGGCCGGGGCCGCCCGCCCTCACTCCCGCGGAGATCGTCGATGCCGTGCAGACGCAGGGCGCGGTGATCATCTTTGACGGGCTCGACGAGAAGATCGTGCACCTGGAAACGCCGCAGGCGCAGGCGTTCATCCGCGAGCTCTGGCGCGTGCTGCCGCCGTATGAAGCTTCCGGTGACAAGCCACGGAAGAACGAAGAAGAATCGCCGCCTCCCCGTCGCGGCCGGCTGATCATCTCGTGCCGTTCGCACTATTTCAAAAACGTCTGGGACCAGAACGCCATGCTCACCGGCGAGGACCGCGAGAGCATCCGCGCGACCGACTACCGCGCCCTGATCCTGCTGCCGTTCACCGACGAGCAGGTGCGCGCCTACCTCCGCGGGATGCTGGGCGACGCGGCGAAGGCCGAGGCGGCGCTGGCACTCTTCGCCGCCGTGCACAACCTGCGCGAACTCGCCACCCGGCCCTACCTGCTCTCCGTCATGACCGAGCACCTCGACGAGCTGGAGCGCCGGCGCATGGCCGGGGGCCGCGTGCAGGGCGTGACGCTCTATGACATCCTTGTGAACCGCTGGCTCAGCCGCGACGAGGGCAAGCATCAGTTTACCTCGGCGGACAAGCTCGAGCTGATGGAGTGCCTGGCTGCCGCGATGTTCGCCGACGGCGCGCGCGAGTGGCCGTGGGCGCGGGTGCAGCGCTGGCTCGACACCGCACTGGCGGCCCGGCCGCAGACGGCGGCCCGCTATGCGGCGAAGCCGCGCGAGGTGCTCGACGAGGATTTCCGCACGGCGACGTTCGTGCTACGGCCGGACGATTCGAGGGAGCACTTCCGCTTCGCGCACTCGTCGCTCCAGGAGTTCTTCCATGCCCGGCACCTTGTCCGCGCCCTCGGCGAGCGGGATTTTGGTGCATGGGAGATTTCGGAGCCCTCGCGCGAGACGCTGGATTTCGCGGGTCAGCTCCTCGCGGTGGAAAGCCGGCCGGGTCTGACCGCGGCGCTCGGGGTGTTGCTCACGCGCGGCGAGCCGCGTGGAGCCCGACTTGCGCTGCGTTACTGGCTCCTGGCGATCGAGTGCGGGTATCCGGAGCCTGAGCTGGAGGGGCCGGCGCAGCTCGCCGGATTGGATTTGGAGCGTTGGACAATTCACGGGCGGCCGGGAAATCTGCTGGCGCTGGGCGGCGCCGATCTCCGCCGGGCGCGGCTGGATGCGGCGCGGCTGCAGCATGTGTATCTCGCGGATGCGGACTTGAGCGGCGCGGCGTGCGGGGCGGCGGTGTTCGTGGAGGTCGACTTGTCGCGCGCCCGGCTGGACGGGGCGGATTTCGCCGGGGCGAGGCTGCGCGATTGTCGCGCGGAGGACCTCCGTGGGGCGGCGGCGCGGTGGCACGAGGCGGAGTGGAGCCGGTGCGAGTTGCGCGGGGCGGAGCTGGGAGTGGACTTTGCGCGGCACGGTGCCGTGGCGGCGAGCGAGGGCGGGGCGGAGCGGCCGCCGGGTTTGACGGAGAGGCTCGAAACGATTATCCGCAGCGAGCACGGTGGTGCGGTGAGTAGCTGCGCGTGGTCGCCGGACGGGAGGAGGGTGGCGACGGGCGGCG
>CAZENI010000187.1:8415-10985 GCA_964513055.1 uncultured Opitutus sp.
TGGGTGACGAGCTGCGCGTGGTCGCCGGACGGGAGGAGGGTGGCGACGGGGAGCTGGGACAACACGGCGAGGGTGTGGGACGCGGAGAGCGGGAAATGCCTGCGCGAGTTGCAGGGTCACACCCACGCGGTGAGTAGCTGCGCGTGGTCGCCGGACGGGAGGAGGGTGGCGACGGGCGGCGATGACGAGACGGCGAGGGTGTGGGACGCGGAGAGCGGAAAATGCCTGCGCGAGATGCAGGGTCACACCCACTGGGTGACGAGCTGCGCGTGGTCGCCGGACGGGAGGAGGGTGGCGACGGGGAGCTATGACAAGACGGCGAGGGTGTGGGACGCGGAGAGCGGGAGCTGCGAATTTCTACTGGCGGCGTTTTCCGGTGGCGAAGCCGCTGCCCTCGACTGCGTGCAGAACGGCTTGCGCCTGCGCTGGGCGAGCCCCGGGGCCTGGCGACATCTGGCATGCCGCGTTTTCGACCCGGAGGCGGAGGGCTGGGGGAGCGTCGATCCGGTCACCCGAAAATGGCAGCCGGGGCCGCGCGGGCGCACGCGGATTTTGCCGGTGGAGTTTGGAGGGGGTTTGCCGGAAGGGTGAGGACGGACGGGCGGGCCGCGCGTCCCTACCACACGGTGGAGTTGACGCGTGTGCGGCGAGCGGGCACCACGGAAACGGGATGAACGACGACGGGCAGCAGAGCCTCTTCGAGCTTTTCACGCCGGCGGCGGGCGTGCACCGGGTGCCGCCGGCGGCTCCGCGGCCCGTGGCGTCGACCCAGGGCGACGTCGTCTTCGAGCGCAGCCCGCGGGCGCGCAACTACCGGCTCACGCTGCGGCGCGATGGCGTCGCGGTCGCCACGATTCCCGTGCGCGGCTCGGAGCGCGAGGCGCTGCGTTTCGTGGAGGAGCATCGCGACTGGCTCGAGCGGGCGCGGCACCGGCAGCGGCAGCGGCCGCGCGCGGCGGAGGTGTGGACGATCGGCACGCGCGTGTTGTGGCGCGGCGAGCTGACGGAGGTGCGGATCGCGGCGGCGGGTGAGCGGCCGCAGGTGTGCCTGGCGGCGGATGTGTTTCGTGTGCCGCGGCTCGAGGGGGATTTGCGGCCGACGCTGGAGGCGCATTTCGCGCGGCGCGCGAAGGTGGAGCTGCCGGGGCGCGCGTGGGAGCTGGCGGCGGTGACGGGCGTGGAGGTGAAATTCGTGACGGTGCGCAATCAGCGGTCGCGCTGGGGATCGTGTTCCGCGAACGGCACGATCTCGCTCAACTGGCGGCTCGTGCAGACGCCGGAGTTCGTGCGCGACTACATCGTCTATCACGAGCTGATGCACCTGCGGGAGATGAACCACTCCGATCGTTTCTGGGCGCGCGTCGAGGAAGTGTGCCCGGGCTGGCGCGAGGCGGAGCTCTGGATCAAGCGCAACGGGGCGTTGGTCGGACTCTGATTAATTCAGAAGCCAGGAAATCAGGAATCGGACGGATCGTTTCTGGCTTTCTGGCTTCTGAATTAATCCGTGTGGTCCTTCAGCGCCAATCCAGCATCTCGACTTCGAAGATAAGCGTGGCTTTCGGGGGATGCTGCCGGGGCGGCCTTTTTCGCCGTAGGCGAGCCAGTGCGGGATGATCAGCGTGCGCTTCTCGCCGCGCTTCATGGTGAGGAACGCCTCGTCCCAGCCGCGGATGACGGCGCCGCTGCCGACGCGAAACGTGATCGGCGCGCCCTTGCGGAAGGAGCTGTCGAACATCGTGCCGTCGAGCAGGCGGCCTTCGTAGTGGGCGATGACCTCATCACCGATGGTCGGGGTGGCGACGCCGGTGCCGGGGGCGCGGACGACGTAGCGCAGGCCGGAGGGGAGCTTGCGCGCGGTGCCGAAGCGCTCGTTGAGCTCGCGCTCGTCGGCGGCGCTCCACTGCGGCTGCTGCTTGTCGAGCGCCTCGCGCATCGCGCTGTTGATCGGCCGGCCCGGGTCCTTGCGCGACAGGATGCCGGAGCGGGTGATGAGGGCGGCGGTGCCGAGGAGGACGGCGAGGAGGAGCAGGTAGAAGAAACTGCGCATGGGAAAGGGCAGAGCGATTACGCGGTCGCGCGGTGCTTGGCAATGCCGCGCACGCGGGGCGGAGCGCGGACGCTCCTCAATTGTGGTCGCGCGTGCGGGCGACGGCGGCGTGGATCGAGGAGACGAGCGCTTCGCCGACGAAGGGCTTGGGAAGGAAATCGGCGAGGCCGCGGCCGACGAAGCGTTGCACGACGGTCTGCTCGCTGTGGCCGCTCGACAGCACGACCGGGAGGTGCGGGGCGAGCATGCGCAGCGCCATGAGCGTGTCCTCGCCGTCGAGCTTCGGCATGGTGAGATCGAGCAGGACGGCGTCGAACCGCACGGGGTCGCGGCGCAACTGGTTGAGCGCATCCTCGCCATCGATGGCGAGCACGACCGTGTAGCCGGCGGCGACGAGGATGCGTTGCGCGTAGATCCGGATGATCTCCTCGTCGTCGACCACGAGCACGGTGCCGCGGACGGGCGAGGTGGCGGCGAAGCCCGGGGCGGTCTCGCGCGCGGGTGAGCCGCCGACCGGGAAGAA
>CAZENI010000187.1:10995-13834 GCA_964513055.1 uncultured Opitutus sp.
GCTCGAAGGAGGTGCCGGCGCCGACCTGGCTGGAGACGCGAATGCCACCGCGATGACCGTGGACGATGCCCATGACGGCGGCGAGGCCGAGGCCGCGGCCGACGAACTTCGTCGTGAAGAACGGCTCGAAGATGTGGCTCATCGCCTCGGGCGGAATGCCGCAGCCGGTGTCGCGCACCTCGAGGGCGATGTGCGGGCCGGGCTCCATGTCGGGACTCGTGGTCAACGTGAGCATGTCCATGGGCGTGAGCTGCACGCGCTCGGTGCGGAGCGTGACCGTGCCGGCGTCGGCGCCGATCGCCTCGGAGGCGTTGGCGACGAGATTGAGGAGCACCTGGTTGATCTGGGTCGGATCGCCGCGGAACGGAGGGAGGCCGCTGCCGAGCTGCAGATCGAGCACGGCCTTCTTCTTCATCGAGAGGCGGAGGAGGGGCACGGCCTGCTGGACGGCGACGTTCAGGTCGATGGGGCGGACGACGAGGCGGCCCTTGCCGGCGTAGGCGAGGAGCTGGCGGCAGAGCTCGGCGGCGCGCTGCGCGGAGATCTCGACCTGGGCGAGGAGGGGATCGATGGCGGTGACGCCGCGGGCGAGCTCGCCGCGCGCGAAGTTGGCGTGGCCGATAACGCCGGTGAGGAGGTTGTTGAAATCGTGGGCGATGCCGCCGGCGAGGACGCCGATGCTCTCGAGTTTCTGCGATTGCAGGAGCTTGCGCTCGAAATCGAGGCGCTTCTTCTCCGCCTGGCGGTGCGCGCTGATGTCCTGAAAGGTCGCGACGCAGCCGCGCGGGCGGCCGTCGGCATCGCGGATCGGCACGGCGTTGGCGATGACCTCGAACGTGACGCCGTCGGGGCGCTGGATGGTCTCCTCGAAGTCGCGCACGGCGGTGTTGTGCGCGACGGCACGCTGCATCGGGAGCTCGTCGGCGGGCAGCTCGCGGTGGTCGTGGGTGACGCGGACATGGGCGGGCGCATCGAAGGGCGGCGCGGAGAGCGAGGTGTTTTGCTGCGGCGGCAGCCCGAACATGTCGGCGAACGCCTGGTTCGAGCGGATGCGGCGGCAGGTGGTGTCGGTGGCGATCGCGACGCCGACGGGGAGCAGCTTGAAGAGCGACTGGAGTTCGCCGAGGCGGGTCTGGAGTTCGGCGTTGAGGCGGCGGACCTCGGCTTCGGCCTGTTCGCGTTGCGCGATCTCGAGGTGGAGCCGGGCGTTGGCGGCGGTGAGATCAGCGGTGCGGGCCTGGACGCGTTCTTCGAGTTCGGCGCGCGTGGGCAGCAGCAGGACGGCGGGCATCGCGCGGAGGAGGGCGGCGGCGGCGGTCAGGGCGACGCCGGCGGCGAGCAGATGGGCCGCGCCGCCGAGGGCGGAGCCGGGCGGGGCGGGGGTGAAGGCGGAGAACGCGTGGGCGAGGCACTCGCCGGCGAGAAACGCGCTGAAGAGCAGGAAGAGGCCGGGGAAGACCATCCGGCGGGTGCGCACCAGGCGCAGGAGCGCCAACGCGAGCACCAGGCAGGCGGTGGCGAGCAGCGCATCGGCGGCGACGTGCAGCGCGGAGGAGTTCATGGCGCGGGCGACACGCGGGCACGGTGCGCCGCGGACCGGCGGGCGGCAATGCGCCCGGTGTAAAATGCCCGTGAGTTTAAGCGGCGGCGCTCAAGCGGCGCGGCGGCGGGACGAATGAAGCGCGGCCGCGGGCGTTTTGGCGATGTGGGGTGCGGCGACGGGACATGTCCCGTCGTCAAAGCGCCGACATGTCGGCGCACTCCAAAGTCGGGCGGCGGACGCTACTTCTGGCCGAGCAGCTCGAGCGCGGCGGCGGTGAGGGCGGTGACGCCGGTCCGGATCGTGGGCCCGGGCACGGGCGCGAACTTGCTCGAGTGCAGCGACGGCAGCGGCACGCCGGTGCGGCGGCTCTCGGCGACCCGCTCCGGTGCGACGGTGCCGATCCGGAAGAGGCAGAGGGGCACTTTTTCCACGGTGCGGCCGAACTGGCTGAAATCCTCGCCGCCCATCTCGGGCTCGATCGTGGTGAGCTGGTCGACGCCGAGCCAGGCCGTGAGTGCACCGCGGATACGGCGGGTGAGCGCAGGGTCGTTGTAGGTGGCGGGCGTGCCCTCGTCGGCGACGGTCACGATGGGCATGCGGTCGTCGGGGAGGCCGGCGGCGATGGCCTCGCCGCGGCAGATGCGGCGGACGGCCTCGAGGGTGCGCGCGCGCACCTCGTCGGTGTAGGAGCGCAGCGTGAGCTGCAGCTTCACCTCGTCGGGGATGATGTTATGTTTCGTGCCGCCGTGAATGGAGCCGACGGTGACGACCGCGGGATCGACGGGGCGCGTCTCACGGCTGACGATCGTCTGCAGCGCGACGACGATGCGGGAGGCGAGCACGATGGGGTCCTTGGTGGTGTGCGGATACGCGCCATGGCCGCCGATGCCGCGGACGGTGATGTCGACCATGTCGACGTTGGCCATGGCGAAGCCCTCGATCAGGCCGACGGTGCCGTGCGGGAGGGTGGCGCTGTCGTGGATCGCGACGGCGAAGTCGGGCTTGGGGAAACGCCGGTAGAGGCCGGCGGCGAGCATGGCGCGGGCGCCGACGCCGCGCTCCTCGGCGGGCTGGCCGACGAGGACGACGGTGCCGGACCAGCGGGCCTTCAACGCGGCGAGCGAGCGGGCGGTGCCGGTCAGGACGGTCATGTGGATGTCGTGACCGCACGCGTGCATGGTGGGGACCTCGACGCCGGTGATGTCGGTCGCGCGCGTCTTGCTGGCGTAGGCGAGGCCGGTCTCCTCCTGGACGGGCAGGCCGTCGAGATCGGTGCGGAGGAGCAGCGTGGGGCCG
>CAZENI010000188.1:0-13800 GCA_964513055.1 uncultured Opitutus sp.
CGAGCGGCCCGTGGCGTTGTTGAGGATGTTGGTGGTCTCGTTCATCTCGACCATGAAGGTCGAGTTGCCGCGTGCGAGATCGTCGCTGGCGCCGACGCGCGAGAAGATGCGATCGACGAGGCCGACGCGGCACGACTTCGCGGGCACCCAGCAGCCGACCTGCGCGAGCAACGTGATGAGCGCGACCTGGCGGATGTAGGTCGATTTGCCGGCCATGTTCGGGCCGGTGAGGAGCGCGATCTGTGCGTCGTCGCAGGCGAGCAGGGTGTCGTTGGGCACGAAGGCCGCGCTGGTGCCGCGGGCGAGGGTGGTGTCGGGCGAGCGCAGCACCTGCTCCACGACGGGATGGCGGCCGTCGACGATCTCGAGCACCTCACTCTCGTCGAGCACGGGGCGGGCGTAATCCCACTCGCGGGCGAGGAGGGCCCAGCCGGTGAAGACGTCGAGTTCGGCCAGCGCGTCGGCGGTCTGCGTGAGTGCGATGGACTCGTCGAGGACGGCGGCGACGAGCTGGCCGAACAATTCCAATTCGCGCGCGAGCGCGGTCTCCTCGGCGTGAAAAATCTCCTTCTCCTTTTGCTTGAGCGACTCGGTGACGTAGCGCTCGCCGCCGACGGTAGTCTGGCGCCGGATGTAGTCGGCCGGCACGAGGTGGAGGTTGGCCTTGGTGATCTCGATGTAGTAGCCGAAATTGTTCGTGAACCTGATCTTCAGGCTGCGGATGCCGGTGCGTTCCTGCTCGGCTCGCTCGAGGGCGGAGAGCCAGGTCTTGTTGTCGGTCGTGAGCGATCGCAACCGGTCCAACTCGGCGTCGTGCCCGGCGCGGATGTAGTTTCCATCGGCGAGATCGTTCGGGAGTTCGTCGGCGAGGCCGGTGGCGAGGAGCTGCCGCAGGGCGGGGAGCTCGTGCAGTTGGGCGCTGAGAGACGAGAGTTGAGAGTCGGCGCCAAAGCCGGTGAGGGCGGCGCGGAGCGTCGGGATTTGCGCGAGGGTGTCGCGGATGCCGCCGAGCTCGCGCGGATTGCGGAGGCGGTTCTGGAGGCGGCCGAGGATGCGCGGGATGTCGCGCACGGTGCGGAGATGATCGTGCACCTCGGCGAGACGCGTCGGCTGCTCGAGCAGCGCGCCGACGAGCGACTGGCGGCGGTTGATCTCGGCGAGTTCAAGCGTGGGGGCGGCGAGCCAGCGCTCGAGCAGGCGCGCGCCGGTCGGAGTGGCGGTGCGGTTGATCGCGTGGAGCAGCGAGCCCTCGCGCGTGCCGCGGCTCGAGTTGAAAATCTCGAGGTTGCGAAGCGTGGCGGGATCGAGAAGCAGGGTGCGCGCGCTGCGATATTCCTGGAGGCCGCGGAGATTCTCGGGCTTGGCGCAAAGGTTCTCGGTCGCGTAGTAGACGAGTGCGCCGGCGGGGCCGAGGCCCGGATGGGCGTGCGCGATGCCGAAGCCCTGGAGGTTCAGGACGCCGAGCGTGTCCATCACGGTCTTCGCGCCGGTCGCGGTGTCGAAGTGGTAGCCGGCGAGTTCGGACGCGAGGCGCTCACCGCAGAAGGCGTGGAGCGCATGCACCGCGGTCTGCTCGTGGGGCGCGGCGGCCCAGCGCTCGCGCTCGCCCTCGATGATCAGGAGTTCGGCGGGATCGAGCGCGGTGAGGACGGGCAGGAGGTTGGCGATCTGCGGATCGCTCGCGACGCGGAACTCGCCCGTCGAGAGATCGAGCCAGGCGGCGTGGAGGCCGGATTTGTCGAGCGCGAGGGCGGCGAGATAGTGGTTGCGTGCGGCGTCGAGCTGGTTCGCGGCCAGCGTGGTGCCGGGAGACAAGATGCGGGTGAGCGCGCGGCGGACGAGCTTGCCGGCCTTGGCGGGTTCGGCCTGGTCGCAGATGGCGACCTTCTTGCCGGCGGCGAGGAGCTTGTTGACGTAGTTGTCGAGTGCGACGGAAGGCAGGCCGGCCATCGGGTGGTCTTGCCGCTTGGTGAGCGTGAGACCGAGAATCTTGGAGGCGACGATGGCGTCGTCGAAGAACAGCTCGAAGAAATCGCCGAGGCGAAACAGCAGCAAGGTGTCGCGCGGCAGCCCGCGCTTCACCTCGAAGTATTGCGCCATCATCGGAGTCAGTTTGTCCGGCTGGCTCATCGGGGCGCACGAACTGTCAGCGAAATGCAGGAAGGGCTCTGGCAGGAACTCCGGGAAGGCCCGCGAAAAGCCTCCAAAACGAACCCGCCGGACACACCCGGTGGGAGAAAATGCTCGGCACAAGGACGCACAGCACGCGAGCGCATGGTCGCCTCGATCACAGTCAACCCGAAACCACGACGCGAGTTCGCCGATCCGTGTGGAGCGCTAAAGCGACTCCCAGGGTGAAACGGCTCGGCGGGGACGCCTCGCCCTACCTTTACCGCTTCGGACTGGGTGCCGCCATTTCGGGCGACCGGCCCTAGCGGCCGATCGTCGACATCAGTCCGATCTGCCCCAGCTGCGAGTCATAGAAATAGTTCGCGCCGAGCAGCACGTGGATGCCGGTGTTGACGAAAGCCGGAGAGTTTGGGCCGAGGGCGCTGACCTCCGTGGGCTTCATCGGTGACGAGCCGCTCACGGCGAAAGGCGGCTTGCCGGCGTTGTCCACGGTGGGCTCCGCGATGCCGGTGATGTTGAATTCATACGAGAGGATCGAGGAGCCCTCGGTGTCGCCTTGCCAACTGATCGCCACGGTCGTGCCGATAAGATCGCTCGGCCACAAAGCGCCATAGGCGGCGCCGAGCATCATCGAGTTGATGCCTGTATCGAGGAGTGCCGTGGCGGGGAAGCTCGTGGCGTTGGTGGAACCCGTCGGCGTGATCGTGATGTTCGCCACGGGCGTCTGCCAGCCCGGCAGGGGGACGCCCAAACTCGGGAGTTGCCGCTGGAGCTGCTGGAAGCCGTAGCTCGACGCGCTCGGAAGGTTGGCGCGGGTGTAGCCGAGCCAGATGCTGTCCTGCGTGAAGAGATACGACGGATACACCGGCGCGCAGAGCAGGACGTTGTCGCCGTAGGATTTCGGCCGCCCGAAACCGACGCCCATCATGCCCATATTCGGGTTCGTTGCGTCGCTGACGCCGACCACGGTGACGTTGGTGCAGGTGAACGCGGGGGCGTTGCCCGAGCTGCCGCCGATCGTGAGCTGCGGAATGGTGTAATAGAAGCCGTGCAGGTCGTCGCTCGAAGGCTCGTAGGTCACGATCGCGGGGGCGCCGCGCTGCACCCCCTCGATCAAGGTGTTGTTCATGTCGCCGTTCACGTAGAAGAGCGACTCCGGCACGACGATGCCGCAGGAGCCGGTGTCGACGAGACAGGGATGGAACGCGCTCGTCTGGCCGTTGCTGCCGATGGCCTGGATGTTGACGTTGAAACTGTTGGCCAGTGTGCCGTCGTTGAAGACCGGGCGCGTGAGAGGGACCTGGAGGGGAGGAGTCGTGGTGGAGGGCATGGTGAAGGAGGAAATCGGCGGGTTGGAGGGCGGCGGCCGGCGTCAGGCGATCCCGGTGAACGGGAAGCCGATGACGCCGTTCGCGAGATCGAACATGATCGGGGATTGGAAGAAGGGAGTGATCCCGGTGTTGATGTAGCCTTCGGTGATGCCCAGGACGTCCTGCGTGGAATGGGAGGCTTGATTGACGCCCGGCGTCTGGCCGACCGTGAACTCCAGGATGGCGTAGGTCGGCGACGACGTGTTCGGCGTGAGCTGCAACTGGTCGCCCTGGGCGGGAATGACGGGCGAGGTGGTTGGCGAGCCCTCGTGCACGACGGCGGCCGGCGCGCCGGTGTCGAACACGACGCTGATCCCGTTCGTCGTGGCGCTGTTGAGGTGGAGGTTCGCGGAGATGAGGTTCTCCTTGAAAGTCGGAAATGTCTGCCCGCCCGGGGACGTGTAAGGCGTGCCCGGCGCCATCGGAATCGTATTGGGAAACCAATCACGGAGCGCCCGGGTGAGGCCGACGATGAGTTGCGGCGCCGAGGGCGTGCGGCCGCCGGTGCCGGGATAGGCGCCGACATCCACGATGAAGCCGGTATTGTAGGGCGCCGGCAGTTGCGCGAGCACGGTCAGCAGGCTGTTGGCGGGCGTCGGCGTTTGCTGCGGCTGCACGAACGCCTGCAACGTGGCGCCGAAGTCGCCGTAGAAATTTCCGAAAATCGGGAAGGTGTTGCTGGTCTTCGCATCGAGCATCTTGCCGATGACCCCGACCGTGGCGTTGGCGGAGAGCGGGGGCTGGGCCTCGGTGAACGTCAGCGTTAGCTGCTGCGGTTGCGCCCAGTATTGGATGCCGCTCGTGTATTGGATGTTCAGGGGACAGTCGTTGAGCGCAGGCGTGGGCAACGTGCCGCCTTGCGGCGAGAGCCAGAAGCCCTGGCCGCCGGTATCGAATTCAAACAGGGTCGGAGCGGTGGACTGCCCCAGCTGATTTTTGGCCTGGACGGTGATCCCGACCTTGTAGCCGCCGCCTCCCGGAATCGGTAGCACATGGAGCGGAATGCTGAGGGACTGGCCGGGAAGGATCGCACCCTGCGGAATCGTGAAACGCGACGGGGTGGGGAGGGGATTGAGCTGAGGCATGGACGAGGAGGGGGCCGAAGGAAACGAGCGTCCGCACTGGACACGGCGCACGGCACGTCTCCGCAGGGCGGTTCTCCCGTGGCACGGTGGCGCCCGGGCAGACTGCTTCACGGAGCGTGCCAACGTCGCACGTCGACACGGACAGAGGAGGGGGGAAGCCGGCCTGAAGCGTCGCCGGCGATGAGCTGGAGGAACGGTTCGCGCCGCAGGTGGTGCCTGGGGCGAATGGGTGCGGCGAACGAATCAAGCGAGCCGCTCAATGCAACTCCGAAAGTTGCGCGGGTGACAGTGACTCGAACGCGCTTTGCACCGGCTGGATTTCCGGTCTTTCGTGCCGCCCGTGGTAAATCTCTTTCATCGCGACCTCGGCGGCGCGGGTCAGCCGCCGCTCGTCCTGCTGCACGGCATGCTCGGTTCCTCGCGCAACTGGCAAAGCGCCGGCACTGACCTGACGGCGCATTTCCACGTGCTCGCGCCCGATCTGCGCAATCACGGGCGCTCGCCGCACGCCGCGAGCATGGACTACCCGGCCATGATGGCGGATGTGCTCGCGTGGCTCGACGCGCAGGGACTTGGCCGGGCGACGTTCGTCGGCCACAGCATGGGCGGAAAGGTCGCGATGCTGCTGGCCTGCCGTCACCCCGAGCGCATGGAGCGGCTTGTCGTCGTCGACATCGCGCCCAGGGACTACTTCTGGCCGGGGCACCGGCAGAGTTTCGCCGCGATGAACGAACTGAGCCTCGCCGAACTGCACTCGCGGGCCGAGGCGGAGATGCGGTTCGAGGCGCGCGTGCCGAGCTGGCCATTGCGAAAATTCCTCACGACGAATCTCGAGCGCACGCCGGAGGGCGCGTGGTTCTGGCAGATCAACCTGCCGGTGCTCACCGCCGCGCTGCCGGCGATGGAGCAGAGCCCGCTGGGCCCGGCGGATCAGTTCATGGGGCCGGCGCTGTTCCTCGCCGGGGAAAAGTCCAACTACATCGAACCGTCGGATCACGCGGCGATCCGCGCGCATTTTCCGGCGACGGAGATTCGCACGATCGCCGACTCCGGACACAATCCGCACATGGAGAAACGCGCGGAGTTCGTGGCGGCGGTGCGGGAATTGGCCGCGAGGTGAGTCGCGTGGCCCGCGGTTTCGCGGACGCGGGAAAAGCCGGGTTGCTTTTCGCGAAGCGGCTTCGTGAGATGGCCGAACCCACCCCGCGCGCGCACCCATGCCCCTTATCACTTCGAGTAAGACGCAGCCCAGTTATGATCTCATCGTCGTCGGTTCCGGCGCCGCCGGCGGCCAGACGGCCTACACGGCGGTGATGGAGGGCGCCAAGGTCCTCATGCTCGAAGCCGGCCGCAGCTACGTCCCGGAGTCGGAGACACCGATGTTTCATCTCAACAGCCACGCTCCCTTGCGCGGGGCGAGCACGCCGGACAAGCCCTTCGGTTTCTACGATTCCACGATCGATGGCGGCTGGCAGGTTCCCGGTGAACCGTATACCAGCGCGTCCGACGATCCGGCGCGCAAATTCTGGTGGTGGCGCGCACGGATGATGGGCGGTCGCACCAATCACTGGGGGCGCATCTCACTCCGCAACGGCCCTTACGATTTCAAGCCGCGCTCGCGCGACGGCCTCGGCTTCGACTGGCCGATGAGCTACGAGGACCTCGCGCCCTACTACGACAAGACCGAGATGCTCGTCGGGATTTTCGGCGAAAACCACGGGCTCGAAAACACGCCCGACTCGCCCGCGGGCTGCCTCCAGCCGCCGCCGGCCATGCGCGCCGGTGAACAACTCGTCCGGGCTCGCGGGAAAAAACTCGGCCTGCCGGTCATCCCGATCCACCGCGCCGTGCTCACACAGAAGCAGGACGCGGAGACGCTGCCGAAAAAAATCCACCCCAACAACCCCCGCGCCCAACGCCTGCTGGCCGATGCGATGCGCGCCCGCGCCGCTTGTTTTTGGGCCACGCCGTGCGGACGGGGTTGCTCCATCCGCACGAACTACCAGTCCACCACCGTCCACCTCCCGCCCGCGCTCGCGAGCGGCAACCTCGACATCGTGCCCAACGCGATGGTGCGCGAGGTCACGACCGACGCCAGCGGCAAGGCCACCGGCGTCGCCTACATCGACAAGACCACCGGCCAAGAGCACCGCGTGCGCGGCAAGGTGATTGTGCTGGCCGCGAGCTCCGCCGAGTCCGTGCGCATCATGCTCAACTCGAAGTCGGCGCGCTTTCCCAACGGTCTCGCCAACTCAAACGGCCTCGTCGGCAAATACATCATGGACACCGTGGGCGCCCGCCTGGTCGGGCAGGTGCCGCTGCTGGAGAACATCGTGCTCAACGAGGATGGCGCCGGCGGTGGCCACACCTACGTGCCGTGGTGGCTCTACAAGGAGCAGCTCGCCGGCAAGCTGGGGTTCGCCCGTGGCTACCATATCGAGTTTGAGAGTGGCCGGAAGATGCCCGGGATGGGCGCGGCGAGCGGGATGGAAGCTTACACGCGCGGTAGCTACGGGAAAAAATTCAAGGAGGATGCCCGCCGTTACCACGGCTCCGTGGTCGGCTTTGCCGGTCGCGGCGAGATGATCCCGAACGACGATTCGTTCTGCGATCTCGACCCGACGGTGAAGGACAAGTGGGGCATTCCCGTGCTGCGTTTTCACTGGAAATGGTCCGAACACGAGACGCGACAAGCGAAGCACATGCAGGACACTTTCGCGCAGATCATCGATGCGGTCGGCGGCCGGCTTCTCACGAAACCCGAGGCTGATGGCGCCAACGCGATCGAGCCCGGTGGCAAGATCATCCACGAGGTCGGCGGCACGATCATGGGGGCCGACCCGAAAAAATCCGTCACCAACCAGTGGTGCCAGACCTGGGAGGTGAAAAATCTCTTCGTCACCGATGGCGGCCCGTTCTGCTCCAATGCCGACAAGAATCCCACGCTGACGATCATGGCGCTCGCGTGGCGTGCGACCGATTGGATGCTGGCCGAAATGAAGAAGGGGAATCTCTGACATGCACTCGCCCGACTCGCCCCTCCCGGACCGCCGCATGGACCGGCGCGACATGATCAAGTGGATGATGGCCGCCGCAGCGGCCTCGTCCGTGCTGGACGGCGCCGCCTTTGCCGCCACTGCGCCGGCTGCCCGTGCGGGCGCCGGTTATGGAACCGACCCCGATCTGATCAAGGGCTGGAAACCCGGCGAAGCCTGGCCGCTCACGTTCACGGTCGCGCAACGCGCGAGCGCCGCTGCGCTCTGCGACGTGATCCTCCCCGCCGATGCCCATGGCCCGGCCGCCTCGACCGTCGGAACGCACGACTTCATCGACGAGTGGATCAGCGCGCCTTATCCGGGCCACGATGGAGACAGGAAAACGATCCTCGATGGCCTCGTGTGGCTCGATGCAGAAGCGCAGAAACGGTTCAAGTTGGCGTTCACCAAACTCGACGACCGCCAGAAGGCGGCGATCTGTGACGACCTCTGCCACCTGCCGGACGCCAAACCCGAGCACCGGTCGGGTGCGCAGTTCTTCCGTCGTTTTCGCGATCTCGCCGCCGGTGGCTATTACACGACACCCGAGGGCATGAAGGACATCGGCTACATCGGCAACGTGGCGCTCGAGAAATACGAAGGCCCGCCGCCGGAAGTGTTGAAGAAGCTTGGGCTGGCGTAGTGGTATTTTCCGGTAGCCCTGCGCGTGAGCGCAGGGACCGCGGAGTCCCGCCGCTCACGCGGCGGGCTACGCCGGGTTACGGACGATCAGCGTAGCCGCGCGGGTGCGCTTCGTGCCATTTCCAAGCGGTGGCGACGATCGACTCGATGTCGGGGAACTTCACCTTCCAGCCGAGCTCGCGTTGCGCCTTCGTCGAATCGGCGTAGAGCGCGGGCGGATCGCCCGGGCGGCGCGGGCTCTCGATGGTTTTCACGGGCTTGCCGACGATTTTCTCCACGGCGCGGATGACCGCGCGATTCGAGGTCGGCGTGCCGGTGCCGAGATTGTAGAAGAGCTGCGCGCCTGGCGTCGCGAGCCGATCGAACACCGCGATGTGCGCGCGACTCAGGTCGTCCACATGCACGTAATCCCGCAGGCAGGTGCCGTCCGGAGTGGGGTAGTCGGTGCCGAAGAGCTGCAGGTGCGGTCGCTTGCCAATCGCCACATCGATGGCGACGGGGATGAGATGCGTCTCCGGTGAGTGATCCTCGCCGATCGCGCCATCCTCGGCCGCGCCCGCGGCGTTGAAATACCGGAAGACGGCAAAGCTCAGCCCGTGGGCGTGCGCGAGCGACTTCAGGGCGTTCTCGATGTCCAGTTTCGTCTGCCCGTAGGGATTGATCGGCGCCTGCGGGAGGCCCTCGTGAATCGGAAGCGTCGCCGGCACACCGAAGGTCGCGCAGGTCGAGGAGAACACGAACTGCTTCACGCCCGCGGCGAGCATCGCCTTCAGCAGGTGCAGCGTGGCCGCCACGTTGTTGAAGTAATACTTGAGCGGATCGGTGACCGACTCGCCGACGTAGCAATACGCCGCGAAGTGCATCACAACCTCGATTTTCTCGTCGCGCAGGATGCGACCGACGACGGCTTCGTCACCGAGGTCGCACTCGTGCAGGGGAACGCCGGGAGTGACGGCGCCGCGATGGCCGTAGACGAGGTTGTCGAGGACGACGGGACGATGACCGGCGGCGAGGAGCTGGCGCACGCAATGACTGCCGATGTATCCAGCTCCACCGACGACGAGAACGTTCATGGGAGCGAGCCTTGTATTGCTTTCAGGCGGCGGTTGGCTAGCGATTTCCGTTTCACCTGAATGAAGCACTCGCGCATCGTCATCACCGGGGTCGGATTGACCGCGCCCAACGGCAACTCCCTCCCGGAATTCCGGAAGAATCTGCTCGAGGGCGTCGCCGGGGTGGAGCGCATCGAGGTCCGCTACATGGGCCAGCAACTGGCCGGCGTGTGCCACTACGATCCGCTGAAGTATCAGAAGAAAAAGGAAGTCCGCGTCGGCACGCGGGCCGGCAGCATCTCGATCTACTGTGCGCGCGAGGCGCTGGCCGACAGCGGCGTGGCGTTTGACGCGATGCCGAAGGACCGCGTCGGCATCTACATCGGCTGCACGGAGCACGGCAACGTCGAGACCGAGAACGAAATCTACAACATCTCGAAATTTAACTACGACACGAAGTTCTGGTCGCACTACCACAACCCGCGCACGGTCGCCAACAACCCGGCCGGCGAGGCGTCGCTCCATCTCGGCGTCACCGGTCCCGCTTACACCATCGGCGCCGCGTGCGCGGCGGGCAACATGGGGCTGATTCACGCCACGCAGATGCTGCGGCTGGGCGAGGTGGACTTCGCGATCTGCGGCGGCGTGAGCGAGAGCATCCACACCTTCGGGATCTTCGCGGGTTTCAAGTCGCAGAACGCCCTCGCCACCCACGCGGACCCGCGGAAGGCCTCGCGGCCGTTCGACAAGGCGCGCAATGGCATCGTGATTTCCGAGGGCGGCTGCCTCTACACGCTGGAGCGGCTCGAGGACGCCCAGGCCCGCGGCGCGAAGATCTACGCCGAGATCGCCGGCTACCACGTCAATAGCGACGCCAGCGACTACGTGCTCCCCAACCCGCAGCGCCAGGCCGAGTGCGTGCGCGCGGCGCTCAAGCGCGCGGGGCTCGAGCCGCGAGACATCCACATCGTGAACACCCACGCGACCGCGACGCCGCTGGGTGACATCCAGGAGTGCGAGGCGATCCGCGCGGTGTTCGGCGAGGGCTGCCCCGACACCCACATCAACAACACGAAGAGCTACATCGGGCACGCGATGGGCGCGGCTGGGGCGCTGGAGCTCGCCGGCAACCTGCCGTCGTTCGACGACCTGACCGTCCATCCCTCCATCAACGTCGACGACCTCGATCCGCAGTGCGCGATTCCCGGCCTCGTGCTGAATCAGCCTCGCCGGGTTGCGAAAGTGGACACCATCCTGAACAATTCCTTCGGCATGCTCGGGATAAATTCCACGTTGATTGTTCGGAGGTTTGTCCCCTAATTCCGCCGAAACTGACTATGACCAAAGACGAAACCAAGAAGGTGGTGCTCGATATCATCGCGGACATCGCGCCCGATGAGGACCTGAGCAACGTCAAGCCCGACGTCCGCCTTCGGGATCAGCTGCAGCTCGATAGCATGGACTTCCTCGACATCGTCATGGAACTCCGCAAGCGCCACGGCATCGAGGTGCCCGAGGCCGACTATCTGCAACTGGCGTCGCTCGACAGTTGCGCGGAATACCTGACGCCGAAGTTCAACGCGCTGGCGGCGAAGGGTTGAAGCCGCAGGAACCACTGGTTCTTGGGATTGCGAGCCGCGCGACGCAGCGCGGCTTTTTGATTTTTGAAGCAGGAAGCCAGGAAGCCATGAATTCAGACTTCCGTGGTATTGTTCGTGGTTTCCTGGTTTCCTGCTAAAACTCCATGAACTCCGCCTCGCACTACGACGTCGCCATCATCGGCGCCGGGATGTCGGGCCTCGCGGCGGGAATCCGGCTCGCGCACTTCGGCAAGAAGGTCTGCATCTTCGAGCGCCACAACGCGCCGGGCGGGCTCAACAGCTTCTACGCGATCGGCGGCCGCAAGTTCGACGTCGGCCTCCACGCGATGACCAACTTTGTGCGACCCGGCGTGAAAGGCACGCCGCTCACGAAGCTCCTCCGGCAGCTCCGCATCGAGCGCGACGAATTCGCGCTGTGCGAGCAGAAGCAATCGCGCATCGCGTTTGGTCCGCGGGGAGAGATGTCGCTGCGCTTCACGAACGACTTCGCGGTCTTCGAGGCCGAGGTGGCGCGCGCGTTTCCGGCGCAGATCGACGGCTTCCGGCGCCTCGTGGCGGCGATTCGAAGCTACGACGACGTCTCGCTCACTGCGGCGCCCGAGTCGGCCCGCGCCCTCGTGCGGCGGCACGTCACCGACCCGCTGCTCGAGGACATGCTGTTCTGCCCGGTGATGTATTATGGCAGTGCGAGCGAGCACGACATGGAGTTCGGGCAGTTCGTCATCATGTTCAAGGCGCTCTTCCTCGAGGGCTTCGCGCGGCCGTTCGAGGGCGTCCGCGTGGTGATTCGCGTGCTCCTCGAGAAATACCGCGCCGGGGGCGGCGAACGCCGGATGAAGTGTGGCGTGCGCCGGATTCAGGTGCGGGCCGCTCGTGCCCATGCGCTCGTGCTCGACGACGGCACTGAGGTGACGGCCGACCATGTCATCTCGTCGATCGGTGCGCCAGAGACCGAGGCGCTCCTCGACGAAGTCCAAGCGACACCGCGCGACGCCGTGCAGGCGCAGCCGGGTGGGCACTCCTTCGTCGAGACGATCACGATCCTCGACCGACAGCCGGCGGCGCTCGGGTGGGGGGATGACACGATCGTCTTTTTCAATGACTCGGACCGTTTCACCTACGCCCGGCCCGACGTCCCGGTCGATCTGAGGAGCGGCGTGATCTGTCTGCCGAACAACTTCGACTTCGGTCCGGAGCGGACGCTGCCGGAGGGAATTTTCCGCGTCACGTGTCTTGCGGATCCGACCCCGTGGTTCGCGTGGGGCGAGGAGCCGTATCAGGAGGCGAAGCGGCAAGAGTTCGGGCGCGTGCAGGCAAGCGCGCGGCGGTTTCTGCCGCCGGTGGCGGATGCTGCGCTGGCCGGGGCGACGATCACCACGGACATGTTCACGCCGCGCACGATCGCGAAATTCACCGGCCATCTGAACGGCGCGATCTACGGCGCGCCGCGGAAAATCCGCGACGGTCGCACCCGCCTGGCGAATCTGTATGTTTGCGGGACCGATCAAGGGTTCCTCGGCATCGTCGGCGCCATGCTCAGCGGCATCTCGATGGCGAACTATCACATCTTGCAAAGGGGCTGAGCGCCGCCCGACAGTTTCCTCCCCCATGAAATCCTTACTCCGATTTGCCCTCGTCCCGCTGGCGGCCGCCGCGTTGCACGCCGCCGATTTTCGCGATCATCTTGGCCTGCAACTTTACAGCCTCCGCGCACAAACCAAGGAGAGCACGACGGGTGCCCTCGACATCGCAAAGTCATACGGGATCAAGGAAGTCGAACTGGCCGGCACGGGCAATCCGCCGATGCCGCCGGAGCAGTTCGCCGCCGAGCTGAAGTCGCGCGGCCTCGTGCCAGTGAGTGCGCATTTCGGCTACCAGCTCTTCGACAAGGACGCTTCCGCGGTGATCCGCGAGGCCCGGACGCTGGGCGTGAAGTTCGTTGTGGTGCCGTATCCGCCGGTTGGAGCCGACAAGATGTTCTCCGAGGAACTCGCGCGGAAGACCGCCGCGAAGTTCAACGAGTGGGGCGCCGCCTGCAAGCAGGCGGGAATCCGTTTCGGTTATCATCCGCACGGCCTCGAGTTCCGGCCGACCTCGGCGGGCAATGGCGAGACCGTCTTCGATATCCTCGTGCGCGAAACCAAGCCCGACCTTGTCGCATTTCAAATGGACGTGTATTGGGTCTACTACGCAGGCCAGGACCCCGTGAAACTGCTGGAGAAGTATCCGAATCGCTGGGTCACGCTTCACATCAAGGATATGCTCAAGGGCCTGGCGACCGGTGTGCACACGGGCGGCACGCCGCCGACGGCCAAGGTCACGGTGGGGCAGGGGCAGATCGACTACGCCGCGGTCCTCCGCGCCGCGCAGAAAATCGGCGTGCAGCATTACTTCCTCGAGGACGAGACGCCGACGCCGCTGCAGTGCATCCCCGACAGTTTCAAGTATCTGAAGGCGCTGAAGCTCTGAGCGCGTGCAGCGCGGCGGCGGGCGCGTCCGCGTGGCGCGCCTTCAGTCCTTGAGCGACATCGGTTCGTCCCACGACCATTTGCCGGAGGGCTTTGGTTTCCGGGAGGGGAGGGCGTCCGCGAGCGAAGCGTTGTCGTAGGCCGTCAGTGTCACCCAGCCCAGCTTCAGCGACACGACTCCGGCGATGGTCCCGGCCGCGAAGCCACCGAGGTGTGCCCAGTAGGCGACATCGCCGGCGCCCGAAAGCGCGCCGTAGGCATCGAACACGAACCAGAGGATCGCCAGCCCCCAGAGCGGCATCTCAAACGTGCCGGCGCGGACGAAGAAGAACCAGAACACGCTGACGCGGTTGGTCGGATACATCGCGAACGCCATGCCGACCACGCCGTTGATCGCGCCGCTGGCGCCGACCGCCA
>CAZENI010000189.1:0-13761 GCA_964513055.1 uncultured Opitutus sp.
CCCGTTGATCTCTGGATGTGGGACGCCGACCGCGGCCGCGCGGGCGGGCAGGTGAAGGCGCTGGCGGGTTTCAAGAAGGGGCACCACACGCTGCCCGACGCCGCCAACGCCACGACGAATGCGTTTCTCGGCAAGATCTGCGGCCCGGAGCTGGCGGATGAGGCGGAGAAGCTGTTTCAGGCGGTCCGCGCCGGCCTGGGTTACAAGCGGAAGGAAGTGGCGCTGAGTGTGACGAGTCCGCTGGCGGTGCTGTCTGCCCGGGATTTCGTGGTGGAGATTTTCTACGCGCTGGAGGACCGGGAGCCGGCGCGCTTTGGCGTGACGACGACGTTGCGCGATCTGACCGATCTCGACGTGGCGCGGCGCGAGGAATTTGGCCGGATTTTCTCCGGCCGGTTTTCGGAGATCGCCTTTGCACTGAAAAAAGGCGCGCGGGTCGAGGCGGTGATCGACGCGATCGAGGCGCTCGACGGCGAGGGCGGGCTCAGCGTGGAGTATCCGTCGGATTACCGGGATTGCACCATTCGCGTGGACGGCGTCGAGGCGGAGGTGCGCTGCACGGGGGCCGCGCTGGAGGTGGTGTTTCCCCGCGGGGGCGCGCCGGCGGAGTTGCTCGAGGCGTTCGCGGCGGTGCGCGAGGCGTTTCAGATCAGCAAGGCACTGCGCGGACTGATCGGCTGACTGATTCAGAGAGCAAAAAGCCAGGAAACCCGACTTACTGGTTTCCTGGCTGCTGAATTCGAACCGGCTCGATCCGGTTTACTTGATCATGTCGGCCACGAAGGCGCGCTCTTCGACGAGTTCCTTGTTGGTCGCAGCGATCTTGGACTTGGCGAAGTCGTCCATGACGTAGCTCGTGATGACCTCGTAGCTGCCGGGGGTCGTGGTGCGGACGGGCATGCCGGCCCAGACGTTGGCGTCGAAGCCGTAGCGGCCTTCGCTCTTCACGGCGATGGAGTGGATCGCGCCGGGAGTGACGAGGCTGCGGACGTGATCGACGAGGGCGTTGGCGGCGGAGGCGGCGGACGAGAGGCCGCGGGCGGCGATGATCGCGGCGCCGCGCTTGCCGACCGTCTCGCAGAACGGCCCCTGGAGCCAGGCGGTGTCGGTGATGACGGTGGTGGCGGGTTGGCCGTTGATCGTGGCGTGGCCAAAGGCCGGGAACATCGTGGGGCTGTGATTGCCGTAGATGAAGATGTCTTTGACGGCGGTGAGATCGACGCCGGCCTTCTTCGCGAGCTGGGTCTGCGCGCGGTTTTGGTCGAGGCGGACCATCGCGGTGAAGCGGTCGGCCGGGAGGCGTTTCGCCTGTGAGGCGGCGATCATGCAGTTGGTGTTGGCGGGATTGCCCACGACAGCGACGCGGGCATCGGCCGCGGCGACCGCGTCGATCACCTGGCCCTGCGCGATGAAGATCTTGCCGTTGTCCTTGAGCAGATCGGCGCGCTCCATGCCGGGGCCGCGGGGCTTGGCGCCGACGAGGAGGCACCAGTTGGCGTCCTTGAAGCCGACGGCCGGATCGGAGGTCTGGATGATGCCCTTGAGCAGCGGGAAGGCGCAGTCATCGAGCTCCATCGCGACGCCCTCGAGGGCCTTGAGCGCCTTCTCGATCGGGGCCTCGATGAGCTGGAGGATCACCGGCTGGTCGGGTCCGAACATCGCGCCGGACGCGATGCGGAAGAGGAGGGAGTAACCGATCTGGCCGGCGGCTCCCGTGACAGCGACGCGAATGGGGGATTTGCTCATAAGAAAGGAAGATCGCTAACCGCGAAACGCCGGAAAAACACGAACGAATTTCCGGCGGAGGAAAGGAATTAATCGAGGCGGCGGTGGGGTGCGGCTCGCCTACTGGCGGGACCGATCAACGGGCGAAGCGCGGCGCGAGGGCGGCGTGGACCTCGCGGACGAGTTTCTCCGTCGTCGGCCAGTCGATGCAGGCGTCGGTGATCGAGACGCCATAGCGGAGTTTTTCCTTCGGCTGCGGGAACGCCTGGTTGCCGGCCTCGAGGTTGCTTTCGAGCATCGCGCCCATGAGGGCGGTGTTGCCGGCGGTGATCTGGGCGAGCAG
Organism: uncultured Opitutus sp.; assembly: GCA_964513055.1. GTDB lineage: Bacteria > Verrucomicrobiota > Verrucomicrobiia > Opitutales > Opitutaceae > ER46. Next base: position 2,069 of record CAZENI010000189.1, read on the forward strand.
TTCGCGGACGACTTCCGGCTGCCGTTCCGGTTGTTTCGCGGAATTGTCGTGCGAGGCGTCGACGAGGATGGACTTGGGGAGGCCGGCCTTGGCGAGGAGCTGCTCGGTCTGCGCGAGGTGGGCGGCGGAGTAATTGGGGCCGGCGGCACCGCCGCGGAGGACGACGTGGCAGTCGGGGTTGCCGCGGGTGACGATGGCGGAGGCGGAGCCGTCGAGATTGATGCCGAGGAAGGTGTGGGGCTGGGCGGCGGCCTTGATGGCGTTGATGGCGTTGGTGATGGAGCCGTCGGTGCCGTTCTTGAAGCCGAGGGGCATCGAGAGGCCGCTGGCCATCTGGCGGTGCGTCTGCGACTCGGTGGTGCGGGCGCCGATGGCGGACCAGCACACGAGGTCGGCGATGTATTGCGGCGTGATGGGATCGAGCAGCTCAGTTGCGGTGGGCAGACCGAGATCGAGCACTTCGCGGAGAAATGTGCGGGCGGTGCGCAGGCCGGTGGCGATGTCGTGCGAGCCGTCGAGGTGCGGGTCCATGATCAGGCCCTTCCAGCCGACGGTCGTCCGCGGTTTCTCGAAATACACCCGCATCACGATCATCACGCGATCGGACACCTCGGCGGCCAGGTTGGCCAGGCGCTGGGCATAGACGCGGCCGGCCTTCAGGTCATGGATGGAGCAGGGTCCGACGATCAGGAGGAAGCGCTTGTCGTCGGTGAAGATGAGCCGGTGGATCTCGCGGCGCGCGCGGGTGACGAACTCGGCCTGGGCGTCGGTCTTGGGCAGCTCGGCGAGCAGGGCGGCGGGCGAGGGCAGGGCACGCGTCTCGACGACATTGAGGTCGGAAGTTTTCTGCATGAGCGGCCAGCTTGTCGGTCGTCGCTTGCTGCGTGCAAGCCTCGCGTCGGTCATTGCCGTTGACTCCCGGCATTTGGGCAAAAAAGTGGCCGGCCGCTTACCCCTAAGCGGCCGGCCTTTGCTTTCTTAGTTACCCCAAAACCCCCCGCTAAGCGGGGGGAAGTGTTAAACTGATGGGCAAAGGAATAGAGTTTCCTTCCTTCCGGTCAATCTCTAGTTTTCAAAATCTACCAATTTTTCGACAATACACTACTTTCCAACGACTTAATGCCTATCAACATTTCTACTTCAGCGGCGATTCATCGGTGGCGGCCGGCGTGCTGGCTGCGGGTCACGGGCGAGGACGCGGCGAACTTCCTGCAGGGGCAGTTCACGAACGACCTGCGGGCGCTGGCGACGGCCGGCGCGGTTTACGGGCTCTGGCTGACGCTGAAGGGAAAGGTGCTCGCGGACAGCTTCGTGCTGCGGGGCGAGCGCGAGGGCGTGTATTGGATTGGCAGTTACAACTCCCCGGCGACGGTGATCCGCGAGCGACTGGAGAGCCACGTGATCGCGGATGATGTGACGGTGGAGGATCTGACGGCGGACTGGGCGGGGGTCAGCGTCGTCGACAGCGGGGAGTTTTCCGGCAGTGCGGCGTGGGTAGATGGCGGCGTGCGCTTCCGGGGCCGGCGCGAATCCGGGGGCAACCTCGAGTGGGTGCATCCGGTGGGTGCGGCCGAGCCGACGTGGCTGGCCGGCGCGGCCGCGCGTGTGGTGGACGAGGACGAGATGACGCGGCGGCGGATCGCCGCGGGGATTCCGGCGATTCCGGCGGATGTCGGGCCGGGGGACTTGCCGAACGAAGCGGGGCTGGAGGCGGACGCGGTTTCCTACACCAAGGGCTGCTACCTCGGGCAGGAGGTGATGGCGCGGCTCAAGGCGATGGGCCAGGTGCGCCGCCGCCTGGTGCGCGTGGCGATTGAGGGGGACGCGCTGCCCGCGCGGCCGGCGCCGGTATTCGTCGGGGTGCGACAGGTCGGCGAGCTGCGGTCGGCGGCGCGCGATGGCGCCGGGGCGTGGATCGGACTCGCGATGGTGTCGCGGTTGCACGTGACGGCGGACACGGCGCTCGCGTTCGCCGCGGACGCGGAGCCGAGCATCAGGTTGCGGGAGGCGCCATGACGGAACACGAGCAGCTCACGCAACTCTGCGTGCAACTCGGGGCGACGCCGGCGCAGGCGGCCACGATGGCGTCGCAGCTCTTGAAGCGGGCGGATCAAATTGCCGTCGAGCGCGGGATCGCGCGGGAGGCGGCATTGAAGGGACTGCTGGAGGTCGTGGTGAAGGGGCGCGCCGGGGAAGTGCCGCCGGCGTTCGCGCCGCCGCGCGCGCCGGAGAGCGGTGATTGAGCGGGCGGGCAACGCCGGACGCGACGGCTGGAATTGAGTTTGACCGGCTGTCACGGCGTTCATTCGCTCGCCGCCCCCTCAAACCCCGATGAACAAGGCCGGCCTCGTCGTAGAAGTGCAGAAAATCCTCAGCAACGGCACCTCCAAGGCCGCGGCGGAACGCGCGACGGAGGCGGTGCTGGCGGCGGTGAAGCGCGGGCTGCGGCGCGACAAGGAGGTCTCGCTGGTGGGGTTCGGGACGTTCGCGCTCGCGGTGCGACCCGCGCGCAACGGCTACAATCCGCACACGAAGCAGCCGATGAAGATTCGGGCGCTGAAGACGATTCGCTTCAAGCCGGGCGCGGAGTTGCGCTCCGTGGCGTAGGTGCGCCGGCGGAGCCGCGCCGGGCGGGTGCGGGGCGTTTCTGGTTGGATTTGCCGGAGCCGGCGGCCATTCCGTTACCGAATTCCGACATGAAGTCCGCGCTCCTCGAAAAATTCCGCGCCGTCCACGGCCTTGCGCCCGAAGTGGTCGCGCGGGCGCCGGGCCGGATCGAGTTCATCGGCAACCACACCGACTACAACGGCGGCCCGGTGCTCGGCGCGGCGATCGATCGGGGCGTGTGGGTCGCGCTGGGGCGGCGCGACGACGGATGGTGGAATTTCGCGAGCGGCCAGAAGGACGCGGTCGTGCGCGTGCGGGTCGACGATTTCACCAAACGCGAGGGCGCCGACGCGTGGGTGAACTACCCGCTCGGCGTGCTGGATGCGCTTCGGGCGTGCGGTCTGCGGGTGCCGTCGGGGTTCGACTATCTCGCCACGTCGGACCTCCCCCTCGGCGCCGGCCTGAGCAGCAGCGCGGCGATCGAGCTGTCGTCGGCGCTGGCCTATGTCGCGCTGACCGGCGAGCAGCCCTCGCGCGAGACGCTGGTGAAGGTGGCGCGGCACGCGGAAAATCACTTCGTCGGCGTGCCGTGCGGCATCCTCGATCAGGGCGTATCCGGCTTCGGGCGACGGGACCATCTGGTGTTCATCGACTGCCGCGGGCCGCGGTTCGAGACGGTGCCGCTGCCGGCCGGCGCGCATTTCTGGATCTTCAACACCCACACGAAACACGCGCTCGTCGACGGGCTCTACGCCGCGCGGCACCGCGAGTGCATGGCGGCGGCGGCGGCGCTCGGCGTGCCGCGGCTGGTGGACGCGCCGCCGGACGCGCTCGACCGCGCCACGGGACGGGCGCTGGCGCCGGTCGCGGCGAAGCGCGCGCGGCACATCCTCGAGGAGATCGCGCGCGTGGGCGCGACCGTCGCCGCGCTGCGGGCGGGCGATCTCGCGGCGGTGGGACGGCTGCTCACGGCATCGCACCGCAGCTCGCAGACGCTCTTCGAGAACAGCACGGCAGAGCTGGATTTCCTCGTGGACACGCTGATCGCCGCGCCGCATGTGCTCGGCGCGCGGCTGACGGGCGGGGGATTCGGAGGCGCGGTGATGGCGCTGACGACGGAGGCGTTTGGCGAGGCAGCGGCGGAGCGGATCGCGGACGCCTACGCGCGGCGGTTCGGCGCGCGTCCGGATATTCTGCATACGCGCACGGGCGACGGCGCGGCGCTGGGGTGACGGAGCCGCCGTGATGCCGATGACGCGCGCCCAGCTCAACCACGCCCGCCGGCTGCTCTGCGCGCTGCAGGATCACATCCGCGACACGCTGATCGCGGCGCGCGCGAAGCACGCGGCGAAGTTCTCGCGCGTCGCGGCGGTGACGTCGGCGGACACGATCTACTACGTCGACCGGCTGGGGGAGGAGGCGATCCTGGAGTGGCTGGAGGAGCACTGGCCGCGGGCGTGGCCGCTGGAACTCGTGATGGAGGGGCTCGAGGATGGCAGCGCGACGATTCCGCGCGGGACGCCGGTCGGGAAGACCCTGTTCAAATGCATCCTCGATCCGATCGATGGCACCCGCGGAGTGATGTATGACAAGCGGTCGGCCTGGATCCTGGCGGCGCTGGCGCCACAGCGCGGGGCGCGCAACCACCTCGGCGATCTCGTGGTGGCGGCGATGACGGAGTTTCCAACCTCGAAACACGGTTTCGCGGATCAGCTCAGCGCGGTTGCGGGCGGCGGCGTGGTGGCGGAGCGGCTCGATCTGGCGCGCGGCACGCGCCGGCGGTGGGTGCCGCGGCCCTCGCGCGCGCGGGATTTCGAGCACGGCTTCGCGTCGCTGGCGCGTTTTTTTCCGGAGGGCAAGGCCCTGCTGGGCGCGGTGGAGGAGGAACTCTGGCGCGAGCTCGGCCTGCTCGGCAAGGACGGCGGGCAGCTCGTGTTCGACGATCAATACATCAGCAGCGGCGGCCAGCTCTACGAGCTGATCGCCGGCCACGATCGCATGTTGGGCGACCTGCGGCCGCCGGCGTATGCGAAACTTGGATTCTCCAGTGCGGCGCTGTGCTGCCATCCCTACGACCTCTGCACGGCGTTGATCGCGCGCGAGGCGGGCTGCGTGGTCGAGGCGCCGGAGGGACGGCCGTTGCGCGTGCCGCTCGATACGACGACGCCGGTGGCATGGATGGGTTATGCCAATCCGACGCTGGCGCGCGCGGTCCGGCCGATCCTGCGCCGGCTGATGGCGCGCTTCTTCTGAGCGATCAGAATATCATCGCCACCTGCTCGAACCAGGCGCCGACGAAGCCGCGGAAGAACAGGAAGTAGAGCGCGCCGGCGATCGCGAGCATGGGACCGAAGGGCACGTGCGTGCCGAACGACAGGCCCGCGTCCGCGTCGAAGCCCGCGCGGTCGACCGATTCCGGCTCAAGGTCGCCGGGCGGGGCGAGAGGTTTGCGGCCGAGGGCGAGTTCGACGATCTTGGCGGCGACGAACCACGCGGTGCCGACCACGGCGCCGCCGAACACCGCGAAGACCGCGCCCTGCCAGCCGCAGATCGCGCCGATGGCGCCGACGAACTTCACGTCGCCGAAGCCCATCGCTTCCTTTTTCAGGAGTTCCTCGGCGAGGATTGCGATCCACAGCACGAGGGCCGATCCGATCAGCAGGCCCTGCAGCGACACGACCATGGCGCGCAGGCTGTCGACCAGGTAGAGGCCGCTCTGCTGGCTGTGCAGCGCGGGGACCGCCGTCGACAACAGCACGCCGAAGACCGCCAGCCCGATCGTGAAGACGTCGGGGATGATCATGTGATCGAGATCGATGAACGTGGCGGCGATCAGGCAGCTCAGAAAAATCCAGCCGCAGAGCGCGACGGCCGGCGGGAAGCGCAGCCAGCACAGCGTGAAAAGCGCCGCGGTCAGGAGCTCGACGAACGGATAGCGAAACGAGAAGGCCCGGCTGCAGCACCGCGCGCGGCCGCGCAGGGCGAGCCACGAGAGAATCGGGATGTTGTCATGCCAGCGGATCGGCTGGCCGCAGCCGCAGTGGGAGCCGGGCGTGACGATCGACTCCTCCTTCGGCACGCGGTAGATGACGACGTTGAGAAAACTGCCGACGCACGCGCCGATCAGAAAAGCGGCCACCGGGAAAAACCACGGGAACACCGCGTTGAACTGGGCGTAGTCGAAATCGGCCATCGGCGGAGAAGGGAATGGTGCGGCGGTCAGCGCCCCGCAACACCAACGATGCCCGGCGGCCGGCCGGCGCTAGCGGGCGCGGAGGGCGTCGTGCGCCGCGACCGCCATGGTCGGGGCGGTCTGTGCCGCCGGGATGCCGCTCCAGATCTCGAGCGCCTTGGCGCCCTGGTGCACGAGCATGCCGAGGCCGTTGGCAAACGGCAGGCCGAGGGCGGCGGCGGCGCGCAGCAGCGGCGTCTGCGGCGGATTGTAGATCATGTCGAAGACGGCGACGGGCCGCGGCAGGGCGCCGAGGTCGAGCGGGAGCGGATCGGTTTCGCGCAGGCCGGCGCTGGTGGCGTTGATCACGAGCGCTGCGGCGGGCAGATCGGCGGGTGGCGCCTCCGGCGCGAACCCGCGGACGGGAATCGCGCCAGCGACGGGCGCGAGGGTGGCGAGCAGGGCGTCGAGATTGGCGCGCGTGCGATTGGCGATCGCGAGCGACCTGCAGCCGCGCTGGAGGCATTCGACCGCGGCGCCGCGGGCGGCGCCGCCCGCGCCGAGCAGGATCACGTGGGCGCCGGCGAGGTCGAGCGCGAGGGTCTCACGCACGGCGGCGGCGAGGCCGTAGCCGTCGGTGTTGAAGCCGCGCCAGCCCCGTTCGCTCCAGCGCAGCGTGTTCACCGCGCCGACCGGGCGTGCGGCGGCGTCGATTTCGGCCACGCGATCAAAAGCGATGATCTTGTGCGGGACGGTGAGGTTGACGCCGCGGAAGCGTTTCGCGTGCAGCAGCTCGAGGGCGCGCGGCAGGTCGTCGGGGTGGACCTCGAAGCGGAAATATTCCCAATCGGCGAAGCGGGCGTCGGTGCGTGCGAGTGCGGCGAGCGCGGCGTTGTGCATCGCCGGGCTGATCGAGTGCTTGATCGGATGTCCGAGGACGGCGAGCGAGGTGCCGGCGCGCGACCAACACTCGAGATCGCGGAGGGTGAGGACGGGATCGGCCGGCATGAGATTTCGGATTTCGGGTTTCGGATTTCGGATTGTCAAACCACGCGATCCGTTTGCGGGGCGGGGAAAACAAAAAGCGCCGGGAGTGCCGGCGCTGATCGATCCGCGATCCGAAATCCGCAGCCTTCAGCTCTGCGCGTGCCGCGCGTAGGTCGCCTCGAACTCCTCGACGAACCGGGCGAAGAGGCGCGCGCGCTCAAGCTCGCCGGCGGAGGTGTATTGGTTGACGAGATTGCGGCAGTTCCGGCAGAGCACCTCGCGGATCGGGGTGGGCGCGAGATCGCTGGCCTGGGGCGTGAGGTTGTTCGCGCGCAGGAGATCGAAAATCTCCTCGGCGTCGCGAAACACGCCGCGGTCGAAGGGATCGATGAAGAACGGGAGATCGTCCGCGAAGCAGCCGACGATGAAATGGCCGGGCAGACCGACCGGCTCGAGCTCGAGCCCGACGCGGCCGGCGACGAGGAGGTAGACGATGCTGAGCGAGAGGGGGATGCCGGTGCGGCGCTCGAGCACCTGGTCGATGAAGCTGTTGCGCGGATCGGTGTAGTGCTCGACGTTGCCGTGAAAGCCCAGCTCGTGGAAGAGCACGCGGTTGAGCACGCGGCACTTCGCGCGCGCGCTCGAGGGCTCCACGATCAACTCGCGGCAGCGGGCGGCGATCGCGTCGAGCTGCGTGCAGCAATCGCCGGCATCGAGCTGCGGCGAGACCGTGCGGGCCAGCAGCAGGGCGCCGGATTCGAGTTCGTAATTGAGCGAACGGATGAAGCCGCGGAACTCGGTGACGGGATCGGAGAACTTGAGCTCGTCGAGAAACCAGGCGGCGTGGCGGGCAAGGAGGCGGTTCGAGCCGCGCGCGACGGCTTGCAGAAACGGGGCGGAGGCGGGGCCGAGGTGGTTGAAGCGGAGCAGGAGCGCTCGGCGCACAGCCGGACTCGGATCGTCGAGGAGGCTCAGCAACGCATCGCGTTCGGCTGCGCCGAGAATTTCGATTTCCACGGCCTTGAAGGGAGAAAGAATTTCCGGACGGCGCAATAGGGAAACCGACGGGGCCGCGTAAAAGTGCCGCGGCCTGCGAGCTGGGCGGAAATCCGGCGCGGAGCGTGCAGGCTAGCGCGCGCCGAAGAGCGCCGTGCCCACGCGCACGAGCGTGCTGCCGGCCGCGACCGCGAGTTCGAGATCGCCGGTCATGCCCATCGAGAGTTCGCGGAGCGGGATGCCCGTGCGGCCGGTGAGGGTGTCGCGGAGTTCGCGCAGATTGGCGAAGGTCCGCGCCGCGTGCGCGGCGGTCTCCTCCGGGGTGGCGCCGAGCGGCGCGATGGTCATCAGGCCGTCGACGCGCAGGCTCTTGCGCGCGAGCGCGGCCTCGAGGAGCCGGGGCGCGTCGGCGGGGTCCGCGCCGAACTTGGCGGGGTCGTTGCCGGCATTGATCTGGAGGAGGACCGGCAGGATTTTGCCGAGTTCGGTGGCGGCGCGGTCGAGGTGGTTGAGCAGCTTCTCGCTGTCGACGCTCTGGACGCGGTCGAAGTGCTGCGCGGCGAGGCGGGCCTTGTTGGACTGCAGGTGGCCGATGAGCTCCCAGCGCACGCCGGCGCTTTCCGGCGCGATCTGCGCGCGCTTCTCAAGGCCTTCCTGCACGCGATTCTCGCCGACGGCGCGGAGACCGTAGCGGGCGGCGTAGTCCACGGCCGCGGCGGGATGCGTCTTCGTCACCGCCAGCAATTCCACCCCGGCCGGGGTGCGTCCCGCGGCGGCGCAGGCGGCGGCGATCCGGGCGCGGATCTCGTCGGCCCGCTGTGCGAACTGAGGATATGCAATGAACTTCACAAGAAATGCGTATTAAGGAAATTACTTAAGTGTTTACGGCGCGAAGTGAGATTCTAGTCTGAATCCAACAACGCCAGCTAATCATGCAGATCGAGAATTTCAAAATCTTCGCGGACCTGGTCGAGACCAAGAGCTTTTCAAAATCGGCCAAGCTCAACGGCATCACCCAATCGGCGGTGAGCCAGCAGGCGCGGGCGATGGAGCGGCACTTCAAGACGCTGCTGATCGATCGCAGCCAGAAACAGTTTCAACTGACGCGTGAGGGCCAGCGCGTCTACGACGCGGCGAAGGAGATGCTGCACACCTACGAGAAGCTGCTCTCGGAGCTGCAGGAGATGAAGAAGGTGATCAGCGGCACGATCCGCATCTCGACGATCTACTCGATCGGCCTCCATGAGCTGCCGCCGTTCATCAAGAAATTCCTCCACGATTTCCCGTCGGTGAATGTGCGCGTGGAATACCGCCGCTCGAACCTCGTCTACGAGGACATCCTGCACAACTCGGTGGACTTCGGGCTGGTGGCGTTTCCGGTCAAGCAGCGCCAGATCGAGGTGCTGCCCTTCCGCAACGATCACCTCGTGCTGATCACGCATCCGCAGCACCCGCTGGCGAAGCGCACGGACATCGAGGTGAAGGACCTCTCGGGCCAGAAGTTCATCGGCTTCGATCCGGACATCCCGACGCGCAAGGCGGTCGATATCATTTTCCGCGAGCACAAGCTGGAGATCGAGCCGGTGATGGAGTTCGACAACATCGAGACGGTGAAGCGCGCGGTCGAGATCGACCACGGGATCGCGATCGTGCCGCAGGCCACGGTGGTGCAGGAAAACAAGCAGGGCTCGCTCGCGGTGCTGCATTTCAAGGGCAAGGAGTTCACGCGGCCGCTGGCCATCCTCCACCGCAAGGGGCGGGTGCTGACGCCCGCGATGAAGAAGTTCATCGAGACGCTCGGACTGGACCTGCCGGAGATGCGCGAAGCGGGCGGCCGGGCAGAATGAGGCGGAATTCGGGGAAGAAGATTTGCCGACGCCGCTCTCACGCGTAGCGTCCGGCGTCCGATTTCGGACGCGCCCACTCTTCCTCCATGAAATTCGCTCGCTCTCTCACCCTCGTCTCCGGTGTCGCGCTCATGCTCGGCGCCACGGCCTGCGTTCGAAAACAGGAGGAGAAACCGGTCGTGCCGAAGCCGGTGCACGCCGCCAACCTCAGCACGCTGCCGAAGCTCGGACCGGCGCCCGCGTGGAAGCTGCAGGACCTCAACGGCAGGCCGGTCACGCTCGCGGAACTGCACGGCAAGGTGGTCGTGCTCGATTTCTGGGCCACGTGGTGCGGCCCGTGCCGCATGGAAATCCCGGGCTACATCGAGATGACGCGGAAGTATGCCAAGGACGGCCTGGTGGTCGTCGGTGTGTCCCTCGACCAGGGCGGTCCGGATGTCGTGAAGCCCTTTGCGGACAAAATGGGGATCAATTACCAACTGGTGATGGGCGATGAGGCGACGGCTGCAGCCTATGGCGCGATGGAGGCGATTCCGACCACGATCATCATCGATCGCGCGGGCCAGGTCCGTCACCGCAAGGTCGGCGCCGAGGATCCGGCGGAATACGAGCCCAAGGTGCTGGCGATCCTGCGCGAGAAGGCGTGAGGCGAGCGGGGATCGGGGGTTGGCCAGCACGAGCCGAATGGCCGGAATCTGAACCGGGGAACGGTTTGGGCTTTCTGTCCGCGCGGCTCGATATCAGGCGTAACTCGCTTTTGGACTGCAGACCCGGCCGCTGGCCGGGTTTCAACCGGCCACCGGCCGGTTCTACAACTCCTTCTGAAAAGCAGAAGGGGCCGGCGATAACCCCTTAACGCCGGCCCCAGTTTTTTCTGTTTCCGACCTCTCGGCCGGATTCACGCTACCCAAAACCCTGCTTGGGCAGGATGGGTTTGATTGAGCAGCACGCATGCCAGCGGGCCCGGCGGGGCGAAGAAAAAATCAATCCTGCGCAAAATTCGTGATCTGGGCCAGTTCGCTGGCGATGACGCGGTCGCTGCGGCAGCGCGGCAGCTTATGCTGGCCGCCCCAGCGGCCTTGATAACGCAGCCAGTGCTCGAACACCCCGGGCATCACGAGGCGGACGACCGGGGTGTCGAGCGTGCCGGACTTTCGCTTGGCGGCGTAGGTGGGATTGGCCCGCAGCAACTCCACCTCGAGTTCCGCGGCGATCTGCGGACCGATGGGCGTGGCGACCGTGCCCGGCTTCAACTCGATCCACCACTCGTGGCGACCGCGGTTCTGTCCGGTCAGACTGGCGCTCAGGACCAGCGGGGCCACGTGGAAGTTGACGATCGTCCAATTGCGCCGCGAGCAGATGCCCACCAGCGCGTCCGTCAGGTCTTTCTCCATCACCTGCTCGCCGAACGAATTCAGCCGGAGCACGGTGTGCCCGACGACGTGCAGCCGCGGGGGTTCGGTGGACACGAAGCGCACCACATCGCCGAGAAGATAGCGCGCCAGGCCGCCGGGCGTCGTGATCACCAGCGCATAGTCCACGCCGGGCTTCACCGCAGCGAGGGGCACGGTCCTGGCACCGAGCTGTTCGAGGCGGGCGCCGTCGAAATCGGACATGGGCAGGAACTCGAAGAACACTCCCAGATCGGCCATCAGCCGCAGGCCGGCGGCGGGCGCTTCGGTATCCTGCGCGGCGATGAAACCCTCGGAGGCGGCGTAGATCTCGTGAAACTTGGGGGTCGCCCCGAGGGCCGCACGCAGCTCCGCGGCGAAGGGCGCCAGCGGCAGGCCGGTGTGGATGACGCACTCCAGGTTCGGCCAGACAGTCTGCAGCGGGATCGCGTGTCGCGCGCCGTTGGCGGCCCGTTCCTGGATCTCATGGCTGAGCTGGATCAACCAGGTCGGGATGCCGGCGAGCAGGGAGATGTCGCACTGGCTGGTCCGCGAGACAATGGCCTCGAGCTTGGCGTCCCATTCCGCGAGTTTGGCGGTGCTGGCGCCCGGTTCGTAGAGGTGCCGCTCCGCCCAGGTCGGCAGGTTGACGGCGACAATGCCGCTCAGATCCCCCGCGTAAGCCTCGTGCGG